>JAWOBP010000110.1:0-28746 GCA_046484285.1 Polyangia bacterium
TCGGAAGGAAGAAGGCGTTGATCGCCATCGCGCGCAAGCTCGCGGCGGTGCTGTGGGCGATGTGGCGCCGCAAGCGGGTCTTCGAGCCGCGGCTCGCCGTGGCGGCATAGGAAGACGGCGACGAGAGGAACGGGAACGACCGCGGAGATCTGGTGACGAATGCGGAAGGTCATCCAAGGCGGGGAGTGCGACTGGTGTCATGGCCCACGGCGGGAGACCGCCGCGAGTGCCGAGTGTTTGATAGCACCCCCGCTTCGGATATCACCATGTGCCCGGGCGCCAAGGCCCGACGAAGAGCACGTATCGATGACTGAGGAGACGGCCCGCACGACGAACCGGAGAACCGCGAAGAGCAACAAGGAGAGCGTCATCGGGTGAATGTAGAGCGACATCGGCTATCACAAACGGCGAGGGAGCATTTCTCCCTTGACCGTGGCGGCCGCTTTATCGATGACACCCGGGCCTGACGCAGCTCCAGGCCCCCGGCCCGAAACGATCCGCACCGGGTAAAGGCCGGCTCACCCCCTTGAAACCGGGGTATCGCGATCGAGCGCCGCCCACCGGATTCCCGGCCCGAAACGCTTTCCCCACAGCGCGGAGTGCTCTCCTTCGGAGTTGAGCTTGACACCGCCGTTCGCTGACCACATCATGTCCTGTCTGTCTATCGACGAAGAGAAAGCTGGCTATGACCAAGCTGCTCAAGGGGCTGTTCTACCTGCTGGTCGTGCTGCTGGTGCTGGCCGTAGTCGGCCGCATCTTGTTTTTCCAGCTCGGACGCACGCAATCGTACTCGATGATCCCCAACCTGGTATCCGGCGATCTATTCGCCGTTCGGACGGTCGGAAAGCTGGGCCTGGGCGACGTGGCCGTCTGCGAGAACCCCGAGGAGCCGACCAGCATGGTCGTGCTGCGCATCATCGGAGTGCCGGGCGAGAGGGTCGCGTTCAGACACAACCACCTGGTGCTCAACGGCAAAATGATCCAGCGCTCGATGGTCGAGCCGATCACCTACGTGGACGACAGCGCGGGAGAGGAACTCACCTATGCGGTGCGGATCGGCCAGGAGTACATCGGAGGTCAGATGTTCGAAGTGGCGCTGATGGACCGGGCCGGCGGCAAGAAGCACCGCGAGCTGACAGTACCCGAAGAGCACTTCTTTCTCGCCGCGGACAACCGCAACCTGGGACGCGACAGCCGCCATTTCGGGCCGGTTCCGATCGAGAGCTGCGTCGGCGAGGCGGTCTTCGTCCTCTGGCCGGGAGACGACAGCGGCGATTTGCTGTTCAAAGACAGACTGTTCTCGTGGATACGCTAGCCGCCAGACGGAGGATGGTGCCCAAAGCGCTCGTGTCGCTGGCGATAGCGGCGTCGCTTCACTCGAGCACGACGTCGGCCGAAGAGCCGTCTCGACCCCCAGACTACATGCCGGCCATTCGCCAGGAGCTCGCGCGGCTCGACGCGAACGCCACCTGCGACGACGCCTCGGCGACCTGCGTCTTCACCCGCAGCGCGAAAGACGGCCGGTCGTTCGAGATAGCCCTTCGCTACAGCGAAAAGACCAGGACGGTCTACATCTTCATCGAGCGCTACCTGGTGCTGGATGGCTCCAGCGGCCCGTCGCTCGAGCTTGCGCGGCGTCTGCTCGAGCTCAACCGGCGGCTCGTGACCGCCAAGTTCGAGTGGGATCGCACCGGTGGAACCGTGAGGCTGTCCATGGTCCTCAACACCGATTCCAACTTCGACAGGCGAGCCCTGCGCTCTCAGATCGAAGGACTGGGGACCGCGGCGACCGAGCTGTGGCCGGAGCTGAGCACGTTGGCCGATGGCTCAGACGAGGGCGGAAAGCCCGAAAAAAAGGAAACGAATCGATAGATCGGTTGACGCGAACCCGACCGGAGGATAACAGTTTTCGGGTTCGGGGGAACAACCGGCAACCAGGGACGATGACGAACCGCGACGACCACGGCGAAACCGAGCTGGACCAGAGCCTGCTGGAGGCGGCGCGCAACGCGACCACCACCTGTCTGGCGGCCGGCCCCGAGGACCGGGCCGTGGTGATCCACGACCAGACGACAGAAGCCGTGGCCTCCGCCTTGAAGCGCGCCTTCGCCGAGATCGGTACGCCGGTCGAGGTGTTCGACATCGACAGCTACGGGCCCAGGCCGATATCCAAGCTCCCCGTCGAGGTCTTGCGCGCGCTGCAGTCGGCGACGGTCTCGGCGATGGCGGTCAAGACCGACCGCGGCGAGCTCTCGTCCAGGCGCGCCGTTCTGGAGACGGTCGCCGCGTCCAAGGTTCGTCACGCCCACATGCCGTCGATCACCAACGAGGTGTTCCGCGACGGGCTGTCGATGGACTACCGCGAGGTGGCCCGCTTCATCGAGCACCTCGTCGGCGTGATCAGCGACAGCACCTCGCTGACCCTGACCTCGACCGGCGGCACGCACCTGGAGCTTGGCTACCCCTCTCAACCCAAGATCGAAAAGCTCGACGGGTTGATCCGCCCCACTCGCTGGCAGAATCTCCCCTCGGGCCAGATCATCATTCACCCGCCGCGAGCCGAGGGGGTCTTCGTCGCCGATCGCATGATCGGAGACTGGTTCGAGCACAAGTACGACGTCGGCGAACACCCGGTCACCTTCGAGTTCGAAAACGGAATGGTGCGCGCCGCGCGTTGCGACAACCGCCGCCTGGAACGCGACCTGCTGCTCTTCATCCGCAGCTCCGACAACTCGGCGCGCATCTCGGAGCTGATCATCGGCGCCAACCTGGGGCTGACCCAGGATCACACCGGCGCGCTGTTCGACGGCTACCGCCCCGGAGCCTCGATCTCGCTGGGCGCCCTGCCCGCCTCGGACCTGGGCTGGACGTCGTCGACCTTCCTGCCGCTGGTGGGGCGCCACAACACGATCTACGTGGGCGAGCGTCGGATCATGCTCGACGACACCTTCTCCGAAGACATCCTCGAGGCCGCCGATCAGAGTCGAGGCTGAGCCCGCGCCCCCGCATCACTACTGACCGACATCGAGCAGGCCGGGCTCTACCCTCTCCAGCAGCTCCGAATCCAGCGTCACGATCACCAGCTCGTTGGAGCCGTCCCCCCAGCTCAGCGTAGTGCGCCTCGCCACCTCCCGTCCTCCGACCAACCGCGGCTCCTGGTAGCGCACGATCAGGCCGATCCCGTGCGCGCGTGGAAAATTTCGCTCAACGAGACGACCCCGCTCGTCGCGGGTCTCGATCAGCGGCTCTCCGTAGAAATCGCAGCGCGTCTCTCCCGAGCCTCCCTGGCAGCCGCCGTAGTGGCAGCGCGCGATGTCTGCTCCGACCTTCTCCAGGTCCACGCGCCCCTCCAGTCCGGGCACGTGAGCGCGCTCCTCGTGGCGAGCGCCGTTGCGCCGAATGGTAAACAGGTCGATCCCCGGCCCGGCGAAGGCTCGCACGAACAAGGCGTCCCCGCGCAGCACCAGGTAACCCTCGAAGACCTGTTCCTGATCGCCGTAGCGCGCCAGGATCTGGTGCCGCAGCTTGATCGCCTCCGCCCGGCCCGAGCGCGGGGCTGCGCTCTCCACGACCGGATCCGCCGGCCCGCATCCCGAGCACATCATCGCCGCCGAGATCAGCGCGCAAACGAGCCTCATCGCTTTTTCCTCTCCCTGGTCATCGCCGGCACCGCGATCACCGCGGTCAACACGGCCGCGCTCACGCCGACCAGTACGATCCAGCCCAGATCCGCCATCGCCCTGGTCCGCGAGGCCGCTAGCACGCCGAACCCGGCAGTCGTCGTCAAGGCCGAGGTGATCACCGCCGGCGCCGAGTCGCGGGCCCGGTCGGCCCGGCGCGGCTGCATGAAGATCCCGTAGTCGATCGCCAGCCCCATCACCAGCGTCATCCCGCCGGCCGCGACCGGGGTCAGGGGGCGACCCAGCACGCCGAACAGCCCGGCCGCGGCGGCGACGCCGACCAGCGCCGGAAAGGCGGCCCGCAGCCCGAACGCCGGCGATCGCTGCACCAGCGCCAGCGCCACGACCGCGACCGCGAGCCACAGTGCGATCATGCGCACCATCTCGCCTTGCATCGCCTCCAGGGTGCGCCGCGCCTGGAGCCGCTCGGAGACAATCGAGCAGCCCGGCGCGTCCGCTACCGCCGCGGCCAGCTCGTCGAGATCTTTCTTTCCCGGCGCGCTGACGCGGGCCAGCGCGTACCAGCGTCCCTCGATCTCGCGCAGCGACTCGGCGACAAGCTCCTCCAGCGCTGTCTCTTCCAGGTCCTCCGGGCGCAGCTCCTCCACGTCCAGCCGTTCTTTCAACTGCACCTCGTAGCTCTCGGAAAAGCCCTTCTCCCGCAGCAGCCCCAGCAGATTTTCCGGTCCCTCGCCCAGCATGCGGCGCACCTCTTCGAGCGCGCGGCGCTGGGTCGACCCGGCCGGCAGAAACGGGCTCAACGAAACGATCCGCTCACGGGCGATCCCTGACTCCAGCAGGGCGCCGTAGAGCTCGTCGTTGGCCGCCAGCGCCCCGTCGCGGGTCTCGGCCGAGGCCAGCACCATCACCTGGTCGAACAGCCCGGGAAAGGCGCCCCGGATCTCGGCCTCGCGGCGCTCCAGACCCTCGCTGACCGGGCCCAGGTCCCGCGGATCACCGGACAGGGGCGCGCCGATTCCGAAGGCGGCCCCTATCGCGAGCAGCGCGACGAAGGGCGAGATCGCAAAAACACGCCGCAGCGGCGTGGCGCGAACGCCGCCGATTTCGGCCAGGCGCATCGACCAGCGCTCGGGCGGACCGTCCGCGTCCGGTTGTGGCCCGAGCAGCAAGCGGTGAAAGGCCGGCAAGAGCAGCAGGCTGGCCGCCAGCGCGACCGGAACCGAGACGGCGGCGAACAGCGCCAGCTGGCGCATACCCGGCACCTCGGAGGTGGCCACCAGCAGAAAGGCCGCGACAGTGGTCCCGCAGCCCAGCAGCAACGGCCTGGTCACGACGCGCAACGCGGATCCAGCCCGCGCGGCGCGGTCGCCGCCCGACTCCCGGCGGGCGCGGTGCAGAAAATGGATCGCGTAGTCCACGCTGATCCCGGTAATCGTTGCGGCGAAACCGAGCGTCAGCGCGTGCATCTCTACACCCAGCGCCGCGGCCGCGCTCAGCGCCACCGCGATGCCCACTCCGCCCGGGAGCAACGCCGCGGGCAGCATCCGCAGCCTGCGAAAACAAACGCCGAACACCAGCAGCACCGCCGCTGCGGTCAGGACGAAGGCCTGCCGCACGTCGCCCATGATCACGCCCGCGCTCGCCGCCGAGAAATGCGGTCCTCCCAGCGCGGTGAAGCCGAGCTCGCTCTCCTCGGCTCTCGACAGCGCGGCGCGCAGCGCATCGTCCAGCTCTGCGGTGAACCGCGCGGCGCGCCCCACGTCCAGCGGATCGAACTCCACCTCCAGCAGCACCAGAGCTCGCCGCCGGTCGGAGGACAGCAGGTGACCGCGCTCCGTCACCGCCCCGCTGGCGCGTCCCGCGCTCTCGAGCCCGCGCAGCGCTCCACGCGCCATGCCGAACGGGTCGGCCAGCAGGTAGCGCTGCAGCATCATCGCCTCGGGAGAAGCCAGACGTTCGCGCAGCTGATCCAGCTGGCGCCCCGCCTCGCGCCTGTCGAGCGGATCGATTTCGGGCCGGTAGAGCCGCAGCGCGCGTTCCATCAACACCTCGGCCGCGCGCCGGGCCGCGGCCGAGTCCACCTCGCCGAGCACCTCTCCGACGCCCTCGACGCCCCGCGCCGCCTCGGCGACAGCGTCGGCCGCCTCGTGGAGGCGATCCGAGCCGGGTTCGCCGGGTCCGACGACGACGGCGACGCGGCGCATCCAACCCCAGCGGCGGGCCAGCGAAATCAGCTCGGCGTCCGCACGCTCCGCCTCCGGGAGCAACGCGCCGACATCCTCCACCATCCGCAGGCGCATGCCTCCGATCGCGCCCGCAGCTGCAACCGCGGCCAGCAGCGCCGCCGCAACCCACAGCGGCAGCAGGGGTGGGCCGGGCCTGCCGCCCGAAGTGCCGGATCCGCTCATGGCTCGGAATTCTTGCTCACAGGTCGACCGTGGCCTTGGCGATACCTTGCTTGGGGTCGGGGAAGCTCCACTCGGCCGCGGCCTCGGCCAGGCAGCGCGAAGCCTCCCACAGATCCGCGCTTTGGGCGGTGGCGCCGCTCGAGATCACTCTCCCGCCGCTTCCTACCCAGACGGTCAGCCGCACTCCGCTCTCGCCGCCGAGACAGCGCTCCACGTCGCCGCGGTTCTCGCCGATCGCGGCCCGGATCTCGGCGCCGCCCCAGTCGATCGGCTCCGGGGGATCGTAGGGCGCCTCCAGCTCGAGCGGGTAGGAGACCTCGGCCGGTCCGCCGGCCGGCTCGGGAAAGCTCATCCGGCCGACCTTCTCGACCAGGCAACGCTCCGCCGTGTCCGATCCCAGATCGCCGCCGCGCAGAAAGACCTCCTCCACCGAGCCGTCGAGAGCGACGCTCAGCGCCACCTCGACTCCGCCCTCGATCGATTCCGAGTCCTCCAGCGCCAACCCATAGCACTCGCCGAGCACGTCCATCTTTCGCTGGAAGACCCGCTCCACGCGGTGCTGCGGTATCGAGCCGCGCACGCCCTCCACCGCCACCGGCGCCGAGTCGTCCACCTCGGCCGCGCCGCCCTCGCCTTCCCCGGTCGCCCCGGGCTCTGGCTCGGTGGTCTCGGGCGGAGCCGAGCCGCAGGCGGGTACCAGCATCGCAATGCCGCAAGCGAGCGGCACAGCTAGGACAATCGTCGCTTGCCTTGCAGTCATCTCGCACCTCCTGGTGCCGGCGCCCCCGCAATCCACCGGCCGAATCCATCCACTCTATCCCCTGCCCCGGCTCGCGACAACACGCCTGGTCACTGCTCGGAACCGCCGCCACCCGCCGGCGGCTCTCTTCCGCCGTTTTTGCATTCACCCTCGGACCAACCCACCCCCCCGGCGCTTGATCGCCCGACAGGCGTGTGCTAATCGCTGCTTTCGACGAAAACGGGCGATTAACTCAGTGGTCAGAGTGCCGTCTTCACACGGCGGAAGTCCCCAGTTCAAATCTGGGATCGCCCACCAAGCCCGTGGATGCGTTCGGTGGCGAAAAAACGTCGCACTTCTTATGGATTTCCCTCCGACCTCGGAGAGGAACTGGCCGCGGCGGTCGAGGCCAGCCGCGGGCGCGACTGTTCCGATCGCTGGAACGATCCGGTCGATTCCGGAGACGTACGCGAGGCGTTCGACGAGCTGCTGACCAGCCGGCACCCGGAGCGCGGCCTCGAGGTGCTCGTACGCGGCGGAACGATGGACGCGGTGCTGCCCGAGGTGCAGGCACTGGTCGGCTTCGGCGAGGGCACGCGCCACAAGGATGTCTGGCTGCACACTGTCAAGGTCGTTCAAAGGGCCCGGCCCCGCCTGGAGCTGCGCTGGGCCGCGCTGCTGCACGACACCGGCAAGGTTCCGACGCGCCGCTTCGAGCCCGGCGGGCAAGTGACCTTCATCGGCCACCCCGAGGTGGGAGCCCGGATGTTCGATCGGATCGCGCGCCGCATTCCGTTCGCCGACGAGGAGCACGAGCGGATCCGGTTTCTGATCGCCGCCCACCTGCGCGCCTCGACCTACAGCGAGGACTGGACCGACGCCGCGGTGCGCCGCTTCGACCGCGCGGTCGGTCCCTACCTGCAAGACCTGCTCGACCTCTCGCGCGCCGACATCACGAGCAAGTACGCCGAGAAGGTCCGTCGCGGCCTGCGGCAGATCGACCTGCTGGCCCGGCGGATCGAGCAGGTCCGCGCGGCGGACGCCAAGCCCGCTTTGCTGCCCAAGGGGCTGGGCACCGCGCTGATGGATCGGTTCGAAATCGCGCCCGGACCGGGGCTGGGACGCCTGATGGATCGGATCAAGCAGGAGGTGGAGGGCGGCGCGCTCGAGCATCAGCGCGAGCACGAATACTACCTCGAGTTCGTCGAGCGACGCCCCGAGCTGTTTAAGTCCATTGATGCACAAGGAGGATCGAAATGAACCGCGACGAAGCCCTGAAGCTGGTGGAGAGCCGCCTCGGCGGCACGGCGACGATGGCGCACTGCCTGGCGTGCGAAGCCTGCATGCGGGCGCTGGCCCGGCGCTTCGACGAGGACGAAGAGCTGTGGGGAGTGACCGGCCTGGTCCACGACCTGGATCTCGACGAGACCGCCGACGCCCCGCAGCGGCACACCGTGCTCGGCGCGGAGATCCTGCGCGAGCGGGGCTACCCCGAGGATCTGGTCCAGGCGGTGCTGGGACACAACGACAAGGCCGAACGCGAGAGCCTGCTGGCGCGCGCGCTATGGGTCGTCGACCCCACGACCGGTTTCATCACCGCGGCGGCGCTGATCAGGCCCTCGAAGAGCACGAGCGACCTGAAGGTCAAGAGCATCAAGAAACGGATGAATGACAAGCGCTTCGCCGCGGCTGTCGACCGCGACCAGATCCGCGCTTGCGAGGAACAGCTCGGCATCGAGCTCAACGACTACCTGGCGCTCTGCCTCGAGGCGATGGACGAAATTCGCGACGAGATCGGCCTGGGCGGCGCGAATCCCGACTGAGTTTTCCCCCCATCGCCGTTTCGCCTGTCTGCTAGAATGTAGAGATGATGCCACGCGCGACGCAGATCCCGTCGATTCTCCTGCTCGTCGCCTGCTGCGGTTGCTGGCAGGCCGCCGACGCGGAGAGCTCCGATCCGTTCGGATGGGACAGCGACGGCGACTACTCACCGCCGATCGATCTCGACTGGGTCTCGATCGAGGGTGGCGGATTCCCGATGGGCGCCAACGGGATGCTGTGGTCCGAGCCGGTGCACGCGGTGGTGGTTCCACCTTTCGAGCTGTCGCGCAGCGAGGTCACCGTCCAGCAGTACCGCCTGTGCGTCCAGGCCGGGGCCTGCACGGCACCGCAGCTCGAGGAAGATGCCTGCAACTGGGAGCGGCCCGACCGGGACGATCACCCGATCAACTGCCTGGACTGGCAGCGGGCGCGCGATTTCTGCTCCTGGGCCGGAGGCCGGCTGCCCAGCGAGTCGGAGTGGGAGTACGCCGCGCGCAGCGAGGGCCGCGATTTCGACTACCCGTGGGGCGACCAGCAGGCCACCTGCCTCCGCTCGGTGATGGACGGACAGGGCGCGCAGGGATCCGGCTACGGCTGCGGGAACCTGGAAACCTGGCCGGTGTGCAGCAAGCCCCAGGGCGACAGCCTCCAGGGACTCTGCGATCTGGCGGGAAACGTCGCCGAGTGGGTCCAGGACTGGTTCCACGACGGCTACGAGGGCCATCCGATCGACGGCAGCGCCTGGGAGTCGCCGCCCGGCTCCTCGCGCGTGATTCGCGGCGGGGGTTACAAGCTCTCCGCCTACCACCTGCTCGCCGCCAAGCGCAATCACCTCGAGCCGGGGCCGATGAGCGGCGTGCGCTGCGCGCGGTAGATTCCAGCCGGGCTCAGAGCATCGAGACGGGATCTACGTCTACCCGCACGCGCACTCCGCCCGGCGGTGACTCCAGCGCCTCGCCCGCGGCGGCCAGCAGGCTCCGGATCCAGTCCTGGCGCGGCGCTCGCAACAGGATGCGAAAACGGTACCTGCCCTGTAGCATCGAGATCGGCGCCGGGGCCGGACCCAGGATCTCGACTTTCGAGATCCCGCCCGCGCCGCGCGCCTCGGCGAGCTCGACGCGCAGCCGGCGCGCGGCGTCCTCGGTGCGGGCGACGTCGGTGCCGCTCAGCCGAATCGCGCACAGGCGGCCGAAGGGCGGGTAGCCCAGCTCGCGCCGCGTGACCAGCTCCAGCTCGGCGAAGGTTCCGTAGTCGTGGTTCCGAGCCAGCACCACCGCCGGGTGCTCGGGGCTGAAGGTCTGGATGATCGCCCTTCCTCCCAACTCCGAGCGGCCGGCGCGGCCCGCGACCTGGGTCAGCAGCTGGAAGGCGCGCTCGGCGGCGCGGAAGTCGGGCATGTGCAGCCCCACGTCGGCCAGCAGTACCCCCACCAGCGTGACCCGCGGGAAGTCGTGGCCCTTGGTCACCATCTGCGTGCCGACCAGGATGTCCATCTCGCCGGCTCGCAACCGTTCCAGCACCGCCTCGGCCCCGCGCCCCGAAGCCACGTCGCGATCGAGCCTGGCGATCCGCGCCCGAGGAAACAGCTCGCCGAGCACCTGCTCTGCCTGCTGGGTTCCGATCCCCGCGCTGCGCAGATCCCCTCCGCCGCAGGACGGGCAGCTTTGCGGCAGCGGCCGCCGTGCGCCGCAGTAGTGGCAGACCAGACCCGGCGGCCTGCGGTGCAGGGTCAGCGAGACGGCGCAGTCGTCGCAGCGTTGAACCTCCCCGCAGGCGGCGCAGACCAGGCTCGGCGCGAACCCGCGCCGATTGAGAAACAGGATCGCCTGCTCGCCGCGCTCCAGCGTGCCGAGAATCGCCTCGTGGAGCGGTGCCGAGACCAGCCGCTGCCCGCCCGGCCCGGAGCGATGCCGCCGCAGATCGACCACCTCCACCTCGGGGAGCGGCTGGGCGGTGGGACGCCGTTTCAGCTCCAGCCGCGAGAGCTTGCCCAGCTCGGGTCCGGAGTTGCGGTAGGTCTCGAGCGCCGGCGTCGCCGAGCCGAGCACCGCGACCGCCCCGGCCCGCGCCGCGCGCAGCAGGGCCACGTCCCGCGCGTTGTAGGCGAAACCGCGATCCTGCTTGAACGATCCGTCGTGCTCCTCGTCGACCACGATCAGCCCCAGTCGCTCCACCGGGGCGAACACGGCGGAGCGGACTCCGATCGCCGCGCGCACGCTGCCGGCGCGCAGCAGCTGCCACTGGTCGTAGCGCTCGCGCTCGCTGAGAGCCGAGTGCCAGACGGCCAGGTCGTCGCCCAGGCGCTCCCGGTAGCGGCGCACCAGCTGCGGCGTCAGCGATATTTCCGGAACCAGCACCAGCGCTCCGCGACCCAGGTCACGGGCGCGCTCCACGGCCCTGAGGTAGATCTCGGTCTTGCCCGAACCGGTGATCCCGTGCAGCAGGAATCCCTGGTAGCCCCCTGCGTCGAGCCGGCTCTGGATCGGTCCGAGCGCCTCGCGCTGCTCGTCGGTCAGCCGCGGCGGATCGAGCTTGTCCACCACCGAACCCAGAAACGGGTCCGGCGGTCGATCCCGCTTTTCGATCGCGATCAGCCCGTCCTTTTCCAATCGATCGATATGCTGGCGCACGCGGGGATGAGCGCCCCGCAGCTCCCGCTCGGGCAGCTCGCCGGCCTGCGCGATGCTCTGCAGCACCGCGGCGCGGCGTGGCGCGCGGCGACCGATCTCCTCCGCGGCGCGAACGGCGCCCTCCAGCGCCACCGCCACCCTGAACGTTCGCGCCTTGACCCGCGGCGGGTGCATCTGTCCGCCGCGCTGGCCCGGATCGATCCCCGGGGGCAAAGCCGACCTGAGCACCTCGCCGGGCGGATGCGCGTAGTAGGCGGCCGCCTCCATCAGGATCTCGAGCAGCTCGCCTGGAATCGCGGGACGCGTGTCGAGCAGCTCCTCGGCGCTGCGCAGGCGGTGCTCCAGCTCCTCCTGCTCGGGCACCCGCTCCACCAGGTATCCGGCCAGCCGCCGCGGTCCAAAAGGCACCAGCACGCGGCAGCCGGGTCGCGCCTCGCCGAGCCGCGGCGGCACCTCGTAGACGAACAGCCTGCGCAGCGGAACCGGGACCGCCACCCGCCAGCGATCGCTGCGGCTCATCGGCTCGACTCCCGCTCGCGCATCCTTCTGCGCGCCCGCTCGTCGCCGCCCTGCTCGCGTGCCTCGCGCCTGGCCTGCGCCGCGTCGAGATGCAAAGCGCGCCAGATCCTGGCCCTGTACCAGGCCATCTCCGCCAGCCCGGCGATGCAGAGTATCGCGCCGGAAGCGACCAGCAAGACCGCGAAAGGAGCGGCCAGGGAGCCGAGCGCGGCCTCGCTCCCCGCGCCGGCCCGCTCCAGCGCCGGTCCCGCCGCGCGGCGTAAAATCCAGACCGCGATCATCACGATCGCGGCGGCGGCCGCGATCGACAGGGCGCCGGAAAAGAGGTCGCGCTCGCGCACCCGGGGCAGCGGCGCAGCTGTCTGTCCCCCGCGACGACGAGCGATCCAAGCCGGGATCGAAACGGCCGCCAGCGCGACGACCAAGAGCGGCGCCGCGATCCAGGCCAGCAGCCGTCCCGCCTGCAAGAGCGTCGCGACGGCCGCGCCGCTTTCCGTCCGCAGCGCGAAGGCCCGCTCGAGGCCGTTCCTCATCAGCTCCGCGAGGGAGGCGCCCAGCAGCGGCCCGGCCGGGATCGCCAGCGAGCCGGCAACGACCAGCACGAGTCCGGCCGAGAGCATCCGCGAGCGGGAAAAGATCCCGGCGCTCGCGGCCGCCGCGAGTCGGGCGCGAGAGGGCGGAACGTTGCGGGCACCGCTGTCACCGTCGAGCATCGGCGCCAGTGTACACCGACCGCCGGCGGAGAACACCGCGCAACGCGCTCGAGATTATCACTGTCGAAACGGTTGAGACGAAAAGGGTGTGGGAGGCCTGATTCGAGGACTATTTCAATCGTTTTCGGTGATCGCCTCGGCAGGACAGGCGTCCACGCAGGCGCTGCACTCGGTGCATTCGTCGGGGTCGATCACCGCCACGTCGTCCTTCATGCTGATCGCCTCGGCCGGGCAGGCGTCCACGCACTCTTCGCAGCCGGTGCACTCTTCAGCGTTCACAGTCGGAATAGCCATCTGCTCACCTCCGCGTCTGTTGGCCGGGAGCCGCTCCGCCCACCGAACCGGCACCCGTTCTGTTTCGCGGACACGGACTAGCACGGGCGCTTAATCAACGCAATCTCGTCGAGAACGAGTCCTGACCTACCGCGAACGCGATTGGTATATACCCCAACGTTGCAAAAAGCCATCGGTCGAAAACGCTTTCGCTCGCGCCAATGCACGCCATCCGCGGCCGTGCTCACGTTTGGGGGACTCAACGAACGGTGAGTTCGCTTCCACCCCCCAAACGCTCCGCTCGTCCACGGCTGACGTACCTTGGCGCGTTTCATCTCGATGTTTTTCACAAACGTTGGGGTATACTCGCACTCGATGAAGGGCGATCGCGACAAACGGAGCCCCGGCTACCCGCTGCGCGGTGAGCGGGGAACGATTCTGACCCAGGCGCCCTGCCGCGTGGCGCTGGGCTATCCGGCTCGCTACGGCGTGGCGGTCTCGTCGCTGGGCTTCCAGTCGATCTACCGGGCGCTCAACGAGCTGCCCGGCGTCGCCTGCCGGCGCTTCTTCGCGCCCGAGCCCGGAGACGACCAAAAGCCCCTGCTCACCGTCGAGGACGGCGCTCCGGTCTCGGACAGCAGCGCCGTGGCGCTGTCGCTGGCCTGCGAGCGCGAGCTTCTCGAAGCGATCGAGCTTCTCGAAGCCGCGAACATTCCCCCGCTGGCCGAAAGAAGAGATCAGCGTCACCCGCCGGTCGTGATCGGCGGTCCGCTGACGCGCCTCGATCCCGAGCTGGTGGCTCCGCTGGCCGACGTGGTCGTGGTCGAGGAGGCCGAGCCTTTGCTCTCGTTCGTGTTCGAGACGCTGCGCGACAGCGGTGATCGACGCTCTTTTCTCGAGGCCCTGGCCGAAGCGGTCACGGTGCCCGGCCTGTGGCTGCCCTCGGCCGACGCCACTCCCCCGCCGCCGGCCCATGCGAGCGTGGAGATGCTCCCGGCCCGCGCCTCGACCTGGTCGGATCGCGCCGAGCTGAGCGGAATGTTCCTGATCGAGGCGGCGCGCGGATGTCCCCGCGGATGCCGTTTCTGCGTGATGTCCGCGGTCGCGGACGGCAGCGGCCCGTTCCGCCCTGTCCCCCTCGATCGCATCCTGGCCGGCATTCCTCGCGAGGCCCGCGCGGTCGGACTGGTGGGCGCCGCGGTTACCGACCACCCCCGGATCGGAGAAATCGTCGAACGCCTGGTCGACGGCGGCCGGCGCGTGGCTCTCTCCAGCGTGCGGGCGGATCGACTCGACGAACGCCTGGCCCGCTGCCTGCGCCGCGGCGGGCTGCGCACCGTGACCCTCGCCGCGGACGGATCGTCGCAGCGGTTGCGCCGTTTTCTGCGCAAGGGCCTCGACAGCGATGATCTGCTGCGCGCGGCCGAGGCGGTCGCGGCGGCCGGGATCCCCTCGATCAAGCTCTACGCGATGCTGGGGCTGCCCGGCGAGGAAGACGAGGACGTGCTCGAACTGGCCGAGCTGGTGCGCCGCTTTCCCGACGGGGTGCGGATCGGGCTGGCGGCACAGGCCTTCGTGCCCAAGCCCCGCACGCCGCTGGCCGGCGAGCGGATCGCCGACCCCCGCACCGTGAGGCGGCGACTGAGCCTGCTCGCTCGCGAGCTGCGCGGCCGGGCGCGGCTGCTGCCCACCTCTCCGCGCTGGTCCTGGGTCGACTGGAAGCTGGCTCACGCCGGCCGCAAGGCGGTTTCGACCGCGCTGCGAGCCCGCGAGCTGAACGGCACCCACGCGGCCTGGCGGCGCGCGGTGG
Source organism: Polyangia bacterium (assembly GCA_046484285.1). Lineage (GTDB taxonomy): Bacteria > Myxococcota_A > Polyangia > JAAYKL01 > JAAYKL01 > CAZHCG01. Next base: position 14,555 of record JAWOBP010000110.1, read on the forward strand.
ACGAAGTGCTAGTGCCGAGTCAACCTCTCCCGTTCGGGTGAGAGCGGCCCCTGCCTGCGTATCCCGGCGTCACTCCTCCTCGACGTGGCGCTGCCACGCCTTCGTCGTCCTTCCTTGGCCTCGCGGACAGTTGCTCGCTCTACCCGAACGTTTTCGATTGACTCGGCACTAGACGCCTGATCCCCGCGCCGGCCCGGCGGCCAGGAAGCGGCGCGCGATCTCGGCCGCCACCCCGTCGTCCCGCGACTGCATCTCGAGCGCCGGTCGCACCAGCTCCGCCTTGTCGGGCGCCTTGCGGCAGAACCCTTCGAGCAGGACGCGACCGTCCTCGGGCGTGATCTCCGGGTGCGCCTGGATGCCCCAGATCGGCCTGTCGCCCAGGCGCATCGCCTGCACCGCGCAGCCGTCGCTGCGCGCCAGCACCCGCCACGGCCGGGGCGGATCCGGCACCTCGTCGAAGTGCGCGACGAAGACCCAGAACGGGTCGGGCAGGCCGTCGAGCAGCTCGTCTCGGGCCGTGATCTCGACCTGCAGCCAGCCGAGCTCGGGCTCCGCGCACGGCGCCACGCAGCGCTCCCCGCTCAGCGTGCGAACCAGCAGCTGGTGTCCGAAGCAGCTGCCCAGGATCGGCATCCCCAGCTCGGCTCCGCGACGGATCGCCTCGGCCCCGGCCTCGAACCACGGCTCCGGTTTGGTGATCGACGCCTCCGAACCGGTGAATATCAGGTGCGAGTAGCGGCTCGGGTCGGGCACGCTCTCGCCGGCCGAGATGCGCACCGAATCCGAGGGAACCTCGCCCAGCAGCGCGCGCCACTCGGCGGTCGGCCGGTAGATCTCGGGCCAGATCGAACCGTCCAGGATCAGGACTCTCTCATCCATGACGTCAACATACCTCCCGCGCCGGGCTCGCGCTGTCGGTCAACGCACTAGTAAAAAAGCGTAGCGGTTCACGATCTCGTCCTTGCCGAACGAGAGCTCCGCCGGATAGCCGATTCGCTCCACCGTGCCCAGCACGTCCACGCCCAATGCGGTCGCGCTCGGCCTGGCGTAGACCGGCCGCGAGCAGTCGAGCGGGTCCGGGGGGCAGCTCTCGCAGATCCGGCATCGCTCCGGCAGCAGCACCAGCGCCTTGCGGAAGCCGCTCAGAAAGATCCCGCGCTCGAGATCCAGCAGGCGACGCGCCATCTGGACGGCTCGTTCCCGCTCGGCCGTTGCGCTCTGCTCGCCGCTTTCGAAGTGGATCACGGCCACGTCTCGATACTCGCCGATCAGACGCTCGCAGTGCTCGAGATCGGGAACCGCCGGCGGGCAGACCGCGCGCCGGCCGTACTCGGGACAACCCCAGCGGCACTTGGCCCGCACCCAGGCGGCGACGGCGATGCGCTGCGCCTCGATCCAGCGGAAGTCCTCGAAGCCCCGTTCCAGCAGTTGCTGCTCGAGGCGATCGAGGCTGACCGACGGCCTGCGAACTCGATCCATCTCTCTTCTCCTCCTGTTCGCTCAGGCCGAGGTGGCCAGTTTCCTGAACAGCCGCACCAGCGGAAGCTCGGGCACGCTGCCCAGATCGGGCCGCTCGCAGCGACGCCGGCAGAGGCGCGCCCAGCGACGATAGCCCAGGCCGAGCAGGCCCCGCGATCCGATCCCGGCGATCTCGGCGATCGCCGTGTCGATCCCGGCCGAGATGTAAGTGGCCTTCTCCACGAAGCGCCGTTCCTCGCGCTCGAGCCAGGGCTGCTCGCCGCTGCTCCAGTCGAAGCGCCGCCAGCCCTCCAGCTCGCGTGGCGGCTCGAACCCCTCGCTGCACGCCTCGTCGAACATGTCCGTGCCGGCGTAAGGTACGTAGCCCTTGATCGGGCTGAGGTAGGCCCGCGGGTTTTCCCGCTTGAGCCGCAGCATCAGCTCGATCGTTGCGCGCACGTCCTCGGTCCGCTCGCCGGGCAGCCCGCCCATGAACGAGTAGTGGGGGCGGATCCCGACGCGCGCCAGCTTGCGATTGGCCTCCAGCAGCTGCTCGACCGTGGCGTCCTTGCGCATCGCCTCCAGCATCCGATCCGAGCCGGACTCGGCGCCGACGTAGAGCAGCGAGAACCCGGCGCGCGCCAGCAGCTCGAGAAAATCGTCGTCGTAGCGCGCCAGGTAGTCGGCGCGGCAGTCGGCCTTGATCGCCAGACGCAGGCCGCGATCGACAAGGCCGCGCGCGATCGCCTCAACCCTGCGGCGACTGACGAAAAAGTTGTCGTCGAACAAGATCACACCGCGCTCGCCGAGCGCGGCGATCCGCTCCAGGTCCTCCAGCACCGCCCCGGCCGGCTCGCCCTGCCAGCGCGATCCGTTGACGCTGCGGTTGTAGCAGTAGCCGCAGCGGTGGGGGCAGCCGCGGCTGGTGACCAGCGCCAGACCGCGGTGCTCGCCGACCACGGGTGTGACCCAACTCCTCCAGTCGTGGGCCTCCCAGTCCAGCTCGGGCACGCCGCGCTCGTCCCGCACGCCCGAGCCCTCCGGCTCCAAGCAGTGAATCCGCCCCAGCGCCGCCTCCCCGCGCCCGGCCGCCAAGTCCCGCGCCAGCTCGACGATCGCCTCCTCGCCGACGCCGGCGACCACCGCGTCCACCAGCGGATGCTCCAGCGTCTGCTCGGGAAGCAGCGTGGCGTGCACGCCGCCCCAGACGATCGCCGCGTCGGGCGCCTCGCGCCGCCAGATGCGGGCCGCTTGCAGCCCGTGCCTGATCTGCGCGCCGGTCATCGCCGAGATGCCGAGCATCGACGGACGGCGGCGGGCAGCGTTGCGCAGGCGGCGGCGCCAGTCGCGCTGAACGCGCATGTCGATCACCTCGGCGGCGAGCCCGGCCCGTTTCAGCGCCGCGGCCGGCAGCAGCACCGAGAGCGGAGCGAAGACCGACGTGCCGGGCATGTCGATCCCGGTCGACGGGTAGAGCAGGACCACATCCGGGCGGCGCTGTTGCATCGCTCCTATAGGCATGAACCGAAAACGCCGATTTGAAAAGCCCGGAAGGCTCTGACGGGCTCACCTCACCGGTCCGGCGAGTTGCCGCTTCGCCTTCGGGGGCGGCCCTGGTAGTATGCCCCGATGGACTGGCACCTTCCGCTGCTGGCGCTGTTCTGGGGGGCGGTCAGCTCGGTCTCTCTGCCGCTCGGCGCGGCGCTCGGGCTGTGGGCCCGCCCTGCGCGCAAGACCACCTCGGCGCTGATGGCTTTCGGCGCCGGCGCCTTGCTGTTCGCCCTGGCGATCGAGCTGTTCGGGCACGCGCTGCACGCCGCCAGCGACGAGCACGGCACGGTCGTGCGGCCCGGGATCCTGCTCGCGGCGATGGCGGCCGCGGTGCTGGGCGGTCTGCTGTTCAACGGTCTCAACAGGCTGCTGGAGGGGCGCGGCGCCTTTTTGCGCAAGGGCTCCTTGCTGCGCAAGCACGTGGTCCGCGAGAAGTGGCGGGAGGCGCGCCGCCTGCTCCAGGGCCTGAGCCGGACCCGCTTTTTCAGGGCGCTGCCGGCCGAGGAGGTGATCCGGGTGCTGCCCGACGTTGAGCGCGCCCGCTTCGAGCCCGGCGAGACGCTCTTCGAGCAGGGCGATCCCGGCGACTCGCTGTACGTCGTCTCCGAGGGGCAGGTCGGAATCGCGCGCGCTTCATCAGCCGACGGCCGGGACGACCGGGAGATCACGGTGCTGGGCCCCGGAGACGTGCTGGGCGAGATGGCGCTGGTCTGCGAGCGGCCGCGCAGCGCCACGGCCGTGGCCGAGACCCCGGTCACCGCCTGGCGGGTGATGGGGCGCGATCTGGAAAGACAGATGACCGAATCCCCGGAGCTGCGGCGGGCGGTTCACGGCATCGCGCGCGAGCGGATCAAGGACCTCGACCGGCGCGACGAGGTCTCCGCCGAGGAAGCCCGCGACTGGGAGGAGGACGCGACCGACGCGCTGGCCCGGGTCTCGCTCTCGGCGCGTCCGGACGAAGTCGCCGGGCTTCCCCAGCGCGGCGGAAACCCGGCGGTCGCGATCTGGCTGGGGATCGCGCTGGACAGCATTCCCGAATCGCTGGTGATCGGGATGCTGGTCGTGGCCGCTGCGGCGCGCGGAGATACGCTCAGCCTGGCGTTCATCGTCGGCGTGTTCCTGGCCAACCTGCCCGAGGCGATGTCCAGCGCGATCACGATGCGCAACGGCGGGATGAAGCTGAGCAAGGTGATGTGGATGTGGCTCTCGCTGTGCCTGCTGACCGCCGTCGGCGCGGCGGTGGGCGCATTGATCTTCCCGCCCGATCCGCAAGGCTGGGTCACCTACGCGGTCTACGCCGTCGAGGGTCTGGCCGGCGGCGCGATGCTGACGATGATCGCCGAGACGATGCTACCCGAGGCCTTCGAGCAGGGCGGCGGACCGACCGTGGGTCTCTCGACGCTGGCCGGCTTTCTGGCCGCGCTGTCGATCAAGCTGATTCACTGACCGGAGCGCAACGGATCCGGCCCGGCTCAGCCCGGAATCTGCGGCTGCTCGTTGAGTGCGGCGCGGACCTTCTCCAGCAGGTCGCCCGGATCGACGGGCTTGTCCAGCCACAAGTCGACCGGCAGGTGCGTCTGATCGATGTCGAAGCGGTATGGAATCTGCTTGGATTCGTGGATGCTGCTCAGCACGATTATCGGCAGATCCAGGATCTGGAGTTCCTTGCGAATCTTGCGCGCCACCTCGAAGCCCTCGTGGCCGTCCGGCATCATGATGTCGAGCACCACCAGATCGGGTTTCTCCGACTCGACCTTCTCGATTCCCTCTTCGGGATCGTAGGCGTGGGCCACCTCGTAACCGTTGGCCGTCAGCACGGGCTCGTAGGCGTCGTGAAAATCGGAATCGTCGTCAATCATCAGGATCTTTGACATGACAGCCTCCTCGGTGGTGATCACTGTCGCGTTTTCTCGTGAGCCATCTCGGCCGCGTTGACCGTCTGGTGCGTCAGCGGCGAGCTGGTCATCGACGGATGCGTGGCGAACTGGAACGTGGCGATATCGTCGATGTTCATCCTGTGCTTGATGCAGGCGCTGAGCACGTTGGTCATCTCTCCCACCGCCGTGGAGCCCATCAGCTGGGCGCCGATCAGGACGTTGGTGCGCCGCTCGAAGACCAGCTTGACCGTGGTGTCGACCGCGCCCGGCATCTCGGGGGGATGCCGATCCGGCTCGGTCACCGAGCCCGTGACGCAGTCGTACCCGGCCCCGCGCGCCGCGCTGGCGGTCAGCCCGACCCGCGAGAGGTACAGATCGCCGACCGCCGTCGACCAGGCGTCCATCGTTCCGGCGTTCTCGCGGCGGATGCCGAACAGGTTGGCCCCGGCCACCCGCGCCTCGGCGCAGGCGATCGAAGCGAGCTTTATCGCGGTGGGCTTGCCGCCGAAGAACCCCACCTTCTCGGCGCAGTCCCCGCAGGCGAAAATCGCCGGATCCGAGGTCTGCATGTTGCGATCGACCGCCACCCCGCCGGTCGCGCCCAGCTCGAGCCCGGAGTCCTTGGCCAGCTTTGAGTTGGCCACGGCCCCGACGGCGAAGACGAGTGTGTCGGCCGCCAGCTGGGAGCCGTTCTCCAGGACGATCGTGTCGACCGCGCCCGTCCCGGTCAGCTCCTCGATGCGCTGCCCGGTCTCGAACCGCACTCCGCGCTCGGTCAGCTTGCGCTCCGCGGCGACGCAGAACTCCTCGTCGAACGAGTCGGCGAGGCAATGCTCGAGCTCGGTCACGATCGTCACTTCCGCCACCTTCGCGGCCTTGAACTGGTCGGCGAGCGAGACCCCGATGAAGCCACCGCCCACGATCGCCAGCTTCTCGCTCTCCTCCAACCGCTTCTGCAGCTCGCGCAGGGCGTCGGTATCCTTTTGCACGGTGAAGATGTTCTTCAGATCGAACCCGGGAATCGGGTTGATCGCCGGGTTCGATCCGGTCGCGAGCACCAGCTTCTCGAAGCCGAGGGTATCTCCGTTCTCCATCTCGACGAGCCGGTTTTCGCGATCGATACGCGTGGCCAGCCCCTTGAACAGCTTGATCCCGTTGTTTTCGAGGATCTCGTTCGAGATGAAGTTCTTTTCCGGCGATCCCAGGGTGCCGAATACGTAGGGAATGCCGCACGAGATCAGCACCCTGTCCTCGGGGCGCACCAGAGATACGCTCTTGTCGGGGTACTGACGGCGAGCGGTCAGAGCAGCGGCGATACCGGCCGCGTTTCCGCCGATTACTAGTACGTCGCTGTGCAACAGGAACATGACGCCTCCCTTCCGTGAAGCTGTCTCATTGGAGAACGAAGCTGATCATCAACTCAATTCAATATTGCGCTGTTTTCGGCCCGGGGGTCAAGCGAGCAATCCGCGCTGTCGGAAAATCGTTCCGGGTCGAGGCTCTGGTGGGCGGCGTGCTCGCAATACCCCGACTCGAAGCGGGTGAGCCGACCTTTTCGGCTTCAAACAGGGGGATGGACGGGTTTTTTGCCCCTGCGGGCTTCCGGGCGATTTTTGAGAAATCTCTTTCAAACAGGATAAATAACACGTATTCTGTAGACATTAACTTGAGGCTGGGGGCCTCGCGTCGCCCAGTGAGTACGGACTCATCAGAACCAAAAGGAGTGTTTCAGATGGGAAGCAAGGGAACGTATTGGCAACGTCTAGGGATCGGCCTCATTTGTACCGTCGCTCTGGCAGCGCCGCTCGCGGCGTGCGACGACGGTGGCGGTGGCGGCGACTTGGACGGAGGGCCGGACGGAGACACCGACACGGATACGGACACCGACACGGACGCGGACACGGACGCTGACACGGACGCTGACACGGACACGGACACCGACACCGACACCGACACCGATACCGACACCGACGCCGACACGGACGCGGACACCGACGCCATCACGGAGGCCTGGGAGAATTCGGCCCACGCGGACGACTCGGCCGAGGCGTTCAACCACTGGAACGGGGACGATCCGCCCGAGATCCCGGTGGACTGTGCCAAGTGTCACAGCACCACCGGCTACCTCGACTACCTGGGCGAGGACAGCACGACCGCGGGCGTGGTCGACAACCCGGTCGCCGTGGACGTGGACGCGGGGGTCGAGGTGATCGACTGCGTCGCCTGCCACAACGACAGCGCCGAGGCGCTGGACACGGTCGTGTTCCCCTCGGGCGCGGCGGTGAGCAACCTCGGCCCCGAGGCGCGCTGCATGGTCTGCCACCAGGGCACCGAGTCCACCGTCACCGTCGACGAGGCGATCGCGGACCAGATGTCGGGCGACGCGGGCGTCGACGACGACACGGTCTACGGCGATCTCGGGTTCGTGAATATCCACTACTTCGCCGCGGGCGCCACCAAGTTCGGCGGCGATGTGCGGGGGGCGTACGAGTACGCGGGCAACTACTACCGCAAGTACTGGCCGCACGTGAGCGGCACCGAGACGTGTATCTCCTGCCACGATCCCCACTCGCTCGCCGTCGACTACACGGTCTGCGCCGGCTGCCACACCGGCGTGGCCGACGCCGAGGACGTCCGCGAGCTGCGCATGGCGGGCTCGTTCAGCGACTACGACGGCGACGAGGACGCCGCCGAGGGCGTCGCCGCCGAGATCGATGGTCTCGCCGCGGTGCTCTACGGCGCGATCCAGCTCTACGGCGCCGACGTGGCCGGCACCGAGATCATCTACTCGGCGGGCTCGTACCCGTACTTCTTCATCGACACCGACGCCGACGGCGAAGTGGACGCGGGCGAGGACATCTACCCGAACATGTACAACGCCTGGACGCCGCGCCTGCTGCGCGCCGCGTACAACTACCAGTACGCGCAGAAGGACACGGGCGCCTTCGCCCACAACCCCAAGTACCTCATCGAGGTGCTCTACGACTCCCTCGAGGACCTCGGCCAGGCGGTAACGGTCGACATGACCGGGATGGTGCGCGACGACTACGGCCACTTCGACGCCACCTCCGAGTCGTTCCGCCACTGGGACGGCGACGATCCGCCCGAGGTGGAGGCGGGCTGCGCGCGCTGCCACAGTGCCGCGGGCTTCGACGTCTTCCTCACCACCGGCGACGATCCGGCGGAGCCGGTGGAGCCGTCCGACGGGCTGTCTTGCGAGAGCTGCCACAGCGGCTTCGCCGGCGGCGCCCCCGTCATCTACGTGGACTCGGTGGTCTTCCCGGGCGGCTACACGCTCGACAACGACTCGGCCGACCCGAGCCCGTCGTTCATCTGCATGTCGTGCCACCAGGGCCGCCACTCCAAGGCCACGATCGACGAGGCGATCGCCGCGAGCGACTTCTCGTTCAAGAACGTCCACTACGCGGCGGCCGCCGCGACGCTCCAGGGCGGCGACGCCCAGGTGGGCTACGAGTACGACGGCAACGACTACACCGGCGCGTTCACCCACGACGGGGCGAGCAACGAGTGCGGCTTCTGTCACGAGACCGACGGGGCGTCCCACAGTTTCGACCCGATCGTCTCCGCCGACTGCCTGCTCTGTCACTCGGAGGCCACCGAGGGCGATCCGCTGACGATCCGCAAGACCACCACCGACATCGACGGCGACGGCAACTCGGACGAGTCGCTCGCGGCCGAGATCGAGACGCTCGCCGGCGCGCTCTACGAGGCGATCCAGACCGAGGCCGGGGCGAACCCGATCGTCTACTCGGCGGACGACTACCCGTACTGGTTCATCGACACCGACGCCGACGGCGAGACCGATCCGGGCGAGGCGATCTACGCCAACCAATACGACTCGTGGACCGCCCCGCTGATGAAGGCATGCCACAACTACCAGCTCTTCAAAAAGGAGCACGGCGCCTACGCCCACAACCCGAAGTACGTGGCCCAGCTCCTCATCGACTCGATCGACGACCTCGGTGGCGACATCTCGGGCTTCAACCGCCCGATTCCCTGACGCTCCAGATTCCGCGCTCCCTCCCGCGCGCCGGCCGGGTTTGACCTCGCCGGTGCGCCCCGCTACGATTCTCACCGATTCAATCGATATTCGAAACGAGGAGAGCGACGATGAGACACGCGATCGAGTGGATCGCCGCAGCCGGGCTCGCAGGGACCCTGTTCGCCTGCGGCGGCGTCGAGCCGCCCGAGGCCGAGGAGCCGGCCGCGCCAGAAGAACCGGCCGCGACGGAGAAGCTGGCCGCGACGGAGAAGACCACCCCCGAGGACGAGGCCGCGCCCGAGGACGAAACCGCGCCCGAGGAGGAGGCCGCGCCCGAGGACGAAACCGCGCCCGAGGAGGCCGGGGATGAGGACGAAGGCGCCGAGGGCGACGAGGCGGACGGCGAGGAGTTCGTCGGCAAGGGCGTCGAGAAGTCCGCGATCGGGTCGAACAAGGGCGCCAAGGGCGTCACCCATTTCGATCACTGGAAGCACCAGCGGATCGGCGTGAAGTGCGTGCGCTGCCACCACAAGGGCTCGGGGCGCCGGTCGTGCGGCGCCGGCAAGGACTGCCACCGGGCGCGCGAGATCAATGCCCCCACGGCGCGCGCCGCCTACCACAAGTCGTGCAACGGCTGCCACCGCAAGAAGGGGCTGCCCAAGGGGTGCGACTACTGCCATCAGCCCAAGGAGGGCTGAGACGGCGCACCGGGAGTGAGCCTTCCGAGCCCCGGCCCCGGGGCGCCCAGTTCGGCAGCGCGATCGGCGGGATGACCGCGTAGCGGTCCTGGGTCACCGAGTCGTTGTCCGTGTACGAGCTGTACAGCGCGTTCGGCCACGACCGCGCTTGTGATTCTTTTCACGCGAAGGCTCCGCGCGGCCGAGATCCGACCCCTCCGGAAAATCGAAGCGAGCCTATGGCCACTGCGGCGTGACGACGAGCTGCACATCTCCCTCGTCACCCGGATTGTAGGCGTCGACTATCATCAAAAAATCGCCCGGGCCCACCCGCGCGAAGGTGGTCGTTCCCACCTCGGCTCCGCCGGGATCGTGGCAGGCTACCGGCGAGTCGTCGCAGGCCCCGCCCTCCTCGGCCATCAGCCCGAAGACGTGGTCTCCGGTCTGGAACCAGGACATCTCCAGGTCGAGCTCGTTTTCCAGGTGGAACGAGATCACGCGCTCCTTGCCGCTCTGGTCCCCAGGGCCGGAGGCGCCGCAGCCGGCCTCGTACATCGCCCCGCCGCCGACCGTGTCGACCGCGATCGATTCGGGCGTGCCCGGCTGCAGCACTCCGAGCTCCTCGTCGTACAGGCAACCCTCCAACCACAGCGTCATCTCCAGCGTCCCGGCCGCGTCGTAGCCGAGCGCCTCGACCGGCAGGTACCAGATGTCGGCGGGCCTGCCCATGAAGATAACGTAGCCCGGGTTGTCCTCGCCCTTGTCCAGGCAGACTCCGTTCGAGGCCTCGCAGAGGTACTCGTCGACCGCGGCCTCGGAGTAGAGCCCCACCGCATGATCGCCGCTCTGGGAGAAGGACAGGTGGATGTTGCCGGTCCGATCGGTCTCGAACATCAGCACCACGTCCTGGCCGGCGGTCGAGCAGTCGGTCGCCCACTCGTCGCCCGCCGCTGCGACGTCCAGCGTTCTCGTCACCTGCTCGCCGGGCAGCAGCAGGCCCAGGTCCTCGTCGATCACGCACTCGCCGATCTCCTCTTGGCAGATCGGGTTGCACCCGTCGCCGGGCTCGTTGTTCCCGTCGTCGCACTCCTCGCCCGGATCCAGCACCCCGTTTCCGCAGGCCTCGGTGTAGATCGAGAGCGTCACGACCGCCGTCCCCGCGCTGGAGGCGTCGTTCGCCTCGGCGATCAGGTAGTAGCTGCCGGCCGCGAGATCGGAGACGTACATCTCGTCCACCGCCGCGTCCCCGGCGTCGTGACAGGCCACCAGCGACTCGGTGCAGGGCAGATCCGCTCCCAGATCCTCGTAGATACCGAAGGAGTGAGCTCCATCGAACTGCAAGATGTCGACGTAGAGATCGCTGGTGTTGTCGATCGAGAAGCTGCCGACCACCTCCATGCCGTCGCCGCACCCGCCCGGTGCGTAGTCGTCGTCGTCGATCGCGACCTGGTAGACGTGGGTCACCTCACCGTCCAGCGGCAGCTCGCCGTAGAACAGGTCCACCTCGCAGATCGGATCGGAATCCGTATCCGTGTCGCTGTCCGTGTCGGTATCCGCGTCCGTGTCGCTGTCCGTGTCTGTGTCGGTATCCGCGTCCGTGTCGCTATCCGTATCCGTGTCGGTGTCCGTGTCCGTGTCGCTGTCGGTATCCGTGTCCGTGTCGGTGTCGGTGTCCGTGTCCGTGTCGGCATCCCCGCCGAACCAGCAGCAGACCAGGTCCTCCGGCTCGTCCGGACAGGCGTACTCCGGCAGGATCTCCCCTCCCGCGAAGACACAATCGAAAACGAAAATGCATTCGTAAGGACACAGGTCCGCATCGGTGTCCGTATCCGTGTCCGTATCGGTGTCCGTGTCGGTGTCCGTGTCGGTGTCCGTGTCGGTGTCCGTGTCCGTGTCCGTGTCGGTGTCCGTGTCCGTGTCCGTGTCCGTGTCCGTGTCCGTGTCGGTGTCCGTGTCCGTGTCCGTGTCCGTGTCGCTGTCGGTATCCGTGTCCGTGTCCACGTCTGTGTCGCCGCCCCCCATCTCGCAGCAAACGGTTCCGGCCGGCTCGGCGCAGTAGTACTCGGGGTGCACAGTGCCGCCGATCTCGTCGCAGAGGGGTTCTGGAAAACAGTCGTAGGGGCACGGATCGGCGTCCGTGTCCGTATCGGTATCGATATCCGTGTCGGCATCGGTATCGACATCCGTGTCGGTATCAGCGTCTATGTCCGTATCGGCATCGCTGTCCGTGTCCGCGTCCGTGTCGCCGTCCACGTCCATGTCGCCGTCCGCGTCCGAATCCGCGTCGGAATCGCCGTCCGCATCCGCGTCCGAGTACTCCCAGCGGCAGGTGGCGCTACACCCGTCTCCGTTCTCGTTGTTGCCGTCGTCGCACTCCTCGCCGGGATCGAGGACCCCGTTGCCGCAGTCCGAGGTCATGTAGGTGCGGCTGCAAGAAAGAGGCAACAGCGCCAGAGCGGCTGCGACCAGACCAATCGATATCCTGGAAAACATCATCTTTCCCAACCCCCGATCAGAGGCGGAGGCGGAGCTCGCCTCGAATTCCAAACGGGATTTTACACGCCCGGAGAAATGCTGTCCATCATCGGGCCGTGCTCGACGCGCTGCCCGACGAGCGGTTGGCAAGCTTTTGCCAGTGTAGACGCCGCAGGGTGCGCTCTGAAGAGGATGCACCACCCATAACCGGAAGTCTTGGTGTAATGGTCTGCATTCGGCGGCGGCGAAGCGAAGTATCCGTCCCAAGGTTCCTGAAACTGTATCTTCCAGAAATAGAGCCTTCTATGTAGGTGCCTCTCTCCTCTCGAACGGACGGCTGCTTTGCAACATGATAGCTTTGTGACCGATGGGCTCGCAAGCGATCTTTCGCCGGCCAGGCAAAGAAGACAGGATAGCTGATCGCGCCGGCTGCAAGAGCCGACCGGGCGTCGGCGTCACCAAAAAACCCCACAGCGCGGGTTGCTCGGGGAGCAGCGCTTTCGGAACGCTCGCGGGCGAAACCCGGTGCCAGCCGCGCCGCGGTCGTGGTAGATCATCGATGGGAGGTCGTCCGTTTTCCATGCTGTGCCTGTTCGCATCCGATCTTCACGGCAGCCGGCGGCGCTATGACCGCTTGCTCGAAGCGGTCGCCGAGCGGCAACCCGAGGTGCTGCTGCTCGGCGGCGATCTGCTGCCGGGTCTTGGGGGAGAGGACGACGGCTCGCGGCAGACCGCGATCGAGGGGCTGGTCGAGGGCCTGGAGCGGCTGGGGCGCTCGCGGCCGCGGGTATTTTTCATTCCCGGCAACGACGATCCGCGCGCTGCGATCGAGGAACAGCTGAAGGACGGAATCGAGCGGGGATTGCTGGAACCGCTGCACATGCGCCGCGTCCAGCTGGGCGGACATCCGCTTTTGGGTTACGCCTGCGTGCCCCCCTCACCGTTCCAGCTCAAGGACTGGGAGCGCTACGACGTCTCGAGGTTCACGGATCCCGGTTGCGTCTCGCCCGAGCAGGGCATGCGTTCGGTGCCGGTGGACCCCTCGGATCTTCGCTACGGCACGATCGCCGGCGACCTGGAGAAGCTGGCGCGCGGTCTCGACCTGGAGCGGGCGATCTGCCTTTTCCACGCTCCGCCCTACCGCAGCTCGCTGGACAGGGCCGCGCTGGACGGGATGAGCGTGGAGGGCGTGCCGCTCGATCTGCACGTGGGCAGCATCGCCGTGCGCCGCTTCATCGAGGAGCGCGGGCCGCTGATCACGCTGCACGGTCACGTGCACGAGGCGGCGCGCCTGACCGGGGCCTGGGAGGAGCGCATCGGACGCACGCTCGCGCTGACCGCGGCCCACGACGGTCCGGAGCTGGCATTGGTAGGCTTCGAACCGGACGACCCCCAGGGGGCAACCCGCGAACTGCTCTGAAGCCGCATCCACAATCCACAATCGGAGTTGGGCCTGAACGGATCGAATTGAAATCAGCAGCCAAACCGGAACAGCCGGCTTCGTTCGACCTTTTCGGCCGGGAATCGTCCGGGATTCGGCTCGCCGCGCCGCCCCGCCTGCCGCTTTTTCGCAAATGATCGCTCGAAAAGGCACAGCGGTGCGCCGGGCGTCCGCTTTTCGGCTCGCCTGCGCTCTTCGTCCTTGCCTCGGTCTCGATTCGGACTCGCCTCAGCCAACCAGATTTGGGGCTATACGGATCGAATTGAAATCATTGTTGATTCTGGAGTTGGCTCTGACCTTTCTCGACGGTTTGCCGTTTCTGCAGTGCGCGCTCGGCAGCCAAACCGGAACAGCCGGCTTCGTTCGACCTTTTCGGCCGGGAATCGTCCGGGATTCGGCTCGCCGCGCCGCCCCGCCTGCCGCTTTTTCGCAAATGATCGCTCGAAAAGGCACAGCGGTGCGCCGGGCGTCCGCTTTTCGGCTCGCCTGCGCTCTTCGTCCTTGCCTCGGTCTCGATTCGGGCTCGCCTCAGCAGGGCGCGGCCGGGGCGCCCACCGGCCACAGCGAGGACGGTGGGTAGGTCCCCGGCGGCCAGTCCATCGAGGTGCGCCTGCCCATCAGCGCCGCCCGGCGAAACGCCCCGAACGTCTCGCGGTAGAGACCCGCCGCCAGCTTCTCCATCTCCAGGTGCTGGGCCTCCAGCTCGCGAT
>JAWOBP010000156.1:0-69509 GCA_046484285.1 Polyangia bacterium
GGAGTGCGGGTGGTTGGGGGTCACTTCGAGCCAGTGGAGCAGGACCGGGTTGTCGCGCTGCGCCCTGGCCGCCGCAGAGCCGATGATGTTGATCACGCTGGGCCTGGGGATGATGTCGTTGTCCGGCGACAAGGCCTCGGGCGGGCTCTCGAGCGACAGCAGCGGATTGTCCGGGTGGTGGTCCGGCTTGAACATGAACTGGCGGTCGACGATGTTGGAGACCATCGAGTAGACGATCCCCGGCTGATAGATTCTGATTGGATGTCCCATGCTCCTTATATCGGACGATCGGCCCGCTCGGTTGTAAAAAGTTTGGCCCTGCTCGAAAAACCGCCGGGAACGGAACTTTCCAATCAACTGATTATCTACCCCCGCCGCGCTTCAGCGTGTCTGACACCCGCCCCACCCGCGCTTCAGGGTCTTCAGTTTGTAGACGCACGGGTCAAGCTGCGGAGGCTCTACCCGATCTTGGAGGCCTGACGTGCTAGTAGTGCCTCGTCAACCCGACGATTTCGGGTACGGGGCGAGAGATCATCGGCGAGGCCAAGGAACGACGACTAAGGACTGGCGGTGCCAATTCGAGGAGGAGTGACGCAGGGATCGTCGATGAGGGCCGGCCCGACCCGGCATTGTGGGGTTGACGAGGCACTAGTGGATCGACATCGCGAACAGGGTGCCGCCGTTGCCCAGCGCCAGCAGGTAGCCGGCCTTGTAGGAGGGGCGGGCGAAGAATCCCTGCTGCGGATCGAGGCGCTGCATGACCCTGCCGTCCGCGGTCGAGACCGCCAACAGCCCGGCCTCGCTGTCGGCGATCAACAGCACGTCGTCGTAGAGCAGCGGATCTTGCAGCACTCCGATCCCGAAGCGCCGCTGCCAGCGCGTGACCCCGCTCGAGGCGTCGATCGCGGTCAGTCCGAAGCCGGTCCTGGCTGCGTAGACGGTCTTACCCATCGACTCCATTCCAGTGACTCCGGTCAGGTCCGGCCTGGTCCACAGCACGGTCCCGGTCTCGGCTTCCAGCCCGTAGACGCCGCCGCTGACCGAGGCTCCCACCGCCGTGTCCCCCACCAGCACCGGCGTGGCGTCGGCGTCGACCAGGTTGACGTCTCCCTCGCGGGTGGCGATCACCACCTCCTCGGCCAGATCGACGGTCCAGCGCTCGGCTCCGGAGACTGCGTCCAGCGCAACGAACACGCCGTCGGCGAACGAGGTGTAGACCACAGAGCCGCGCAGTACCACGTCCGCGCAGCCCACCGAGGAAAAGCCGCCCATCGGCGGCCTGCGATAGCGCCACAGAATGTCTCCGTTTTCCGGATCCACGGCGAACACCATCCCGCCGGCGTTGACCAGGTAGAGCGTGCCCTCGTGGAGGTAAATCGCCCTTCTGATCTCCGCTCCGGTGTCGGCGCGCCAGATCAGGCGGCCGGAGCGCGCGTGCAACGCGTAGAGGAACCCGTCGTCCGCGCCGAAGTAGACCCACTTGCGATCCGGGTCGTAGAGCGGCCGCGAGCCGACCGGGTCGTCCAGATCGTAGCGCCAGACGGTCTCTCCCTCCCGCAGATCGAGGCAGTAGAGGCCGCCCACCGAGGCACCGATGAAGGCCCTCCTCAGGTCGGTGTCCCAGCCCGCCGTCGAGGTCTCCACCGGTTGGAAGCGATCGTACTTCTCCATCATCTCGGGGATCATGAAGTTGGGCAGCTCGGGCGCGAGGTGCTTGACCCAGCGCAGCCTCATGATCTCCACGCCGTTGGTGCCCTCGGGAAAGGCCGGCTCGACCTCGGCCGAGCCGCAGGCCGCAGTGAGCAACGAAAGCGACAACGCGCTCGCTTGCAGCGCGGCGATGGCGCGGGGGGACGGACGGCGTGTCACTTGCCGCCGCCTCCGGCCTGCTTCTGCATCTCGATGAGGCGCTCGAGCGTCTCGGGATCGATGTTGTCCAGACCGCCCATCCGGCCGCCGGGCAGGCTCGGCACCTCGGCCTCGGGGTCGAGCGTCTCGAGCAAGCCGCCGGTCTGGACGAACAGGTAGTCGAGCCGATCGTAGTCGCCCTTCTCGACCAACTCGTCCATCACCTCGCCCAGCAGCTCGGTCGCCTCGGCTCTGTCCTCCAGCAGGTAGGCGATGCGGGCCTGGTGATAACGCGCCTCCAGCGAGACGCGACCCTCGCTCTCCTCGGCGAGCTGGGCGAATCGCTCGCGGGCCTCCTCCAGCTTCCCTGCCGCCTCCAAGGCGTGCCCCAGGCCCTCCAGCGCGTTGGGGCGCAGCCAGGCGAGCTCGGGTCCCGCTCCCTCGAGGAACTTCTCGTACTCGGCGATCGCCTCTTCGTTCTCTCCCGCGTCGAGGTGAGCCGCCGCGGCGCCCAGACGCCCCATCGTCGAGAACACCGTTCCCCCGCTTTCCTCGGCGACCTTCTCGAAGCGTTTCAGCGTCTCCTCGGCGCGCTCCTTTCGGCTTTCGAACCACAGCGAGACGTCCTCCTCGCCCTGCTCCTCGAGCCCGGCAGGCGGCCCGTCGGGTGTCACCGGCGCCAGCGATCCGCTGGTCACCTCGGCAAGCAGCAGCGAGCTCTCCGCACGGCTCGACTCCACGAAATGATTGACGAGAATCGCCACCACGGCGACCAGCAGCGCCAGGCCCAACACCGCGCCGATCTGCCGCCGCCGCTCCACGGCCCAGTCCAGGTAGGACATCGATCTGGTGATGAACTCATCCTTGTTGGGATCCAGATCGTCTTTTCGCCTGGGCTTTTCGCTCTTTATCTTCTTGCGTGCCACGAAATCGGCTCCGTCCCTTGTGGTTCCACTTCTTGCAGCCAGCCGCCCGCCAAGGGGCGGGGGCGCAATATATTCCGCGCGGCCTCCCCATGTCAAACACGGCGCCGGGTCCGAACCAATCTCCTTGACGTGGCGCTGCCGAGGATGGCGTGCACTGGAGCGAGCGATGGCGATTTCAACCGATGGCTTTTTCTTTTTGCAACGTTGGGGGTAACATCCCGGGGTCGATCGCCGAGGAGAGACGAGCGATGCGGGGCACGCGAAAAACCGCCGTGGCGGTGCCGCTCGCGGCGGTCTTGTCGGCCGCTCTGGGCGCGGCAGGCTGCGCTCCATCCCACGCGGGGCGCACGGTGGGGCGCGGCACGCTGCAGCTCGAGGGCGCGCTGGGCGGGCCTTTGCTGCGCAACCTGGGCCCGGCGCTGCCGGTTCCCAACCTGCCGGTCGGCGCGCGCTGGGGCGCCACCGATCGCGTCGACCTCTCCTTGCACACCAATCCCCTGCCGCTGATCGTGGGCGGCTTCGCCACGCTCGACGCGGGCGCGACCTGGGCCCTGCTCGGGCAGGACGGCGGCCGCGGCCTGGAGATGGCGGCCAGCACCGGGATGCTGCTTGTGACCGACTTCCAGACCGACGCCCGAATCGCCCCGCTGGTCGACTTCGCCGCCGGCTGGGCGCTGGAGCACGTGCGCCCCTTCGCCGGAGTCCAACTGGCCGCCGACCTCTGGGGCGGCGGGCTGATGATCAACCCCCACCTGGGCGCCGAATTCGAGATGGGCCGCCGCGCCGCGCTCTCGCTGACCGGCGTCTGGTTCCACGCCGGCTTCGACACCGCCGACTCCACGGTCGAGTGGGTCTCGCCCGGCGGGCGCGGAGCGCTGGGCCTGCTGGTGGGCCTAAAGCTCCGCTTCGAGACGCGAGGAGGAGAAGGTGACTGACCGAGCGCGCATCGCCCTGGCCGCCGCGGCGGCGTTCTGCCTGGCCGGCTGCATCTCGCTGGACGGCTTTCTCTTCGACTCCTCGCGCCGCGAGCTGGAGGACTACGACTTCGGCGACGAGGAGCTGGACGGGATCGACCCGGATCGGATCACCAGCGTGCTGATCCCCTCGGCCGAGCCGGGGGTGAAGATCCACGTGGTCTACGCCGAGCGCGACCCGGCCGAGCTCGACTCGCGGATCGACCCGCAGCGGCGCGTGACCGTGCTGTTCAGCCACGGCAACCGCGGCAACATCGGGCTCTACTGGTACCGCGCCGGCTACTTCGAGGACATGGGGTTCAACGTCATGTTCTACGACTACCGCGGCTACGGCGCCAGCGGAGGCGAGACCAGCGAGCGCCACATCTACGAAGACGCCGCGAGCGCTTACGACTGGCTCGAGCAGCGCGAAGACGTGGGCGATATCGTCTCGGTGGGCTACTCGATGGGGGGCGCGCCGGCGATCTGGCTCTGCTCGAGCGACAGCGGCCGCGACCCGCTGGCCTGCTTCACCGAGTCGACCTTCACCGACACCGAGGGGATCGTCCAGGACGCGACCGGCTTCGACCTGCCCGGCGACTGGCTCGTCGACTCCGAGCTGAACAACCTGGCGCGCATCGCCCGCGTGGAGGTCCCGTTTTTGCTGATGCACGGCACCGAGGATCACAGGGTTCCGTTCTGGCACGGCCGCGATCTGTGGGAAGAGGTGCGGGACAACCACCCTCTGAACCGCTTCTACGCGGTGAACGGCGCGACCCACCGCAACGTCCCGCTGCCCTCCTACCAGGGGGAGGAGGAGCCCCGCGAGTACTCGCACCCCGACGAGCTGCCCGCCGAGCTGCGCGACGAGCTCGACCTCTACCAGCGAAGGATCGCCGACTTCGTGGTCGAGGCCCTCGCGGAGCTGCCCTGACAATTCTGTCTCGCCGAAGCGGCGGCGGTGACGGAGAGTTGACGCTTTCGCCGCTCTCGCCGCCGCTTCATCGAAAGCGATTTAAAACAATTGCGCCGTAAAAACGGGGTATTGGAAGATATCGGCGGCCCGAGGCGTGTCCTGGTACCAAAAATGCATATGTTTGTAGTAGGGAATTTTCGAGGTGGAAAAATGGACTATCGACTGACTTGCGAAGGATTTCCTCCGGACGACGAGCTGAGGGAGCAGCTACTGCTGCGCGGCCGCAGCGTGGTGCTGCACACCGGCGGGCACAGCCCGGTCAGGCTGTCCGTCAAACAGGTGGAAGGCCGCGTGCAGGGCCGCGTGGAGGTGATCCTGCCCGACCGCCGGCTGAGCGCCGTGGTCTGGCGGGCCGAGCCTCTGGCCGCGATCGAGGACGCGGCCGCGGCCCTGCTCGACGTGCTGGGCGAAGACTGGATCCCCCCGATCGACGAGGAGGAGGATCGGGGCGTCTACGACAGCGGGGAGGTGCTCAGCACGCTCCAATGACGTGAGTGCCGCCGCGGCCGTCGAGAGCGTCCGCCAGTGTCGCCGGGCTGGTGATGATCGCGCGGCGCCCTCCGCTGTCGAGGAACTCGCAGACCGCCTGGACCTTGGGCCCCATGCTCCCGGCCGGGAACTCGCCCTCTTCGTAGCACTGCCACAGCTCGTCGGAGGTGATCGCGCCGATCGGGCGCTGCTCGTCGGTGCCGTACTTGCGGTAGACGTGCGGCACCTCGGTCAGGATCACGAAGATCTCGGCCTCGATCTGCGTGGCCAGGATCGACGAGGTCAGGTCCTTGTCGATCACCGCCTCGACTCCCTCATAGCTGGCGTCCTCCTTCTTGATCACCGGGATTCCGCCGCCGCCGGCCGCGATCACCACGTGCCCGGCCTTGGCCGACTCGCGGATCATGTGGCGCTGGATGACCTTGTAGGGCCGCGGCGAGGGCACCACCCGGCGCCAGCCGCGCCCCGAGTCCTCGACGATCTTCCAGCCGAGCTCGTCGCGGCGGCGCCTGGCCTCGGCCTCCTCGAGAAAGGCTCCGACCGGCTTGGTCGGCCGCTGGAACGCGCTGTCCGCCGGATCGACCAGCACCTGCGTGATCACGGTCACCACGTACTTGTGGATCCGGCGGCGCCTCAGCTCGTTGAGCATCGCCTGTTGCAGGAAGTAGCCGAGGCTGCCCTCGGTCTCCGCGACCAGCACGTCCATCGGCATCTTGGGCACCGACTCGTCCCCGGTCTCGTTGAGGTTGAGCAGGTAGCCCACCTGCGGACCGTTGCCGTGTGTGATCACCACGTTGAACCCGCGCTCGATCAGAACCTGCAAGACGCTGCAGATGCGCGCCGCGTTCTTCTCCTGGATCTCGACGGTCCCCTGCTCGCCGCGCTGCATGAATGCGTGGCCGCCGAGGGCCACCAGCACCGTCTGGTCTTCCCGCTCTCGCTTGTCGTTCATCTCGCCCTCTCGCATCGTAGTGTCTTCACAGCAAAAGGAAGCTCAGCTTCGATCTAGCCGGCGGACAGGCCCGGAATCAAGCGCGAAAACGCAAAGCGAGCGCAAGGCGCAAACGCTACTCGAGGTATCCCAGCATCTCGAGCTGTTTCAGCAGCCGCGGGTCGAGGCGCTCGCGCTTCTGCTCAGACCAGCGGCGCAGCTCGACTTCGAATGCGCGCTCTTTTTCCAACAGCTCCCGCGCGCGGCTCTCCATCCGCTCGACCACGTCTTCGTTCTCGGCGGAGAGGTTGTCGCTCTCGCGCGGGTCTCCGCTCCTGGAGAACAGCCAGCTCGAGACTCCCCCGAACGACTCGTTGGTGTAGGTGTAGGCGTCGGTCAGCAGGCGCACCTCTCCGAGCGGATCGCCGAAGCTGACCAGCGGCGGATCGTAGCCCGCGCCTTCGCCGACGGTCCCCAGAAACGAGACTCCCTGCACGGGGTGCTCGATCCGGACGTCGAGATAGTCGAGGACAGTGGGCAGCACGTCCATGGTGCGTACCGGCCGCTCGACCACCCGCGGCTCGATCCCGGAGCCCCGGGGAAAGCGAATCAACAGCGGAACGCGCAGGTGCTCGACGAACAGGCGGCCGTGCTCCCGCCCGCCGTGCTCGCCGAACTCCTCGCCGTGATCGGAGAGCAGGACCACCAGCGTCTCGCCCGAGACGCCCTCCTCCTCCAGCAGGTCGAGCACCTCGCCGAAGAGGTGGTCGGAGTAGCGCACTCCGGCGTCGTACATCGCCACGATGTGCTCGCGGTGCTCGCGACGGGAGAGATCCACGCCCTTCCAGAAGCTCTTCAGCTCGTGGCCGAACAGCTTCTGCATCAGCAGAACCTTGTTGCGCGAAGAGCGGATCTTCTCCAGCTCGTCGACGACCGTCCAGCGCTTCTCGTCCGGGATTCCGTCCGGCAAGCCCTCGGCGCGTCTGCCTTCCAGCAAAGGGCGCAGGTGAGCCTGCGGCGCCGAGATGTACGGTGCGTGGCAGACGTAGTGGTGGAGAAACAAGAAGAACGGCCGGTTCCTGTCGCCGGCCAGCCGGATCCAGTGGCGCAGCGAATCCAGGTCGCCGGAATCGCGGAAGACATCCAGCCAATTGTAGGAAATCAGGTCCTGCGAGTACAAATCGAAGCCACGATCGAAACCGAAGCTCTTTGAGACGTTGCCCCCGCCGTGGAAGCCGGCGTTCAGGTAGCCGTGCTCGGCGAACGTCTCGGTCAGTGGCGGAATCGCCGGATCGACCGCGCGTAAAGCGTGCCGCCCGCCCATGTTGCGCACCTTGTGCACCGCCGGCGTGGTCGCGGTGAAGATCGACATGTGGGCCGGCGCGGTCGAGGGCGCCTGGCTGATCGCGTGAGTGAAGCGGACGGACTCCTCGGCGAAGGCGTCGATGCGCGGAGACACCTCGCGCTCGTAGCCGTAGGCTCCCAGGTGGTCGGCGCGCAGCGTGTCGATCGAGAACAGCAGCACGTTGGGCGCCTTCTCGGCGGTCCGCTCGGGCCTCGCCCGGCGCAGGGGATCGGACGTCTCGCCGTCGTCTTTCGGCTCGGAGCCGCAGGCCGCCTGGAGAAAAAGCGCGGCGAGAAAGAAAAGAGCTGTGACCTGCGGGCTCATCCCGATCGAGGGTACAGCGAATGCGGACCGCGGACAACGAGCCCCTGACCGCCAGGATCCACGATCAAGCTCCGGGATTCGCCGCCGCCGGGTGAAGCGGGCCCCGGCGATCTGCAAGGGAGGATACCCGCCGGCAGGCTCGACGAGACGAGGTCGCCGGTCCGGGGCGTTCAGATGACCGCCTTTTGCGCCGCTTCGTCGTCCCCGCAAGGACCCGGCTTTTCTGCGTATCGAGGACGGTCGGGATGGCGTTGGGATTTGTGGAGCCGATGGGACTTGAACCCACGACCTCCGCGTTGCGAACGCGGCGCTCTCCCAGTTGAGCTACGGCCCCTCGCTCGGCCCGCCTTGTCGCGAGCGAGGCGTGGATTATATGCACTCGGCCGGCGCGGACAAGGGGGTCTTCGTTTTTTTCCCGGACGTCGCGAATATCAGATGCGGCGGGGGATCCGCACCCTCTTCAGACTGTCGGAAAGGTCCAGGTAGACCTCTAGCGCGCGGCCCGGCTCGTCGAGCGCGTCGCGGAACAGCTCGCGGATCCTCGACTTGGAAAGCAAGCCGACGGTCAGGGCGTAGAACATGCGATCGCCGAGCGCGTAGCCCAGCAGGTGGGCCGCGGCGTTGAACACCTCCTCGTCGGCCAGGTCCTCGCCGTGCCCCGGGCCCTCCTCCGCCGCGTGGCGGCGGCGCTCCCAGTACATGTGGCCGAGCGCGAAGCGCGCCGCTCGCTCCTCGGCGGTCCACTCTCCGCGCTTGCGGGCTCGCGCCACCGTCGAGCGCAGGCGTCCCTGGTGATCGGCCTTGCGCTTGGGATTGATCAGCTTGGAGCCGAAAAACGCGCAGGCCTCGTTGAGCGCGATGTAGTAGAAGAAATCCGCGGCCCCTGAGGGCGGCCGGCCCCCGGAGAGCTGCTGCTTGACGAAGTGGGCGGCCTCCTCTGCGGCGTGGTTGACCGAGAGGGTCGCCAGGTAGATCGTGTTCAGCTCCGGCAGGTAGGCGCTCTGTTCGGCCTCGACCTTCCGGATGAACGCCTGCTTCTCAGCCTCGTCGAGGTCGCTGTCCTCGAGCACGTCCATCAGGTCCAGGTCGGCGACCATCATCACCCGCACCCCCCGCGCGGCGCGCACCTGCTGGAAATCGAAGTAGCGGAGCAGGTCGCGGATCAGCGAACGGACCGTGCTCTCCAGCTCGGTGTACTCGATCAGCTCCTCGTCGTAGTGGATCCAGTGCAGGTAGGAGAGCTGCTGGACCAGCGGCGGCGTGTTGTTGACGCAGTAGGCGTCCGGTCCGACGCGCACCACCTCGACCTCCTCGCGCCCCTCGGCGGCCAGCTGCCAGTAGATCTCCTCGGCGTTCTGGTAGACCATCACGCTCCGCGGCGCCTTCATTCCACGGGCGACGAACTCGCGCTGCACCGCGGCCGGGAGATGCTTCGGCGCGACGTGCATCTGGCCGGTGTAGACCAGGATCACTGCGTCCGGGTAGTCTTCGGCGGCCTCGGCGATCCGCTCCGCGGCCAGCCTGTCCCGCTCGGGCAGCGGCAGCTCGGAGTCGCTGTCGATCGCGACCGCCGGCATGCCCTGCTCCGCGGCCAGCTCGAAGATCGGCGCGAAGTTCGGCCAGATATCGTAGGGCCAGTTCTCGCGGTAGCGGATCAGACGCAGAAAGGTCCGCTCGGCTACCTCGCCGCGCAGAAAACGATCGAGGTGGATCTGCTCCTCGGCGCCGACGAACTCCAGCGCCAGGCAGAGGCTGTCCACCTGGTGCATCACTCCGCGTATGATCTTGACGAAGGTCTTCTGGGCCAGCCGCAGCGTGTGGTAATCGGCGACGAACGCCACCCGCGCCCGCGAGATGGCGTCGCACAGGGCTCCGAAACCCGACTCCTCGACATAGTCGGAGACCGCCTCGCAGTACTCCCGCCGATACTCGGCGAACCCAGGCGTCTGGTGAGCCTCGCTGGACTCGATCAGCTCGCGCTGCCGCTCGAAGATGCGGCGCTGGAGGTCGATCACCTCCCGCACCGCCTTGCGTCCCCTCACCGAAGGCCGCACCGAGGGTCGCTGCTGGTCTTCATTTGCGGTCATTTTCGAGCATCGCCGCCTTCTCGACAGGCCCCGAGACTACGCGGGGCATCTTTTTTCGCAACCGATCGGGCCCAGCGTCCGATATCACCATGTGCGCTTGTTCGGGACCATCGTTTTCTCCGCCCTGGCCGCCGCCGTTTCACCCCCGGCCGCGGCCGCCGGACCGGTGGGCCCGACCGCGGCCGTGGCCTGCGCTCCGAGCGACGCCGAGACCGCGATCGCAGTCGTGGGCCGCGCCCTGTGGGTCACCCGAGACGGCGGGCGCAACTGGCGCCGCGTGCTGACCGTGAGCACGGCGGCCGACGGCGGAGATGGAGCCGGCGAGGTCCCCTTCGCCTTCGAGGGATCCGACCGGACGGTGTTTTCCGAGACAGAAGAAACCGCTGGCGAGAAGGGAGCCTCCGGCTCCGCGCTCGTTGCGAGCTTTCTCTCTTCGCCGCCGGGCGAGCCCGAGCAGGAGGCGAGCGAGCTGCTGCCGGCGGTCAGCGACGAAGGAGCCTGGGCGCTGGCCCGCGGCGACGAGGTAATCGTCGGCGGTCCGGGTTCCGGCGTGCGCCGCCGCATCTCCGCCGAGCGGTCGCGGGGGCTGCTGTTCGATCGAGAAGGCGGCCTGTGGCTGGTCGAGCGCGATCGGGTGCGGCTGCTGGGAAACGGAGGCTCGAGGCGGGAGTGGAAGGTCTTCGCGCGCGGCGCTCCGGCGCGGGGCTCCGGCGGCGCGATCGCGGTGCCGAGCGGCGAGGGGCTCTGGATCGCGGATCCGGCGACGCTGGAGGTGGAGCGGCGGCGTTTCGGTCCGGCCGAGGCGGTGGCGCCGGCCGGCGAGAGGGGCGTCTGGATCGCGGCCCAGCGGGGCAACCTGCTACGCGTGCTCTCCTCGAGCTCTGCGGTCCCGATCGGACGGGTCCCGGCGGGTACGCTTCGCCTTGTCGCCGGCCGGGACGGAAGGCTGCGTGCGCGCGATCGCAAAGGAGCCTGGTGGGAAAAGAGCAGCGCGGGCTGGCGCCGCGCCCTGGATCGGGCCTACGCGGTGGACGGCTCCGGGCGCTGGTGGATCGGGACCGAGAGCAGACCGCTCGGGCCGGCCTCTCCGAGAACGGAGGTCTTTCTTCACCCGGCACCGGTGGCCGGCGCGCGGGCCGTCCGCTACGAGCTGGATCCCGGCTCGCCGCCCTGCCGCAGGGCGCCGCTGGATCCCTTGCCGAAGCTGCGTCTCGACGCCGGCTTCGGGCGGGGCAGCGTCCGCTGGCGGGGGATGCCCGGAGAGGTCGAGGAAGCGGGCCTGCGCAGCTGGGCGTACGCCTCGATTCGCCTCGGCTGGGATCTGGACCCGGTCCCGCCGTCCGACTGCGCGAGCGAGGATCGGCGCTTCGCCGACGCCGTGCTGAGCCGCCGCAGGCGCGCGGGTCGAATCGCGCGGGCGCTGGGACGGGCGCTGGGACGCCGCCGGGAGGCGCGCGGCGCCGCCGAGATGGCCGAGTGGACCCTGGAGGCGAGACGGCTCGCCGAGACGCTGCGCATTCTGCGCGCGGCGACAATGGAGGAGCGAAAATGAAAATCGAACGAATCGCAGGCACGGCAACGCTGCTGGTTGTCCTGGCGGCCGGCTCCGTAGCCGGGGCGGACGACGTCGAGGACGCCCGAGAGGAACCCGGAGCCGAAGAACGAACGGCCCTGCCTGAGGCGGAGGCCGAGGCCCCGCCCGAGCCGGAGGAGGAACGGGAAAAGGCCCGCCGCCGGGTGGATCGCGCCCTCGAGCGACTGGACAACGAGCCGTCGCTGGCCGAGCTGCAACGCGCGGCCCTGCGGCGGGCGGACGCCGACCGCGGCGGCGCCGATTCCTGGATGTCGTCCACGCGCTGGTCCGCGGTCCTGCCGGTGGTCAAGTTCACGGCCGAGCACGACATGGAACGCGACGAATCGCTGGACCGCTACCAGGACGAGCCGGACCGCTGGGGAGCCGACACGGACAACGACCTCGGCTTCAAGATCACGGCGCAGTGGAAGCTCAACGAGCTGGTCTTCAACTCCGACCAGATGCGGGTCTACAACGCCCTGGCCGACCGGGCCGAGCGCCGCGAGGAGCTGCTCACGGTGCTGGTCGGCTACTACTTCGAGCGCCGCAAGCTGCAGGCCGCCGAGCTGCTCGATCCGGCACCGGACCCGGCCGCCTCGCTGGAGCGGAAGCTGCGCATCAGGGAGCTGACAGCGATGATCGACGCCTTGACAGGTGGTCTGCTGTCTAGCAGGCTCGAAGAGGATGCGCCCCGGTGAGCGCGTGACAGAGAGGTGAACGGCGATGGTCGTCGTGGAGAAGCGGCGGGCTCGAAGGTACGATGTCGATATTTCGGCCGAGGTCTACACGGCGGCGTCCGTGCTGCCCGCCAGCACCAACAACCTGAGCGAGAGCGGAGTCAGCCTCGATCTCTCCGAGCCGCTCGACGAGGAGGCCACGATCGGCGTGTCGCTGTTCCTGGTCACCGACGGCATCGAGGATCCGGACGCCGAGCCGCTCAACCTGCAAGCGCAGGTGATCTGGTGCGCCGAGCGCGAGGACGAGGGCTACTCGGCCGGGATGCGCTTCAAAGAGCTCGGCGAGGACAGCGAGAAGACGATCAAGAGCTTTCTCGAAGAGCTTTCCTGACGGCCTCGAGGGGGTTTGCCGCCGATGTCCATCTTTACGAACGGCCGATCGATCTCGCTTTGGCTGGCGCTGTTGCTGGCCGCGCCGCGGCTCGCCGCCGAGGAGGCGCCCGATCCCCTTGCCGGGGAAAAAACCGACCCGAAGGCGCAAGAGGCCGAGCGGGAGGCCGCCGGCGAGGACGAGGCTCGCGCGCGGAAGGCCTACGCCGCGGCCGAGGAGCACTTCGCGGCCGGGCGCTACCAGGAGGCGCTGCAAGGCTTCAGCGAGGCCTACGAGATATCCCAGCGCGCCGATCTGCTCTACAACCTGGCGGTCTGCCACGAGCGCCTCGGCGACGCCGAGCGCGCCGCGGCCCGCTACCGGCTCTACCTCGAGAAAAAACCGGACGCCGAGGACGCCGAGCAGGTGCGCGCGCGCCTGGAAAAATTGGTTCCCTCCGGTCCCGCCCGTCAGCAGGCCCCGCCGGAGGAGGAGCCCGCGGCCCGGCGCGACGACCGGGAGCTGATCGACCTGGAGCCCGCCGCCGAGGAGGAGCCGGGAGAGGTCTTCTGGCCCGGCGTGGTGATCGGGGCCGGCGGCCTGGTGCTCGCCAGCGGCGCGCTGACTACGATCGCGGCCTACAAGAAATACCACGATCTGGATGTGGGATGCTCGCCGAGCTGCTCGGAGGCGAAGGTCTCCCGAGTGAAGAGCATCGCGGTCGCCGCCGACGTGCAGCTCGGGATCGGAGCTGCCGCGGTCGCCGCCGGAGCGATCTGGTGGATCCTGGGCGATGACGGCGAGGCCGAGGGTGGAGCGCGGCTCGCGGTCTCGCCCGCTGTGGGGAACGGCGGCGCGGGCGCGGTGCTGCGGGGGAGGTTCTGATGAGATTGTTCGGAGCGATACTGGGCTGCCTCGCGCTGGCCGGCTGCTCGCTGGCCCTGGACCTGGACTCTCTTTCCGAGGGCGAGGGGAGCGACGACGGCGCCGGGCCGGAATGCGAGAGCGACGCCGACTGCGACGACGGCGTCGATTGCACGATCGACACCTGCGAGCAGGACGGAGCCTGTCTCAACATGCCGGACAACGACCTGTGCGATTACCTCGAGATGTGCGACGCCGAGGAGGGCTGCGTGCCGACCGGCAAGGAGTGCAAGGTCGACTCGGACTGCAACGACAACGTCGACTGCACCGCGGACAGCTGCGTGCTGGGCGAGTGCAAAAACGAGCCGGACGACGCGGTCTGCGAGAGCGAGAACCCCTGCATCATCGAGGAGTACTGCCACCCGCAGCTCGGTTGCCAGGACGGCACCGAGAAGCACTGCGAGCCCAGCGAGCAGCCCTGCCACGAGGCGATCTGCGATCCGGCCAGCGGCGAATGCGTCGACCAGCTGGTCGGGGGTGCCGACGACGATGGTGACACCTACCTGGACGCGAACTGCGACACCCCGGTGCCCGGCGACGACTGCGACGACGGCGACCCCGAGGTGCACCCGGGGGCGGTCGAGCTGTGCAACGCCACCGACGACGACTGCGACGGCCTCACCGACCTGGCCGCCTCGTTCGGGCCGATCGAGGTCTACTCCGGCGCTTCGGCCTTCAGCCCCGCGGTTGCCGCCGGCGAATCGGTCCTGGCGGTCGCCTGGCAGACCGGAGAAGAGAGCGATGGCGCCGTCTACGTCCGCCTGGTCGACGCCCAGGGAACGCCGATCACCGAGCCGACCGACGTCGGGGCTCTCGGCGGAGCCGGCAGCGTGGCTCTGGCACCGGACTTGACCGCGGGCGATCCGGATCTGCAAGTAAACGGTGAAACCCACCGCTTCGCACTGGCGTGGGTGATCCGCGAAGGTGCGGTCGACCTCGGCTTGGGCCTGGTCGGGCTGAGCGCCGACGGCGCCCAGGTCGACTTCTCCTCGGACGCGGTGCTGCTCGCGACCGGCGACGCGACCGAGCTGCGCGCCCCGCGAGTCGCCTGGGACGGAACCGGCTCGGGCTGGCTCGCCGGTTGGATCGCCGCTTACTCGGACGGCACCGAGTCGGTGGAGATCCAGCTCGCCGAGATGCACTCCCACCCGCAGCCCGCCGTGGAGATCGACCGGCGCCAGGGGGCGGTCGGCGGATTCGACCTGGCCGTGCGCGCGGCAGACGACTACGCGCTGCTCTACTCCCGCGAGGATCCGGGCTCGGACGGCGACCCGGAGGTCTTCGAGTCGAGAGTGCGGCTGGTCGCAGACGTCTGGGACCAGACCGGGTTCCCGCTGCTCCTTTCGGAGTCGGACGCGAGCGCGACCGACGCCTCGATCTCGCCCGCGCTGGCGGCCGACGGGTCCGGCGGCAGGCTTGCGGTCTTCGTCGAGGAGAGCACCGCGAGCTACGACGTGCTGGGAGAGGCGGGCGCCGGAATCCTGCCGCTCGCCGACTCGGCCTCGATCGACGAGCTGTCCCCCGCGGCGGCGCGCGGCGACGGCCTGTGGAGCGTCGCCTACCTGGCCGACGTGGGAACCGCCGTGGCGCTCGATCTGCGGCGCTTCGAGGACGACCTGAGCCAGACCGGCACCCAGGCCGGGCGGCTCGCCGCAGTCGACGCCACCGGGTCGTTGTCCGAGCCGCGCCTTGCCGATGTTCCCGGAGGAAAAATCGCCGCAGCCTGGATCGGGGGCGATGACTCTGAACAACGAGTGATGCTGACCGTCTTCGAGGTCTGCGCTCCGGCCGCGGATTGAGGCGGCTGCTCACAGCCCCCTTCGAGCTCTACCGAGCGGCGGGGCGCGCCCGCGGCCGGGCCTACGACTGCGGGCTGCTGCCGGTGCGTCGCGTAGCGGGAATATCGGTCGTCTCGGTCGGGAACCTCTCGGCCGGAGGCAGCGGCAAGACGCCGTTTTCCATCCACCTCGCCGCCGCGCTGGCCGCGCGGGGCTTGCCCACCTCGCTGGTGCTGCGCGGCTACGGCGGACGGCTGGAGCGACGCGGCGGGCTCGTCTCGGAGGGCGGCGGGAGGCTGCTGAGCCCCGAGGAGGCGGGCGACGAGGCTTTCCTGGCCGCCGGCCGGCTGCCCGGAGTGCGCGTGCGTGTCGGCGCCGATCGCGTGGCGGCGGTTCGCGCCGAGGCGGAGGCCGGATCGCGGGTCGCGGTGCTCGACGACGGGTTCCAGCACCGGCGCATCCACCGCGACCTGGACGTGCTGCTGGTGCGGCCCTCCGATCGGAATCCGGGCTCCGCCCGCCTGCCCCCCGCCTTGCCGCGCGAGCCCTGGGAAGCGACCGAGCGCGCCGATCTGCTCGCCGGCTCGATCGCGGATTGGGAGGGCCTGGACGGCGCGCCGCCGCTGTTGTTCGACCTGGAGCCGACCGCCGCGATCGATCGCCGCTGGCGCGCAGAGCCGCTGGCCGGGCACGCGGGAGCGCGCGCCTGGCTGCTGAGCGGAATCGCGAGGCCGGAGCGCTTCGTCACCAGCGCCCGGCGGGCGGGCTTGGGGGTGGCGGGACACAGCGCCTTTCCCGATCACCACCGCTTTCGCCGCTTCGAGCTAGAGCGCGTCGAGGCCGAGGCCCGCGCCGCCGGAGCGACGCTGCTGCTGGCCACCGAGAAGGACCTGCCGCGGCTGATGCACCTCGGAAGCGAGCTGTTGCTCAGAGCGCTGCGAGTCGAGCAGAGAATCGTTTGCGGAGAGGAGATTCTCGCACGACGGGTGGAATCCGTCGTGTGATTGCGGCGGTCGGGACGGGGTGTTGTTTCTTGCCAGAGGCTTGCAATTGTTGTTTTCAGATCACAGCAGGGCTCAACCAGCCAGGGCGGCCAGGGCGTTTCTCGTCTCCTCCACGGTGCAGCTCTCGGATCCCTGCGCCAGGAAGCGCTCGATCGCTTCTCTCTTTTCGAGGGCCGCGTCGGTCTCCGGCGAGCTGCCGCGGCGGTAGGCTCCCATCAGGATCAGGTCCTCGTTCCGGCTCAGGGCCGCCAGCATCCGGCGCAGCGCGGCCGCGTGCGCGAGCTGGACCGCGGGCGCGACCGCCGGCGCCACGCGCGACACCGAGCGCAGCAGGTCGATCGCGGGCCAGCGCCCGGCCTCGGCCAGCTTTCGCGAAAGCACCACGTGGCCGTCCAGCAGCGAGCGCGCCTCCTCGGCGACCGGGTCGTCGGCGCCTTCTCCTCCACCCTCGGTCAGCACCGCGTAGACCGCGGTGATCGATCCTCGCTCGTCGCGACCGGCGCGCTCCAGCAGCCCCGGCAGGGCGGCGAAGGCCGAGGCGGGGTAGCCCCCGCGCGCCGGGGGCTCGCCCAGCGCCAGCGCGGCGTCCCGGCGGGCGCGCACCACGCGCGTCAGCGAGTCGACCACGAGCAGCACGTCGTCGCCGCGCTCGCGGAACCACTCGGCGATCGCGGTCGCCGACTCCAGCGCCCTGAACCTGACCAGCGGCGGGGCGTCGGCCGGCGCGACCACCACCGCGCTGCGCGCCAGGCCCCGGGCGCCCAGTGAGCCGTCAATGAACTCGCGCACCTCGCGGCCGCGCTCGCCGACCAGGCAGACGACGGCCACGTCGCAGTGGGCCCGCCGCGCCAGCGTACCCAGCAGCGTGGACTTGCCCAGGCCCGGACCCGCGAACAGGCCGACGCGCTGCCCGATCCCGATCGGCAAACAGCCGTCCAGCGCCCGCAATCCGCTGACGAGCTGAGTATCGATCGGCGGACGCGAGAGCGGATCCGGCGCCGGGCGACGCAGCGGCCAGGCGCTGACGTCCCGCAGCGATGGACCGCCGTCGCGCGGGCGGCCGAACGGATCGATCGCGCGTCCCAGCAGACCGGCGCCGCAGGGAAGCCGCGGCTCGACGGCGACCGCGCGGACCTCGTCGCCCGGACCGACGCCGGACGACTCGGAGAACGGCAGCAGCGAGGCGCTCGAACCGCGGCAGACGGCCACCTCGGCCTCGACCGCCCGGCCGCCGGGGCGCTCGACCAGCACCTGCTCGCCGACCCGGGCGCCGGGGATCTCCGCCTCCAGCACCTGCTCGCCGACAGCGCTCAGCCGCCCCCGCCGCACCGGCCAGGCGCAGCGAGCCACGCCCTCCAGCAGGACCCGGGCCCGTTCGTCGATCTCGGCGTCCATCTTTGCGGCTCGTATCGCGGATCCAGGCGGGAAGCAACCATCTCGGCCTTGACCGCGACGTTGTCGCAGCGTGCCTTCTTTTCCTATAATCTGACCCGGCGAGGAGGTTCTGGCGAATGGCGCGCGGTCACTACTCGGGGTCGGTTCTCGACGGCAAGTACGAAGTCGGCGAGCTGCTCGGCGAGGGCGGAATGGGCTCGGTCTACCGCGGCGAGCACCGCCTGATCGGCCGCCCGGTGGCGATCAAGCTGCTGCACGAGTCGCTGCTCGGGCACGAGGAGGCGGTCAAGCGTTTCTACCGCGAGGGCGAGGCCGCGGCTGCGATCTCGCACCGCAACATCATCGACGTGATGGACGTCGGGGTCTGCCCCGAGGGCGAGCCGTACATGGTGCTCGAGCTGCTCGAGGGCGAAGGGCTCGAGGATCTGCTCGAGCGCGAGGGGCGCCTCGATCCGGCCGCGGCGGCCGCGATCCTGGAGCAGGTGCTCGACGCGCTGGCCGCGGCCCACGCCTCGGGGATCGTCCACCGCGATCTCAAGCCGGAGAACGTCTTTCTCGAGCAGCAGTCGGGCGGCGATCCGACCGTCAAGCTGATCGACTTCGGGATCTCCAAGCTGCGCGACGAGCGGGCGCGCACCCAGCTGACCGCGGACGGCTCGCTGCTCGGCACTCCCGCCTACATGGCGCCCGAGCAGATTCGCTCGGCCGGAGAGGTGGACGCCCGCGCCGACCTCTACGCTGCGGGCGTGATCTTCTACGAGATGCTGACCGGCGCCCGCCCCTACGACGG
This sequence comes from Polyangia bacterium, assembly GCA_046484285.1. GTDB lineage: Bacteria > Myxococcota_A > Polyangia > JAAYKL01 > JAAYKL01 > CAZHCG01. The sequence goes on from JAWOBP010000156.1 coordinate 18,391, forward strand.
CGAGCACTTCTCGGAGATCCTGTCCAACGTGCTGACCTGCCAGCCGCGGCCGGCCTGCGAGCTGCGCGAAGATTTGCCCGCGCCGTTGCTGGAGCTGCTCGACCGCGTCCTGGCCAAGGATCCGGACGAGCGGTTCTCCTCGGCCGCGGAGCTGCGCGAGGCGCTGCGCGCGGCCGTGCCGGCAGACGATCGCCAGCAGCAGCTGACCGTGCTGGGCGGCAGGCTCGAGGCCGGCAGCTTTGCCGGCGGCGACCTGGGGGCCGAGCCCGGAGACTCCACGCAGCTGGCCTCCGAGGTGCTCGAACAGGTGGTGGAGGAGCGCCGCGGCTCGCGACGCTGGCTGCGGCCGGCGCGGCGGCTGGCGCGGCGCGTCTGGAACGAGCGGGGGCTGCGGCTGCGCGCCGCGGGGATCGGCGCCGGCGTGCTGCTCGCGGTCGCGCTGCTCGCGGCGTTGTGCGGATCCGGCGGCGGGGTCTCGCTGGAGCTGGAGGGCGTTCCGAAAAAGGCGCGCGTCTACTACGACGACTCGCTGGTCTCGATCAACCCGCTGAGAGTCGAGGCCGACGACTCGATTCACCCGCTGCGCATCGAGGCCCCGGGCTACGAGACGTTTCGTTTCTCGGTGCTGCCCGACCGGGACAAGACGGTCCGCGTGCGGCTGGTGCGCAAGGGGGCCTCGAAGCGCAAATCCCCGCGAGTCGAGACCGAGCCGGCCGAGAAGAAGACCGATCCCGGCGCCGGGAAGGAACCCTCCCGCAAAAAGAAGCCCGCCTCGTCTGGAAAGCAGCCCCGCAAGAAGTCCAAGGGCAAGAAGCTGATCGACAAGCTCAAGAAGATCAAGCCGCCCTGGAAGGATTGAATCCGAGCCCGCGACGAGCCGTCGGGCGAAAGCGTCGTCCTCTCCTCGAGACCCGGGTCAGAGACGGCGGTCGGAGCGGAGCTGCAGATATCCCAGGGACCGCAGCTGCTCGACGATGTTTCTCTTCGGAACGAAGCGCTCTCCGGGAACAGCGGCGCGCATGCCGTCGAGCAGTCGCTCCAGTCGTTTTGCCTCTCTTGGCTTTTCGAAATAGAGATTGACTCGTTCCTCGCGGTCCGAGCGCAGGTCGAACAGCGCCCGCGCCTTTGGAATAGACTTGATCAGCTGCACGTAGTTCGGTCGCATCGGCGGCGGGACGGGCTCCAGCGTTTTCGATCGAATCTCTTCCGATTCTATGTAGCGTCCGATCGCAGTTCCGGGTGGGATGGTGAAAAAGCTGATCAGCTTCCAGCCGTCGTCGATGATGGACTTCTGGTGCAATTGCACCATCGGGGCGTAGAAGGTCTCCGCATAGGAGCTCGGTTCCGGAGCGGAGCTGTCTGCGCCGATCGAGCTCAGCAGCGATGCGCCGTCGATCCGCTCGGGAGGGCGCAAACCCAGGTGGGACAGGAGCGTGGGCATCAGATCTATGTTTCTGGTCAGCCGATCCACCCTCTCGCCACCGTGCTTTGCCCCGGGAAAACGCACCAGCAGCGGGATGTGCAGTGTCTGCTCGTAGAGAACGATCGTATGGCCCAGAACCGCGTGCTCTCCCAGGCTTTCTCCGTGATCGGAGGTGACGACGATCAACGCGTCTTCGAAACGCTCTATCTTCTCCAGGTAGGAGAACAGCTTTCCGATCTGCTCGTCGACGAACGCAACCTCGGCGTCGTAGCCGTGATCGAAACGGAAACGCGGCGGCGCGGAAAAGGGAGGATGAGGATCGTAGTAGTGGACGAAGAGGAACAGCCTCTCGTCTTTTCGTCTCTTTTCCAGCCAGGCGACCGCCCGCCTGGTAGCCGCAGCCGCGTCGGTCTGGGTCTTGTCGTCGAGGCCCGAGAAGTCCCCGTCGTAGAAGTCGAAGCCCTGGTTCAGGCCGAAGATCGGGCTCAGAACTCCGGCGGAGATGATCGCGGCGGTGGAGTAGCCCGCGTCGCCGAGAATCTCGGCCAGGGTCAGCGCCCGGTCGGTCAGCCTGAACTTGCCGTTGTTGCGGACGCCGTGGTTGGGAGGGTTCAGGCCGGTCAGAATCGAAACGTGCGAGGGGAGCGTCAGCGAGGACTGAGCATGGTGGTCCTCGAAGACGACGGCCTCCTCGGCAAAGGCGTCGAGGTTGGGCGTCGTGTCGTGCTTGTAGCCGTAGACACCCAGCCGATCGGCGCGCTGCGTGTCGATGGAGACGAAGATCAGGTCGTTGCTCGGAGCCGGGGACGTCCTTTTGGCCGGCGAGCCGCTCTGCTCGTTCTCCTCCACCGGAAGAGCGGCTCGCGCATCGTCGCCCGGCGTCTCGGGACGTTGTGTTTTCTTTTCGGAGCTGCAAGAGACAGCGGCGATCGACGCGACAACAAAAACGATCCAGAGAGCACGCGCGCCGCGGCTCGAGAGTGCTCCGGCTATTGTCCGCTCGGTCGGCACACAGCACATTCTACTCGTTTTTGCATCGCATCTGGCCTTCGAATCAAGAATTTTCGTTGGCTGGAACGACGCTACTCCAGCGGCGGCATCTCGTCGCAGGCCAGCGTGATCGTGTCCAGCCGGATGTCCGCGGGCGGGGTTGCCGCTTTCCCAGCCGGAGTTATTTTTGTCTCATGAGCTGTGGATTCGCCTGCTGGTTCAAGGCCCTGTTCTTCATGGCGCTGCTGTTCGGCGCGATCGGAGCGATGGGCGCCTACTGGTACTTCTTCTGGCAGAACCGCAACATGGCCCCTTGCGCTCCGGTGGCCAACGACGGATCGGTGATGGACGAGGGCGCCGAGGTGGTTCAGCCCTACTCCGACGATTTGATCTTCAAGCGAACCATGCTGTTCGGCGCGGTCGGCGCCCTGATCGGCATCGGGATCGGCACGGCCGTGGTCGGACCGCACGCCCGCCGCCTGCGCCGCTTCGAGCGGGACGAGTGAAAGCCGCCGGCTCTCTCTTCGCGGATCGACGACGCGGTTTCCCTTGGCCGGGCCGTTCGAAAATGAAGTATACTAACAGCCTGAGAAATCCGGCTTAGCAAGGAGATTGCCATGTCCAAGAAATATCTTTTCGTATTTGCTGTTTTCGCGGCTTGCTGGTCGCTGACCGGCTGGGGCTGCGATTCGAGCGGATCGGGGGGCTCCTCGGGCGACGCCGACACCGATGCCGACGCGGACGCCGATTCCGATGCCGACGCGGACGCCGATTCCGATACGGATGCCGACAGCGATGGCGACACGGACGCCGACTCGGACGCCGACAGCGACGCCGACTCGGACGCCGACAGCGACGCCGACTCGGACACGGACTCCGATTCGGACACGGACATGCAGCAGACCGATTTTTGCAACGAGGACGGCTGGTGCTTCGAGAATCCCACCCCGCACGGCAACACGCTGCGCAGCGTCTGGATCAACTCAGCGAGCGACGTCTGGATGACCAGCGAGACCGGGCAGGTGCTGCGCTACGACGGCAGCGACTGGTACGAGTGGCGCTCCGGAGAGTGGGGCGAGGTCTTCACCGCCCTGTGGGGCACCGCTCAGTCGAACATGTTCGCGCTGAGCAGCAATCGGCTGATGCACTGGAACGGGAGCGGTTGGTCGGCGGTCTTCACCGACTACGGGCTGACCGCCGTGTTCGGTTTCGGCAGCGACGACATCTGGGTCACCAGCTACTATGGCGCCCACCACTGGGACGGCACGAGCTGGGAGGAGCACGAGCTGCCGGATTCGTACCTGGCGACCGTGTTCGGCGTCGCCACGGACGACGTCTGGCTCGGCGGGCAAAACGGCGTTCTCTACCACTGGAACGGCAGCGAGCTCGAGGATCGCTCCCTGACCGACGAGAACCACATCTCCGATATCTGGGGCAGCGCCGCGGACGACGTCTACCTCGCATCGGCCGGCTCGAATTCGCTCTACCACTGGGACGGATCCGAGATGGGCCAGCTCAATCCCGGGCTGACCGCGAGCGGCTGGTCGAAGATCGCGGGCATCGCGGCCGACGACATCTACCTGCTGGGCTCGGGCAACAGGGTGGGTCATTACGACGGATCCTTCTGGAGCGACGTCTCGCCCACGGTCCAGCCCTGGTCGCTGGTGGACATCGACGCCGAGTCGGGCGGCGACGTCTGGCTGGTGGGAGGCTACGGGATCTTCTGCCAACGGGACGGGGGCGGCTGGGCGTGCAGCGACGCGCTGACCTACGAGAACCTGCAGAGCGTGGGAGGCAGCGCGGCCGACGATCTGACGGCCTGCTCCGGCTGGGGCGTGATCGCGGAGCGCGGCTCGGGAGGCTGGAGCACCAATCAGGTCGCGGTTCCGACCTACCTTTCCGACGTCTGGCACACGGGCGACGGGGTATTCTGGGGCTATTCCAGCAACACCTACACCGACGAGCTGCTCTTCTATCGCTACGACGGATCGGCGTGGAGCGAGTCGACGGTCGAAGCGCCGAGCGGGATGCACGCGGTCTGGGCCGGAGACGACGGCAGCGCCTGGGTGGCCGGTCTCGGCGGGCGGGCCTGCCGCTTCGACGGCGCGAGCTGGAGCTGCGACGCGACCGGGACGACCAAGGATCTGCAAGCCGTCTTCTCGGTGGACGGCGAGGTCTTCGCCGCCGGCCAGGACGGCGCCGTGGCTCACCACGACGGAACGGGCTGGTCGCCGCAGGCGAGCAACGTGGACGACGACCTCCGCGCGGTCTGGGGCGCGAGCGCCGACGACGTCTGGGTCGTGGGACACCACGGCAACGCGGCGCATTTCGACGGCACGGCGTGGACGGCGGTCGATATCTCCAGCTCCTACGATCTCAACGACCTGTGGGGCTTCGCTTCGGACGACGTGTGGGCCGTGGGCTACAGCGGCGACGCCTTCCACTGGGACGGAGTCGAGTGGACCGAGGTGGAGACGCCGATCTACGACGAGATCTACTCCATCTGGGGCGCGACGAGCGACGACGTCTGGGCGGTGTCCGACTGGGGCGGCCTGATCCACTGGGACGGGACGGAATGGAGCGAGGACACCAGCCTCGAGGACTGGGACATGATGGCGGTTGCGGGCACCGCCTCCGACGATGTCTGGATCGTCGGCTGGCACGGAACCATGTACCACTACAACGGCTCGGCGTGGAGCGAGGTCAGCAACATGCTGACCGAGGATTCGCTCTACATGGAAGACATCACCGCCGGCGGAGGCGAGCTGTGGGTCGTCGACTGGGACGACCAGATCTACGCCCGCAAGAACGGCGCCTGGTCGATCCAGGTGCTGGCCGAGGAGGACGAGGCGCAGGTGACCGGGATCTGGGCCGCAGGACCGGACGACGCCTGGGCCGCGCTTCACCAGGGGATGCTGCTGCGCTGGGACGGCGTCGAGTGGCGGCTCTACTCCAGCAGCGGGGCGTCGCGGCTGGACGCGATCCACGGCGCGGGCAGCGACCAGGTCTGGGCGATCGGAGACGCCCTGATCGCCTGGGACGGCAGCGCCTGGACGCGGCTGGCCGACGTCTCGACTCAGAGCGAGAACGCCGATTTCGCCGGCATCTACGGGACGTCCAGCAGCGAGCTGCGCGCTCTGCTGGAGAACGGAACGCTCTACTCATGGGACGGCTCCTCGTTCGCCCAGCAGTTCACGGTCGACTGGTACAACATCTACATGGACGTGACCTGGCTGGGGCTCGACGAGCTGTGGGCCGTGGGCAGCGGCGGCGCTGTGCTGCACTGGGACGGCGTCTCGGTCGAGCTGCCGGCGAGGCTGACGAGCAACACGCTCTACGGAGTCACTTCGATTCCGGCCGGAGACCTGTTCGCCGTCGGACTGGGCGGCACGATTCTGCACCGCCTGCCGCAGTGACGGGGAGTCGGGCTCGATGGCAAGGAGGACAAAAACGATGATCGGCAAGCTGCGAATCGCCCTGCTGGCCGCCGGGCTGGTCGCCGTCTCGGGCTGCGAGTCGGCCGGCGGCGCCAGCTCCGGCTCCGATGCCGACGCCGACGCGGACGGCGATAGCGACGGCGATAGCGACGGCGACAGCGACGCAGATTCGGACTCGGACCAGGAGTGCACGGACGGGGCCGCGATCTGCGCTGACGACTACACCGCGCAGACCTGCATCGGCGGGGAGTGGGTCGTCACCGACGAGTGTAACCCCGAGACCCAGATGTGCGTGGGCGGCGTCTGCGCCGACTGCGTGGACATCGAGTTCTCGATCCAGACCCAGCAGGCCTGCGCGATCTCGATCCTGGACGGTTACGAGATGGACGGTGAGGGCTTCATCGAGCTGTACGGCGAGCAGTACCGCGTCTTCGCCATGGATCGCTGGGGCGAGGGGCACATCATCGCCTGGGCCGACTCGACGACCACCGGCGAGCTGCTCGAGGCGTTCAACGTGACCGGCTACCTGGGCCAGATGGACGATCCGACCGTGGTCTCGTTCGGCGACAACTACCTGTGCAACCCGGACGGGCTGGACGGCTACATGCCTGACTACGTGCAGTACCTGGGCGAGGATCTTCCGGCCGCCTACCTGCAGAACGCCGCGCAGATGGCCAGTGATTTCGACGTGCTGATCTTCTGCGGGTTCCGCATTCCGTGGAGCAACGACTGGGCCGACGAGATTGCCGAGTTCGTCTCCCAGCACGGCAAGGGCTTCTTGGCGGTGATGGACTACGAGGGCGTGGTGGTGGCCGAGGATTTCACCAACATGAGCGCGATCACCTCCCAGGCCGGGATCGTGTTCGATCCGCTCAACCTGGATTGGGCGCCGACCTCGGTCTCGGTTCAGCTGGAGTGCGTGCCCGACGTGCCTCCGGTCGAGTAGCTCGAGCCCGCTGGAGGCGTCTCAGGCGTCTCCCACGGTCGCGGCCAGCGCGCCCGGCTCGATCCCCAGCCGGCGCAGGGCGGTCTCCCAGCGCTTCTCCATCGGGACGTCGAAGACCAGGTCGGCCTCGAACGGGACCGTGATCCACGAGCCGCTCTTGATCTCGCCGATCAGCTGACCGGGGCCCCAGCCGGCGTAGCCCAGGCAGAACATGTAGCTGGCCGGGCCGTGACCGGTGGCGATCGCCTCCACGATGTCGCGCGAGGCGGTGACCCGCACGCCGTCGGCCACCGGCCTGGTCTGATCGCCGTCCCAGTCCGCGCTGTGCAGGATCCAGCCCAGCTCGACCGCCACGGGGCCGCCGTACATCACCGGCGGATGGGAGCGGCCGTCCACCTCGCCTTCGACCTCGACCTCCATTGCCTCGAGCACGTCGGCCAGCTCGAGCTCGGCCGAGCGGTTGATCACCAGGCCCAGCGAGCCCTCGTCGTCCTCGTGCTCCATCATCAGAACAACGGTGCGCTCGAAGTTGGGATCCTTGAGCTGGGGCGCCGCGACCAGGAATCCGGGTGAGATGCGAGAACTCATGGAGTGATCATGCACGCTGCAAGCGCCCCTGTCGAGTGCCGGGCGGACGGATTGTGCCGGGGGGATGGATGCCGGGAGGATGGATGTTACCCGTGGGGACAGCCGGCTCTCCGTGCGGGGCGGGATCAGTAGCTGTCCGGGGGCGGGTCTACCAGCTGGAACTGGGCTTCCAGCTTGGACAGGTCGGGCAGCTCCTCGAGGTTGGGCATCAGCGTTATCTCGATGCGGCGGTTGCGCGCCTTTCCGCGCTTTTTGCGGTTGGGCGCGACCGGTTGGTGGTGGGCGTAGCCCGCGGCCGAGAGCCGCCTGCCCGGAACGCCGTGCTCGATCAGGAACTGCACGACCTCCACGGCCCTGGCCGCGCTGAGGTGCCAGTTGCTCTCGTGGGGGTTCTCCTCGCTGAGCGGAACGTTGTCCGTGTGCCCGGCAACCTGGAAGTCGCGATCCTTTATCCCCCCGAAGACCTCGGCGACGCTTTTCAGAGTCTCCCTGCCCTTGTCGCTCAGCGAGGCCTCGCCCGACTCGAACAGCACCGCGCTCGGCAGCGCGATCACCATCCTGCCCCTCCGGATCCGCACCTGGAGGTCGCCCGCTTCGATCATCTTCTCGAGGCTGTCCAGCAGCCCCTGGAGCGTCTCCTGCCTGCGCGCGGCGAGATCGGCCGCCTCCCGGCTTCTTTCGACCTGCAACCGCAGACCCCGCAGCTCGGCCCGGGCGCTGTCCAGCTCGCCTTCGAGCTTCTCGAGCGCCGAGACCTGCTCGCGAAGGGTCTCGTTTTGCGACGAGATCGATTCGTTGAGCTCGGTCAGTTCGGCGATCCGCTTCTCCTGCTCGGAGCAGCAGCCGGAAATGACGAGCGCGGTGGTCAGCAGACCTCCGATCGCCAGCGGCGATCGATGCTTGCCGATGTAGAGCATTGGTCAGTTCCTTTGTTTTGAAGACGGTACGATACTGGACCCTGGATCGGTGCTGTCAATACCGACGTGCAGAGAGGCTCAGCCGAACAGCTCCAGCTGGCGTCGGTTTTCCCCTGTGCCTTGCTTGCTTCGTCTCCGGCGGCCCGTTCCCGGTCGCAGCCTTTGCTCCAGCTCGCCGCCGGCCGGTCCCAGCGCTGTCATTCCGCCCCGCTGGGGGGAAATGGCCCATTCCCGGTCGACGATCTGCTCGAATGACACTCCGGCCGTTTTCTCCAATCGGCGCGCGCGGAAGTCTAGTGCCTCGTCAACCCGACGATTTCGGGTACGGGGCGAGAGATCATCGGCGAGGCCAAGGAACGACGACGAAGGACTGGCGGTGCCAATTCGAGGAGGAGTGACGCAGGGATCGTCGATGAGGGCCGGCCCGACCCGGCATTGTGGGGTTGACGAGGCGCTAGGCGGCGAAAGGAGTCGATCTTGTCGCTGTTGCCAATTCGGGCCCGGTCGAGAGCGTCGCGCAGCTCCTCGATCGTGCGGTCGTAGACGCGAAGCGGGACCGGGTGGGGGTGGCCGTCCTTTCCGCCGTGGGCGAAGGCGAAGCGGGCCGGATCGTCGAAGCGGGACGGAGCACCGCAGGCGACCTCGGAGGCGACCTCGGCGACCAGGGCCAGCGCCTGCATCGTACGCGGTCCCAGGCCCTCGGTCAGCAGCAGCGATTCGAAGTCGCGGCCGTCGGTCGCGACGAAGCCGTGCAGGTAGAGCGAGAAGCCGTCCTGGACTGCGGTGTTGTCCACCTTGGCCGTCAAGCGCGAGGCGCGCACCAGCGCTTCTCAGTCGAGCCCGGTGCGCTCGGCCGTGGCCAGCAGCTCGGCTGGTGTGGGATACATGATCCACTCGGGGGGTACATGGATCGAGTTGATATCATTGTTTTTTTTCTTGTATCGTTTTTTCCTTGACACTCACCGCGAGATATTCACACTATAATTGTGTGCACTAAAGTAGTGCAATAGAGGTCCGCCGATGAAAAACATAACCCTCAGCGCCGAAGAAGAGCTCATCGAGCGTTCCCGCCTGCGGGCCCGGCAGGAGAAGACCACCTTGAACGCGGTCTTCCGCAGGTGGCTCGCCAGGTATGCCCTCGGCGAGGACGCCGCGGCATCCTACCGCGATCTAATGAAGGATCTCTCCTATTCCAGCGCCGGTCGTCGCTTCACGCGCGAAGAGCTGAACGAGCGATAGGAATAGACCATGAACGACAGGTTTTTTCTTGATACGAACATTTTGGTCTACACTTTCGACGAGCGAGAGCCCTCGAAGCGCGCCAAGGCAAGGCAGCTCGTGGAGCGCGCTCTCGAGAGCGGCCGGGGTGTGATCAGCTACCAGGTGCTCCAGGAGTTTCTCAACGTGTCGGTGCGCAAGTTCTCACGACCGCTGAGATTCGCCGACCGAATCCGCTATCTCGAGACCGTGCTCTCGCCCCTTTGCGAGGTGTTTCCGTCCGAGGCCTTTTACCGCCGCGGGATCGAGATCGAACAGCGATACGGCTTCGGGTTCTACGATTCGCTGATAATCGCCGGCGCGCTGGCGGCCGGGGCAGCGACCCTCTGCTCCGAAGACTTTCAGGATGGCCAGCGCATCGAAAGCACAACCATCGCCAACCCTTTTTCTGACCCCTCTGATCCGCTCTCTGATCCACTCTCTGATCCACTCGGGGGGTGAATGGATCGAGTTGATATCATTTGTTTTTATTGGAGCGCAGCTCGGCTCGCCGCCGCGCGATCTCGGCTCCTGCCCGGCCGGCCCTGCTCGCTGTCAGGCGGCCGGTCTCGGTCAGCACGGCACCCAGCAGGTCGGGCGGCGTCACGTCGAACAGCGGGCAGCTCACCCGCGCTCCGGGCGGCGATTCTCCGGCCAGGTCCGCCGGATGCTCCTCGATACTCGCCTCCTTGCGCCCGGCCAGCTTCAGCCGCTGGCAGACTGCGTAAAACGGCACTTCGAAGCGCCTCGCGGCCAGCGCCAGCGGAAATGTCCCGGCGCGGTTGACCAGCGATCCGTCGGCCAGGATCTGGTCGGCTCCCACCAGCACCGCGTCGGCGCGCTCCACGGCCGCGGGCAGCGCCCCGTCGGTCGTCAGCTCCACCTCCAGCCCGTTTTCCACCATCCGCCGCGCCGCGCGCCGGCCGTCTCCGAGGCTGTGCCCCTCGCCGATCAGCACCAGCTCCGGCCTCAGCCTCTCGAGGCAAGCGAGAGCCGTGGCGCTCCACGAGCAGGTGACCGCCGTCCCCACCTCGCCCAGCTCGCAAACGGCCAGGGCCGCGATCCGCTCGTCGGCTGCGCGGATCAGCTCCAGCTCGTCTCTAGCCGCCCGCTCGAGGGCAGCGCGCGGAGGTGCTCCCGAAAGCACGGCCCGGCGCGCTTCGATCGCGACGCGGAACGCCGCGGATCCGACCGCCGCCATCGAGGGCCGCAGATTGTCGATCCGAACAGCAAGGTCGTCGATTGTCGAAAGGGCCTCTCGGCTTTCGCAGGGCAGATCCCCGGCCGCGATCTCCAGCGTCTCGAGCGCGCAAACCGCCAGCGAGGTCGCGCCGCTGTCCGTGTCGGAGCGGATCGCCTCCAGCAGCTCTTCGAGCCGGCGGCTCACGGCGCGACCCTCCGCCAGGCCTCGCCGAGCGCTGGCACGGTCTCGAGCCGGTCGATCTCGCGCGGTTCGGCCCAGCGCAGCTCGACGTGCTCCCAGTCCAGCCTGGGCTGCGCGCCGGGAGCCAGTCGAAAGCGAAACGGGTGCACGCGCCAGCGACGCCCCAGCTCCTCGTCGAGCACCTCCAGCGGATCGCCGCTGCGCTCCAGCTCGATCTGCTCGCCGGAAAAGCCCAGCTCCTCGAAGATCTCGACCCGCGCCTGGCGCTCGGCCGAGCTCTCTTCCAGAAAGCCCGATACACCGGCCCAGCGACCCTGGTAGCTGCCCACGTGCGAGGAGCGCCGCAGCAGAAGCACGCGTCCGTCGCGCACGACAAAGGCGGTGACCACGTCGGTGGTTTTTTCCGAGCTCAAGGCGCGGTCAGTGGGAGGGCTTGCAGACCGACCTGCGCTTTTCGATGTCGGCGCGGGTCACGCCCTGCAGGTCGCCTTCGAGCGCGTCCCGGTAATGCTGCTGCCCGAGGTCGTAGAGCCTCCGCTCGCAGGCGATGTCGCCCAGGATCACGTGCGCCAGGCTCAGATCGGGCTTCATCGAGATCGCCTGCTTGAGGTGGCTGCGCGCGCTGGTGTAGCGGCCCAGCCGGAAGTAGGTCTCGCCGGTGTGCAGGTAGACCTTGACCACGCCGGGCGCCACCGACTTGGCCTTGTCGAGCGCCTCCAGCGCCGCGTCCGAGTCGCCCGATGCGTACTCGATGTCGGCCAGCAACAGGTAGGCGTCGACCAGGTTCGGCACCTCCTCGATCGCTTTTTCCAGCGGCTCCCTGGCCTCCTCGGGCTTGTTCTGCCCGTAGAGGGCCTCGCCCAGGCCGAGGTAGGCCGTGCCGCGCTCCTGGTCTCCCTCCAGCGCGGCGCGGAAGGCCTGCTCGGCCGCGGCGAAGTCTCCGCCGGCCAGGTACGCCTCGCCCAGCGCGTGACGCGCCTCGATCCAGTCCGGGCGAATCGCCAGCGCGATCCCGAGCTGCTCGATCGCCTCGGGACCCTCGCCCAGCACGCGTCCCAGCTCGTAGTGCGCCCGGCAGGACGCCGGCTCGGTCTCCACCGCGTCGCGCAGCGCCGCGACCGCGCCCTGGTGATCTCCGCTCGCCTCGAGCGCGAGCCCCAGCCCGATCCGGGCCACGTGACCCGCGCCGGCCGAGATCGCCTCGCGGTAGGCGGCGATCGCCGTCTGGTTGTCGACTCGCCGGCGGTAGGCCTCGCCCATTCCGGTTTTGCCGCGCGCGACATCGCCCTTTTCGATCACTTTTTCGAATTCGTCGATCGCCCGGGCCGAGCGGTCGAAGGTCAACCACACCCAGCCGGAGCAAACCTGGCCGACGCTGCCGTCACGGTTGCGCCGCTCCAATACCCGGCAGGCCCGCTTGGACTTCTCCAGCTTGCCCTTGGCCATCTGGATCTTGGCCAGACCGTAGCGGGCCTCGCCGAACCCCGCCTCCTCGTCGAGAGCGCGATCGTACAGCTCGCGGGCGCGATCGTGGTCCATCGCCTCCACGTAGAGATGGCCGAGATTCACCAGCTCGCCCGCGTCCATGGTCGCCGAACGATCGTCTTTCCCCGCGAGGGGATTGCTCGACTGCTCGGCCAGCGCCCCGCCCGAGACGGTGGTCGCGGCCAGCACCAACAAGCCGATCAGCACTTCGCGCATCAGACTAGCTCCTTTGCACAGCAGGAAGTTCGCACGATAACACGTTTTTCCCCGCCGGTCTTCAACCCGACCTGTTCGACCTTGCAAGGACGATGATTGTTCAAATACGCAATCGCCTTTACGTCCCGCCGCCCAAAAGCAGGATGTGATCCACCTCGAAGCGCTCGCCGCCGGCCGAGACCAGCGAGATCGGCAGCGAGCCGGAGGGCCAGAGACCGGGCTCCAACGAAAAGCGGTATTCCCTCATTGCTCCGCTCAGCTCCGCGGTCGCTGCAAGGCGACCGTCGATCCGCACCTCGAGCTTTTCCGAGCTGGCGGGGTCATCCCCCAGGTGTCGCGCGCGAACCAACAGCAGGCCGCCTCGATCCGCCATCGCCTCGAAGCGCAGCTCTGCGCGCGATCCCGAACTGAGGCAGGTGGTGCGTCCCAGGTAGCCGCCGCGCCCCTCGCCGTCTGCGGTGCAGCGCGCCCAACCGGAAACCAGCGAGGGGGCGCCCCGCGCCAGGTCGGTGCCGAACAGCGGCGCGCGGCCCACCGCTCCAATTCGGACAAGGCTCTCCGCGGTGCACTCCAACTCGGGCTCCTCCACGAGCAGCCGCAGCAGGCGGGGCGCGGCCCACTCGATCCCGAGCCGTCCCAGCGACTGGACCGCGTAGCAGCGCGTGTCGGTGTGGTCGTCGCTGGCCAGCACGTCGAGCAGCACGGCGCCGGCCCGCGGATCGCCGAGCAGGCCCAGCGCCTTGACCGTCCGGTAGCGGGTGCGGTTGTCGTCCAGCAGGTCGACCAGCGGCTCGAAGGCCCGCCTGTCACCGAGGCGGCCCAGGTGGCGAATCGCGGCGGTGCGCAGCTCGAGATCGCCGCGGTGCAGGGCCTCGATCAGGGCGGGGACCGCGGCCGTGTCGCCGAGGTTCGCCAGCGCCAGCGCCGCCCGATCCCGCCTGGACGTCTCCCGGGAGCCGAGCGCCTCGCGCAGCACGCGAGCCCCGCGCGAGCTGCCCAGCCGACCGAGCGCCACCGCGGCCGCCAGCGCCACGTCGCGATCCCCGTCGCCGAGCAGCTCTGCGATCTCACCTGTCTTCTTTCGCACGCCGATCTCGCCGACGAGCTCGAGCGCTTCGCAGCGATCCCGGCTTTGCGCCTCGACGTCGCGCGCCACGTCGAGCAGCGTCGGCACGGCCCGCGGATCGCGCAGGCGGCCGAGACGGAGCGCCCGTCGCGTCCGGTCCGCGGCGGCGGCGATCCCGTCGATCCAGACGCGGATCTCGTCGAGCAGCTCGGCGCCGACATCCGGCTCTCGGTCGTAGAGGTTGCGCTTCTCGCCCGGATCCGAGCCGAGGTCGTAGAGCTCGAAGAGGCGGCGGGAGGGATCCGATATCAGCTTCCAGGGCCAGCGCACGGCCATGTGCTGTCGCATCACCGAGGCGAAGACCGGGTGGGGCGTCCGGGGGCTCTGCCCGGAGAGCAGAAACGGACGCAGGTCGCGACCCTCCATCCGGGCCGGGACATCGACGCCGACCAGGCGCAGCAGGGTGGGCGCCGTGTCCAGCGTCGAGACCGGCTGCTCCACGAAGCGGGGTTCGGCTCCGGGAACCCGGATGATCAGCGGCACGCGCACCTGCTCCTCGTAGAGCGAGGAACCGTGGTAATGCCCGCCGTGCTCGCCGAACTCCTCGCCGTGGTCGGCGGTCAGCACCACGACCGCGTCGCGCGCCAGCTCTTTTTCCACGTGGTCGAGCAAGCGGCCGGCCGCCGCGTCGGCCTCGAAGATCTCGCCTTCGTAGCGCTCCCGCGGCGAGGTGCCGAAACGCTCCGAGCGGTAGGGCTCGTGGACGTTGAAGAAGTGCACCCAGAGGAAGAAGGCCGGCTCGCCCTGCTCGATGTAGCTCTCGATCCTGGTGATCGCCAGATCGGCGAGCTTGTCCGGAGACGGAGATCCGTGGTGCACGGACTCGAATCCGAAGCTGCGATCGCGCAGCGAGCCCACCCGATCGCCGTGGGTGTGGAAGATCCCGTTGGTGTAGAACGCCGAGCTCTCGTAGCCGGATTCTCCCAGCACGTCGGCCATGGTCGTGGTGCTCGATACGTCGAGCCCCATCGCCACCTCGTCGTAGAGGTAGCGGGAGGTGTGGAACGATGAGATCGAGTACGAGCTGTGAGGCACCGGGCAGTAGGCGCGCTCGAAGGCCGTGGCGCGGCTCGCCCACTCGTCGATTCGCGGCGAGGCGGGTCGCTCGTGGTAGCCGTAGACGCCCAGGCGGTCGGCGCGCAACGCGTCGATCGAGATGATGATCAGGTGCGCGCCGGGGAAGGTCGGCCAGTCGCCGGAGGATATCACCTCCCGCTCGGCGCGCTCTCGCTCGTAGAGCCTCCGTCGCGCCGCGGTCGAGGGGCGGCTCTCGGCCGGGGATTTCCCGCTCGCGACAATGCTGGCGACGCGCAGCAGGCTCGAGGTGGTCGCCGTCCGCTCGTGCAGCGCCAGCTTGACCGTCTGTCGTTCGTTGCTGGTCCACAGCGCCGCCGCCAGCAGCAGCAAAACCAACGCGGCGGTCCGCGCGGCGGCGATCGCCAGGCGCCCGGTTTCGACGCGGCCCAGGCGCGAGATGGCGATTCGCGCTCCCAGCGCCAGCAACCCCAGCGAGCCCAGCGCCAGCGCAGCGTGCAGGTAGTCGTAGAGGCGGCGGTAGAGGTGTCCGTCACACCAGCGCGCGCCCAGCGCCAGCGCCACCAGCGCCAGCACTGCGGCCAGCCTGGCGCCGCGCGCCGCGTTCGGGCGGTCGAGCCTCGCGACCAGGGCCAGGACCACGCTCGCAGCGATCCATGTCAGCACCGCCAGGAGCAGCGCTGCCAGCGCGACCAGCAGCCAGCGCGCCGGCAGGCGGGAGGTCGTTCCACCCTGGAAGAGGCGCACTGCCACGTAGATGCAGGCGGGCAGCGCCAGCACCGTCAGCGCCCAGGACGAGCCGCGCGCGGGGCGGCGACTCCGCCGCCGCCAAAGCCGGGCGCCCGCCAGCGATCCGACCGACGCCACGAGCGCGATGCACAGGCCGATCGGAGCCAGCCGTCCGGCGGTCTGCAGCAGGAGCAATGCTCGTTGGGCCGTTCCGGACAGATCCGACCAGCCCTGTACGGCATCCAGGGCGCCCGCGATCAGCCCCGCCGCCGCCCCGGAGACGACGGCCAGCGACGGTCCGGCGAAGTCCGGGATCGCGGTCTCTGATCGGCCGGCTGCCAGTGAAAAGCTCATGGGCAAGAAACGACTCTGAGGCGCCGACCGGATTCGAACCGGTGATGGAGGTTTTGCAGACCTCTGCCTTACCACTTGGCGACGGCGCCCGAAACGAACGGGAATCCTAGTCGTGCCCGACCCCGTTGTCAATTGCGCGGACCTTGGGCGAGTGGGCGAGAGGTCGTCCCGTCAGAATCCGCCACGCGGTTTTTTGTTTTGCAGTATGATGATAGATGAAAAACAAAGGAAGAGACCGAATCTTGCAACACGAGGAGGCCGATATGCGTACATGGTGGGCTATGACTGCAATCGCCGCGCTGCTCCTGGCAGCTTGCGGCGGAGATCCGCCGCCGTTCGACGCAGACGCCGGTACGGACGCGGACAGCGACGCGGATTCCGACGCGGACTCCGACGCGGACTCCGACGCGGACTCCGACGCGGACTCCGACGCGGACTCCGACGCGGACTCCGACGCGGACTCCGACGCGGATTCCGACGCGGATTCCGACGCGGACTCCGACGCGGACTCCGACGCGGACTCCGACGCGGACGCGGATCAGTGCACCGGAGAGGAGCAGATCGAGCTGCTGGTCGCCGACGCGGAGATAACCGAGCCGATGGAGACCGCCGAGAGCCAGTCGGGCGAGGGCATCTACTGCCGCACCACGGTCTACGGCGAAGGTCTGGCCGAGTGGTCGGGAGTGCAGATTCCCTGCCAGGGTGACTGGTACGTGCTGGGCCGCGTCTTCGGACAGGCGCCGGTCGACTCGATGTACCTGACGGTCGAGGATTACGACGAGGTGGTCTGGGATTTCAGCCAGTGCGAGGGGACCCAGTACTGGGACTGGGACTTCGCCTCCTCCGGGCCGGACGTCGAGGAGTGCTCGGTCGGCGAGATCGAGGATCCGGTGTCGTTCTTCCTGGTGCCCGGGCCGATCGGCGTCGCTCTTCGCGGGCGCGAGATACCGTCCGAACAGGGATACTCGCCATCGGTGGCCCGCCTCTACCTGGTCACCGATCCCGAGATCGATCCGGACACGATCGGGCTGGGCCTGCTGGACATCACCGGCCCCGGCGCTGTTCCCGACAACCTGGTCGACATCTACCACCAGGTGGGCGACGTCGGCACGCCGCTCGACACGACGCTGGAGGCCTGGATCCGCTGGTCCGGCTCGGTGAGCCCGGACAACGAGGAGGGCTGCGGGCCCTATCCCCCGGACGTGTTCACCGATGCGGTGGCTCTGATTCGCAGGGGCACCTGCCAGTTCTCCGACAAGGTCGCCAATGCCGAAGCGGCCGGCGCGGTGGGAGCAGTCGTGCTCAACAATCAGGGCAACGAGATAGTCTACATGACGGGAGATCCCAACGGTATTCCGGCCACCTTCGTCGGCCAGGACGACGGGCAGGCGATCGTCGACTGGATCCTGGATCACCCCGGCCAGGCCACCGTCGCGATCCACCCCATGCCCTGACGGTTTCGGCTACTCGCAGCTCGCGGGCCGGGGAAGCTCCGGCCAGCGGTCCAGGGCGCGCTCGAGCTCGCCGGCGCGATATCGATACGCCGCAGGCCAGTCGAAGCGTTCCAGCAGCAACCGCGCCGTCTCCAGGCGTCCCAGCCGCAGCTCGATCTCGACGAGTCGCAGCCTGGCCCGCGCCTCGGCGGGAGCCGCACCGGCCGCTTCCACGACCCGCTCGCGAGCCGGCCAGTCCCTCCCGGCTCGCTCCAGGCGGCAGGCGCGCCGCTCGGCCGCCGCGAGGTCGCCGGGAGGTGGCTCGGGCAGAGTGCGCAAGTGCCTCAGCGCGCGGTCCCAGCGCCCGTCTTCGATCAGCAGCTCGACCAGCTCCTCGCGCAGCTCCTCGAAGGACGCCCCCGGCTCGTACCCCTCGGCCAGCACGGCCTCGACGACCTCGCACGCCGCCACCGGGTCCGAGCTCTTCAGCGCCGCTTCGGCCAGTTCGGCCGCGCTCTCCCCGCGGGCCGGCTCCAGCGAGACGGCGATCCGCAAGTGCCGCACGGCCGCGGCCCAGTCGCCTTCCTGCAGCGCGATTCTCCCCAGCCCGCGGTGGGCCGCGCCACATGACGGATCCGCTGCGGCGGCGCGGCGATAGAGCTCGGCCGCGGCGCGACGCTCGCCGCGCTCCAGGTGGAGGCGGGCCAGCCACAGCTCGGCCTCGCGGCTGCCGGGCTCGACCCGCATCGCGCGCAACGCGGCCCGCTCTGCTTCCTCGACGTCTCCGCGCGCCAGCCGCAGCTCGGCCAGCGCGATCCAGGCGTACTCGGCGGCGGGCTCCGACTCGATCGCGGCGGCGATCTCCTCGCGCGCCTGCTCGTACCGCTCCAGCTCGATCAACGTCAGCGCCAGGTCGACGCGCAGGTGGAAGTCGTCCGGGTCGGCGCTCAGGGCCCGGCGGTAGTGGAGCGCTGCCTCCTCCAATTCTCCGTCGAGACGCAGCAGATCGGCGCGCAGCTTGTGCTCGTAGGCGAGCGGAGAGCCGCTCGCGCCGCCGGGGCCCGAGGAGACGACCAGGCTGCGGCTGGACGTATCCGCGTCGAGCGCGGCGCCTCCGGCGCAGGCGGCGAAGGTCGCCGCCTGCAGAAGGCAAGCGGTGTTGGTGAAGAGCGCGGCGCGCATCGCCGCCGGAGCATAGCAGATCTGGGGCAAAACAAGTATCGCAAGACGTCTCAATATATCACCGTCGCCACCGGTTTTCTTCCGGGTCGTTTCGTTGTAAAAAAAGCAGTCAATTTTCGAAACGAAGAAAAACGCGAGGTGAAGGGCGATGACAGACGTCAACACGAAATGTCTCGATACATTTCCCGGATGGCTGCGATCACTCGACGAAGACGTGCAACTCGTGTTCCGCGCGATCGAGAACACCGAGCTGCCGGTCGAGGCGCGCAGGTTCCTGGTCGGGGGCATCAACTACCTGTTCAGGTCGCTGGACCTGATTCCGGACGGCATCGACGACATCGGCTACCTGGACGACGCCTTCGTGCTGCGTCTCTCGGTCAAGTCGGCGCTCGAGGAGAATACGGACGCGCTCGACCCGGAGCTGATGGCCAAGCTCGGCCAGCTGGCCAACGACGTGGATTTGATCGAGCAGCTATTGGAAAAGGACGTGTTCGACCGCCTGGACAAGTACACGCGCGACCTTCGCAAGGGAGCGGCCCGCGGTCGCACCGTGGACGAAATCGTGGAAGACGAAAACGTCTTCAAGGAGTTCGTTTCCGAGGTCGGCAGCTTCGTCAAGGGCTACACCTCGCCCGGCTTCGCCAAGGATCAGAAGAACCTGATCAAGCTCGAGGCGTTTTTGGAAGCCAAGCTCCCCAAGTAGTGACGCGCGGCAGGCGCGACACGCATCGGTCCCCGGCTCGCGATTCGGCTCGCGCGGGGCCGTAGAGAACGAAGCTACTCTGTTGCCGTCCAGGGCGAAGGTCCGCTGATCGGGCAGGGTTGTCCGAGAAACGAAAGGAGCACTGAGATGGGTCCCTACGTCATGACCGCATGCATCGCGGTGGCTCTCGCCGTCTTCGGCTGGTCGGCGCACCGGCGCTGGCTGCTGATGCGCGCCGCCGCCGCCGAGAACCGCTTCGATCGCCTCGGCACGCGCCTGGGCCGCATGATCTGGTTCGCGCTGATGCAGCGCAAGCTGCCCAAGTACCCGGTGATGGGGCTGATCCACATGGCCATCTTCTGGGGCTTTCTGGTGCTGCTGATCAACACGGTGATCCTGTGGGGCCGCGGGTTCGATGAACATTTCGCCCTGTGGATCTTCGGCGACAACTGGCTGGGTGACCTGTACCGCTTTCTCAAGGACATCTTCGCGGTCGCGGTGCTCGTAGCCGCCGGGCTGGCGTTGCTCAATCGCGTGATCCTGAGGCCGTCGCGGATGACCGCCTCGTTCGAGGCGGCGCTGATCCTGCTGATCATCGTGGTGATGATGATAGGCGATCTGGCCTACTGGGGCTGGCAGCTGTCCAGCGAGGGGATGAGCGGCTTCCACGTCTCCGAGCCGTTCGTCTCGCTGGTTGCCGCGGGCTTTTCTCGGATGGAACCCGCCTGGGTCGAGATCCTGGGCACGATCGGCTACTGGGCGCACGCGGTGCTGGTGTTGATCTTTCTCAACATCCTGCCTTACGGCAAGCACTTCCACGTTGTCACCTCTCTGCCCAACGTGTTTTTCTCCAACCTCGAGGCGCCGGGCAAGCTGCCCCGCGACGAGAACATCGAGAAAGTGCTCAACGAGGAGGACGAGGAAGAGGAGGACGAGGAAGAGGAGCCCGTCTTCGGCGTCGACGAGGTCCAGCACTTCAGCTGGAAGGACGTGCTGGACATGTACTCCTGCACCGAGTGCGGGCGCTGCACGGACAACTGCCCGGCCGCCGAGAGCGGCAAGCCGCTGCAGCCCAAGCAGTTCCTCACCGCGGTGCGCGATCACCTCTACTCCCGGCAGCGGGAGATGATCTCCGGCAAGATCGAGAGCCGCCCGCTGGTGCCGGACGTGATCGATCCCGAGGTGGTCTGGAGCTGCACCACCTGCCGCGCCTGTGAGGAGGAGTGCCCGCTGCTGATCACCTACGTGGACAAGCTGGTCCGCATGCGGCGCGACCTGGTCGAGGGACGCGGCGAGCCGCCGGCCGAGCTGGCCACGGCTCTGCGCGGAATTGAGACCAACGCCAACCCGTGGAACATCTCGCCGATGGATCGCGACGACTGGAGCGAGGGGCTCGAGGTCCCCCAATTCGATTCCGACAGCTGCGAGTACCTGCTGTTCGTCGGCTGCGCGGCGAGCTTCGACGATCGGGCGCGCAAGATCGCTCGCGCGCTGGTCTCGCTGCTGGACGCCGCCGGCGTCAGCTACGGCTACCTGGGAGCCGAGGAGCCGTGCTGCGGCGACATCGCGCGCCGCGGCGGCTCGGAGGCCAACTTCCGGATGATGGCCGAGATGACCGTCGAGACGCTCAACGAGCTGGGCGTCGAGAAGATCATCACGCCCTGCCCGCACGGCTACAACACGCTCAAGCACGAGTACCCCGAGCTGGGCGGCGAGTGGGAGGTGCTGCACCACAGCGAGCTTTTGGCCAAGCTGCTCGACGAGGGCAAGCTGCGTCCCGCCCAGCGGGTCGAGCAGCGGATGGTCTTTCACGACGCCTGCTACCTGGGGCGCTACAACGAGATGTACGACGCGCCGCGCCGCATCCTGGAAGCGGTTCCCGGCCTGGAGCTGGTCGAGATCGACGCCGGCCGCCAGCGAGCCATGTGCTGCGGCGCGGGAGGAGCGCGCTACTTCATGGAGGAGGCCCCGGACCAGCGGGTCAACAGCAGGCGCCTCGACCAGCTGCTCGAGCCAAAGCCGAAATCTATCGCCTCGGCCTGCCCGTTTTGCATGACCATGCTCTCCGACGGCCTCAAGGAGCGCGACCTCTACGACAGCACCGGCCAGCTCGACGTGGCCGAGATTTTGGCGATCTCCTGCGGAAAGGGAGACCGCAAGCTGCTCAGGGAGCAAGGCGACTCCGCCGAGACCGGAGCGGAGGGCTGAGGTCTCGCCTTCGTCCTGGACAGTCGGGGGATCGACATCACACCACCACGCTGAGCAGGCGCGATACCGATCGTCGCTTGTCTGTTTGGGGCTCGCTACTCCGGAATCTCGTCCGCCTCCACGTACTTGGCCAGGATGTCCGCGGCCTGCACGAGGCGGTGGGGCTTGCCGTCGATTCTTATCTCCTCTCCGGAGAACTTTTTGTAGATCACCCGATCGCCGATCTCGATCTCGTCGCTGGCGTCCGCGGCCAGCGCCACCACCTTGCCTTCGTCGGGACGCTGCTTGGCGTTTTCGGGCAGGATGATCCCACCGCTGGTCGTCTCTTCTGGTTCGAATTGTTCGAGTAGCACGTAATCACCCAGTGGTTGCAGCTTCATCGCCTCCTCCTTCGCGGTGCTCACGCCGCGCTTTGTTCGGGCGTCAGGTCGAGCAGCTCGTCGATCTTGGCCCGGTCGAAACCCACGACGTAGCGCCCCTCTATGTCTATTTGGGGCACGCCGGTCTGTCCGGTCCTGGCCATCAGGCTGCGCGCCGCGGCCGGGTCCTTTGAGACGTCGACCTCGATGAACCGCACGCGCCGCTTGCGCAGGTAGCTCTTGACCCTGTTGCACCAGGGGCATCTCTCGCCCACGTAGACGACCACGCGCTTGGCGCGCTTGCCCTCCCCGGAGGGCTGCGGAGTCGCCGAGGTCTCTAGCCCTCGTCAACCCCACAATGCCGGGTCGGGCCGGCCCTCATCGACGATCCCTGCGTCACTCCTCCTCGAATTGGCACCGCCAGTCCTTCGTCGTCGTTCCTTGGCCTCGCCGATGATCTCTCGCCCCGTACCCGAAATCGTCGGGTTGACGAGGCACTAGCTTTTCCGGCCGCACGAACCCCCATTTTTCGTTCCAAAGCCGTCGCGTCGGATGGCCTTTGACATTACGCAAAGAGGTCATTATTATCATAATAACCAATACGAACAGGAGCGTTTCGATGCCCACTATCGAGATTCCAGCCGCAGAAGCCAAAAGGCGCCTGGCCGACTACCTTAGCCGCAGTTCCCACGGTCAGTGCCGCGTGGTGGTCACCCGCCGGGGCAGACCGCTGGCCGCGATCGTCAGCATCGAGGACTTGCAGGATCTCGAGCAGCTCGAAAAGCGCCGGGGGCTGGCCTCGGTGGCGGGCAAGTGGAGAGGCTTCGCCGAGATAGCCGCTGATATCGAAGCGGCCAGGAGCTCCGGCGGCGAAGGTCGCGATGTATCTCTTTGACACCGACGTGCTGACCACCGTGCTCAAGCCGCGTCCTCCCCGGCGCCTGCTCGAGAGGCTGTCGGATGTTCCGGCCTCTCGGCAGTTCACCAGCACCGTCACCATCAGCGAGATAGTCTACGGCGCGCACAAGAGCGACAGGACCGACCACCATATCCGCAACCTCGAGCAGGTGCTGCTGCCCGCGGTCAACGTGTTGGATTTCGACGCCGAGGCTGCGTACCTGGCCGGTGCGATTCGAGCCCGGCTCGAAGCGCGCGGCCTGCCCCTGTCGTTCGCCGACATCCAGATCGCGGCGATCGCCCGCGCCAACGAGCTGACCCTGATCACCGGCAACGAGCGGAACTTTCGCCGGATCGGGGATCTGCGCGTGGAAAGCTGGCTGGCCTGAGCCTGGTCTATTTTCGTCAAAAATTTGTTGACAGCCGCGCCCGACCAGCTTAGAAGCGAATCATGTTCGCTTCGCGCGCAATCACGACGCTCTCCCGTCGCTGGTGGCGGCCCTGCCTCCTCCACGGGTAGGGCGCGCGCGGACCCAGGACGACCACACAGTCAACGAGCAGGCAACGCGGACCGCGACCCCACCCGGGCTCGCGGTTCCTTTTTTTCGGCCGTGGGCAACCAGCTCGCGGCCTTTTTTTTGGAGGTGAAACGATGAGCGAAAAACCAGTCAAGAAGGTGCTGCTCGGCGAAGACCGGATTCCGCGGGCCTGGTACAACGTGCTGGCCGATCTGCCCGAGGCTCCGCCTCCGCCCCTGCACCCGGCGAGCGGCGAGCCGCTCGGACCGCGAGACCTGGAGCCGCTTTTTCCGATGGCGCTGATCGAGCAGGAGGTCTGCAGCGACGCGGAGGTGCCGATTCCGGACGAGATCAGGGAGAAGCTGGCGATCTGGAGACCGACGCCGCTGGTGCGGGCCACCGCGCTGGAGCGCGCGCTCGATACTCCGGCGCGGATCTTCTACAAGAACGAGTCGGTCAGCCCGCCGGGATCGCACAAGCCCAACACCGCGGTGGCGCAGGCATACTACAACCGCGAGGCCGGAACCGCGCGGATTGCGACCGAGACCGGAGCCGGGCAGTGGGGCAGCGCGCTGGCCTTCTCCGCGGCGCAGTTCGGGATCGGCTGCGAGGTGTTCATGGTGCGCGCCTCGTACGACCAGAAGCCCTACCGCCGCACGATGATGGAGACCTGGGGCGCCAGCTGCGTGGCCAGCCCCAGCCCCGAGACCCGCACCGGGCGCGGCTTTCTCGAGCGCGACCCGGAAACGCCCGGCAGCCTGGGGATCTCGATCGCCGAGGCGGTCGAGGTGGCGATGGAGCGCGACGACACCAAGTACGCGCTGGGATCGGTGCTCAACCACGTGCTGTTGCACCAGACCGTGATCGGCCTGGAGTCGGCCGAGCAGCTGGCCTCGGTCGGCGCCGAGCCCGACGTGGTCGTGGGCTGCGTGGGCGGCGGATCCAACTTCGGCGGAGTGGCCCTGCCGTTCGTCAGGGACAGGATCGCGGGGCGCGATCTGCGGATCGTCGCGGTCGAGCCGACCTCGTGCCCGACCCTGACCCGCGGTCCCTACACCTACGACTTCGGCGACTCGGCCGGGCTCACCCCGCTGGTTGCGATGTACACCCTCGGCCACGGCTTCATTCCGCCGCCGATCCACGCCGGAGGCCTGCGCTACCACGGCGTGGCGCCGATCATCGCCCAACTGCGGCGCGACGAGCTGATCGAGGCGATCGCGGTCGACCAGGTCGAGGCGTTCGAGGCCGGCGTCGCCTTCGCCCGCAGCGAGGGGTTGATCCCGGCGCCCGAGACCTGCCACGCGCTGGCCGCGGTGGTCCGCGAGGCGCGCCGTAGCGCCGAGGAGGGCCGCGCGCGCAACATCCTGGTCTCCTTCAGCGGCCACGGCCTGATCGACCTGGCCGCCTACGACGCCTTTCTGCGCGGCGAGCTCCGGCCCCACGTTCTCGACCAGGACGGGATCGAGAACGCCCTGGAGGCGGTCGCCGAGCTGCCCGATCCTCCCGGCTGAGCAGCCCGATCGCGCTTTTCGCCAGAAGCTTGCCATCTGTACGCTGGTATCCTACAATGTAGGCAGAAGGATTACAGGAGGACACCATGTACAGGAGAAGCGAAATCCGCCGGCTGGCAGGAGTCCCGATCGAGGTGATCACCTCCAGGACGGATCTGCCGATCACCTTCGTCAGCTGGGACCTGAGCCCGCGGGGCGTGTTCCTGATGAGCGACGCGGCGCCGCAGTCCGGCGAGCCGCTGGTCTGCTCGTTCAACCTCGACGACGCGCGCGAGTACTGCTTCTTCGGCGAGGTGGCGCGGATCAGCCGGAGCCGCAGGTGCTGCGACACGGCGCCGGCCGGGTTCGGGGTGCGCTTCCTCGACGCCGGCCCGCTGGAGCGGCTCGACATCAGGGGCGAGCTGTCCGCGTCTCCGCCCGCGCTGCCGGGGAGGCCCAGGGACAACGCGCTGACCCGCGCGATGGGCTGGTGCTGAGCGACAAGGAGGAGACGATGCAACCACGTCTGGAGATACGACGCGCCGCAGAGTGCCGCATCGAGGTGATCTCCTCGCTGTGGGACGCGCCGCTCGAGTTCTCGAGCGGTGATCTCAGCCCGCGGGGAGCCTACCTCTACAGCGAGCTGCTGCCCGATCCGGGCGAGCACGTCGTCTGCTCGTTCGACCTGGGGCTCTCCGACGAGCTCGGCTTCTTCGCCGAGGTGGTGCGGGTCAACCTGCTCAGGCGGGCCTGCGACACGGGGCGGCCCGGATTCGGCGTGCGCTTTCTCGACGCCGGGCCGTTCGATCGGCTGCGCATCAGGGACAAGCTGCGGGGCCTGCCCCCGCCGCTGCCGGTCCCGCGTCGCTGTGTGGATCCGCCCAGGTCCGCGCGGTCGGGCCTGGGGATGATTCTTTGACCGCACGCGCCCGCCGGACCTATAACCGCTTTATGGACACCTTCGTGCGGTTCATACGAGTCGCGCTGCCGGTCGGCCTGCTGCTGGCCGCCTTGATCTTCCTGCCGCTCAAGCTGCTCGACGAGCGCGGCCTCTCGCGGGTGGAGGAGCTCTCCGCCCAGCTCGAGGTGCTGCGCGACAAGAACCGGCGCATCCGCTGGGAGAACCGCGCGCTGCGCAAGGAGATCCGCGCCTTCCACTCCGACCCGCAGTACGTGGAGAAGGTGGCGCGCGACGAGCTGGGCATGGTCGGCCCGGACGAGATCATCTACCAGTTCCCCACCGAGCCCGGAGATCAGTGATCCGGATTCGCCTCGTCGATCAGTGACCCGGCCCGCCGCGCCCGCCCGAGCGCAGCCGGCGAGTCGAGCAGCCTCGAGGCCTGCTCGATATCCCGCCGCGCCTCGGCGAGACGCCCGCAGCGCAGCTCGGCCACGCCGCGCCGCAGCAGCGCCTCGCCGACCAGCGCGCGGGCGAACACGTCTTGCCGGCAGATCGTCAGCGCCAGCCGCCCGCGGGCGATCGCGGCGTCTGGGTTGGCGGACAGAAACGCGTTCCACGCGGCCTGCCGCTCGCCGGCGGCGTCCGGGCAGCGCCGGCGGGAGACGGGCCGCAGCCGCGCGATCCGCTCGCGCTCCAGATCCCGGGGCTCGCCGTTCACGTACAGCAGCGGAGGATCGAGCGGGTCGACGAGGCGCACCCTCGCGCCCGACGCGCTCCAGGCGACCTCCACCTCTGCGCCGCGGTTGACGTCTTCGACTCCGGCCAGGCCCGGCGAGGCCGGCAGCAGCGGAATCGCCGCCGCGCCCGCGGCCAGCCCCGCGGCCAGGCCGCCCCACCACCAGCAGCGGGCGCGCCGGACCGGGAACCAGCCCAGCGCGAACAGCGCGGCGAAAATCCAGGGATCGGCCGCGGCGAGCGGAAAGCCGCGGGGCGCGCCGAGCGCCGGGCCGATCGAGGCCAGCGCGCCGAGCAGAACCGCGACCGCCGACAGCGCCGCGACCCGTCCGGCGCCGGCCCGGCCAAAACCCCGGCCGCGGCGCAGTAAACCCGCGCAGACGGCCGCGACCAGCAGCAGGCCGGCCGCGGCGAGCAGCAGCCCCTCGCGCCCGAAAGAGACCCCGGCCAACAGCGGGCACGGCGCCAGCGGGCAAAGCACCGCACCGCGCCACGCGACCAGAGCTCGTGGCAATCGTTGGGTCACGAGAACCTGATAACACGAACCCGGCCTCGAAAAGGAACGCTGTTTGAGAGGTCGCCGAAATTGTGGTCCGCTTGCGCCGCGAGCACCGCATCGAGCTGCCGGACGCGATAATCCGGGCCAGCGCCAGGGTCACGGAATCGCTGCTGGTGACGCGCAACACCCGCGACTTCTCCGCCGACGACCCCGGAGTGCGGGTTCCCTACGAGTAGCCGACCGGCTCTGCTCTGAAAACAGCTTTGCCAAGCGCCCGGACCTCGCCGGTGAACTGCGCTGTTTGTCAGCCCGCGGTGGTGGTGTATATTCTTGCGCGCCATGGGTCCCGATCCGCGACGCAACAAGGGAGGCTCTCCCGCGCTCACCGGCGTGGGAGATACCGCTGTCACCTACGAGCGGGACGGCTCCTTGCTGGTCGAGGAGTCGCGCGTGCAGCTGCACGTCTGCGAGGGGGCCGACGAGGGAAAGACCGGCGTGCTCCCGGACGAGGGAGCCGTGGTCGGCACCTCCTCCGAGGCGGGCTTCCGGCTGAGCGATCACTCGGTCTCGCGGCGCCACGTGCAGCTGGAGCCGGTCGCGGGCGGCATTCGCGTCAAGGACCTGGGCAGCACCAACGGCACGCTCGCCGGCGGCAACCGGATCAGCGAGGCGGTCGTGCCGCCGGGCACCACGCTGGTGCTGGGCGAGACGCGGCTCGACCTGGTGCGCGTCGTCGAGCGCACCCCGCTGCCGCTCTCCCGGCGGCGCAGGTTCGGCGAGCTGATCGGCTCCTCGGCGGCGATGCGGCAGGTCTACGCGCTGCTCGAGCTGGCCTCCGAGGTGGACGTGACCGTGCTGATCGAGGGCGAGACCGGAACCGGCAAGGAGCTGGCCGCGCGGGCGATTCACGGCCACTCCCCGCGCTCGGCGAACGCCTTCCAGATCGTCGACTGCGGCGCGGTCTCGCCGACCCTGATCGAGGCCGAGCTGTTCGGCCACGTGCGGGGCGCGTTCACCGGCGCCGATCGCGACCGGGCCGGCGCCTTCGAGCTGGCCCACCAGGGCACGCTCTTCTTCGACGAGATCGGAGAGCTGCCGCTCGGCCTGCAGCCCAAGCTGCTGCGCGCGCTGGAGACCCGCGAGGTGCGCCGCATCGGCGGCTCGACGCGCATCCCGGTCGACGTGCGCTTCGTGGCCGCGACCAACCGCGACCTGGCCGAGGAGGTGCGCCGCGGGCGTTTCCGCGAGGACCTCTACTACAGGCTCAACGTCTTTCGCGTGACCATGCCGCCGCTGCGCGAGCACCGCGAGGACATCCAGCTCTTGGCCGAGCATTTCCTCGCTCCGCTCGGCCAGGGCGCTCTCTCTGCGGAGCTGCTGGATCGCATGCGGCAGCTCGACTGGCCGGGAAACGTGCGCGAGCTGCGCAACGCGGTGGAGCGCGCGGTCGTGCTGGCCAGGGGCGAGCGGGGAGCCGAGGCGGAAGCGGGCGCGGGCGGGAAGGCCCCCTGCCACGAGCACGACGAGCCGCTCCACGTGGACGCCTCGCGGCCGTTCAAGGAGGTCAAGGCCGAGATGGTCTCGCACTTCGAGCGCGACTACATCGAGCAGGTGCTGGAGCGCACCGGCGGCAACATCTCGGCGGCGGCGCGCGAGGCCGGCATCGATCGCAAGCACATGGAGCGCCTGGTTCGCAAACACGGCATCGAGATCGAACGGCGGTAGAAGAGATGTACAGGGAAAAAGCGCTCGAGATTCTGCGAGAGCACAACCCCTACGGCGAGCCGCTGGAGAACCACTGCCTGCGGGTCGCGGAGCTGACGCTGGCGCTGGGCGAGCACCGCGGCGTGGCGGTCGACGAGGACCTGGTCTTCGCGATCGCCTACCTGCACGACCTGGGGCTCTGCGTCGAAAGTCGTTCGCCGGCGAGCTACCTGGTCCGCGGTCTGGAGGTCGCCCGGCCGCACGCCGAGAGCTGGGGCCTGGACGAGGGGCAGCTCCAGACCTTCGAGGACGGGATGCTCTACAACCACTCGCTCGCCGGAGTGGACGGCATCTCGCCGACAGGCGACCTGATCCGCCGCGCGGTCCAGGTGGAGCACAGCCTGGGCGCGATCTCCCACGGGCTGCCGCGGCGCGAGGTCGAGCAGGTGCTGGCGCGCCACCCCCGCCGCGGCTTCGAACGCGTGCTGCTCGCCTTTGCAAAGAAGGCGGTGCTGGAGGACGGTCCGGCCGAGGTGCTGAGGATCTTCTTCCCCACCGGCCTCGGCCCCCTGAAGGCCCTGCGCGGGCCGGGCTGAGCGCGCGGACGTCTCGACCCCGCTGCCTGTTACTGCGAAAGCCTTTGCTTGCGAAAGAAAGCAAACGAAAAAACTGGCAGCCGGGCGGCGGTGGTACTACGGTGGCGGCGAGCCGGATCCGCGCCCGGCGGAGGAGGTCGCGATGCGTCGAGTCAGCCGCAAGGCGGAGCAGATGCCGCCTTTTCTGGTGATGGAGGTGCTGGAGCGGGCCGGCGAGCTGGAGCGGGCCGGCGAGTCGATCGTGCATTTGGAGATCGGCGAGCCCGACTTCGACACGCCCGAGGTGGTGCGCGAGGCCGGAATCAAGGCGCTGCGCGACGGTCACACCCACTACACCCACTCGCTGGGCCGGATCGAGCTGCGCGAGGCGATCGCCGCCTGGACGCGGCGCCGCTACGGGCTGGAGGTCTCGCCCGAGCGAGTCGTGGTCACGCTGGGCAGCTCCGGGGCGATGCTGATGACCTACGCCGCGATCCTGGAGCCCGGCGACCGCGTGCTGATGACCGATCCCTGCTACGCCTGCTACCCCAACTTCGTCAGCGCCTGCAACGCGGAGTCGGTGCGGCTGCCGGTGCGCGAGCAGGACGGCTTCCAATTCTCGCCCGACGACGTGCGAAAAGAGGTGGGACGCGGGGCGAGCGCGCTGCTGCTCAACTCACCGGCCAACCCTACCGGGATCGTCACCTCGCCCGAGCGGATGCGAGAGATCGCAGAGGAGACGCGCGGTCGCGTGCAGCTGATCTCGGACGAGATCTACCACGGCCTGACTTACGGCGAGCAGGCCCGCAGCGCGCTGGAGCTCGATCCGGACGCGGTGGTGGTCAGCGGCTTTTCCAAGCTGTTCGCGATGACCGGCTGGCGCCTGGGCTGGGCGATTTTGCCCGCGCACCTGGTGCGGCCGGTGCAGAAGCTCCAGCAGAACCTGATGATCTCGGCCCCGGACTACGCCCAGCTGGCCGGCGTGGTCGCGCTGGAGGAGGCCGACGACGACATCGAGCGGATGCGGCGCTGCTACGACGAGCGGCGGCGGCTGGTGCTGGACCGCCTGGCCGAGATGGGGCTCGAGGTGCTGGTCGAGCCGACCGGGGCTTTCTACGTCTTCTTCAACGTCTCGCGCTACACCGGCGACGTCTACTCCTTCGCCTTTCGCCTGCTGGAGGAGGCCGGCGTGGCGCTGACCCCGGGAGTCGACTTCGGGCCCCACGGCGAGGGGTTCCTGCGGCTTTCCTACGCCAACTCGCTGGAGAACCTCGCCGAGGGGATGGACCGCTTGCAGCGTTTTCTGGCAAGCGTCGACCGAGTTGCGAGTCGACCCGCTCCGGCGTAGAGTGATCGCGACGCTGCGAGGAGGGCGGGCGTGACCATCTTCGGCTTCATCCTGGTCCACCTGCTGGCCGGCGCCTCGGTGGCGTGGGCTGCGCGGGTGCAGATCCGCAACTTGCAGCGCCCGATCTTCGCCAATCGCTACTTCAGCGCGCTGATGCTGTTCGAGGCCGCGGTGCTGCTGCCCGAGGGCATCTACTTTTTGGCCTTCTACCCCGACTGGGCCTGGATGTACCTGCTCGACTCGCGAACCGTGCCGCTGGCGGTCGACGCGATGGCGCTGGTCGCGATGCCGGCCACGGCCACGATGGGCTTCATCGTCGGCTACTTCTCGGCGCGCAGCAACTCCGACTGGGTGACGCTGATGGTGATCGCCTTCGGCCTGGCCGGGCTGCTGGGGATGTTCGTCGTGGCGCGGGACAAGCTGCTGTGGGTCGGCAACTTCGAGCAGTACCACCGTGGTGTCGGCCTGGAGCCGCTGCAGTCCACCTCGCTGCTGGCCTCGCTGGTTCTCGGCTGGTGCGGCGCGGGCGTGTGCTGGGTCTACCTGGTCTACCGCTTCTCGCGCGAGGGCCGGCTCTCTGCTCGGTCCGGAGCGTGAGCGGGAGCGGCGCCGTGTCCGCCACCCGCGCCGAAGCCCTCCTCGCCGCCCTGCGGCGGCCGGACGGACCGTTCCCCCGCGTGGAGCTGGGCCGCTGGCCGACCCCGGTCGAGCCGGTCGATATCCGTACCGGCGACCACACCGCGCGAGTCTGGATCAAGCGCGACGATCTCTCCTCGAGCGTCTACGGCGGCAACAAGGTGCGCAAGCTGGAGTACCTGCTGTTCGGCCCGCGCCGCGCGGTGATCACGGCCGGCGCCCGCGGCTCGCACCATTTGCTGGCAACCGCGCTGCACGCCCGCGCGCTGGGGCGGCCCAGCATCGGGATCGTGCTGGCCGATCGGCCCCGTACCACCCACGCCGACGCGGTGCACGAGCTGGTGCTGCGCTTCTGCGATCGCGTCGTCCCGCTCGAGCACTCGCCGAGCGCCATGCTAGAAACCGCGGCTGGGCTGGCCGGTGCCGCGCGGCTGTCGCTGGCCTCCCGCGGAGCAACGGCGATCCCACCCGGCGCCTCCACGCCTCTGGGAACCCTGGGCTACGTGGCGGGCGGCCTCGAGATCGCCCTCCAGGCCGCGAGGGGTGGCTGCCCGCCGCCGGCGGTCGTCTACACCGCGCTGGGCACGGGCGGCACCGCCGCCGGGCTGGCGCTGGGGCTGGCCCTGGCCGGACTGCGCACGAGGGTGGTCGCGGTGCGCGTCGCCACGCGCCTGGTGGGAAATCGACTTTACCTGCGAGCGCTGGCCGATCGCACCCTGGCGTTGCTGCGCCGCGCCGGGCTGGTGCGAAACAGACCGCGGCCGCGCATCGAGGTCGACCACCGCTTCGTCGGAGCGGGCTACGGCCATCCCACACCGGCCTCCCGGCGGGCGATTCGCGCCGCGGCAGAGTCCTGCTCCGCCGATTTCGAGACCACCTACACCGGCAAGGCGCTGGCCGCGCTGCTGGCCGACAGTGCCGGCGCGCCCGCCTCGCAGCCGCGGATGTTCCTTGACACCTACGGCCCCATCGAAGATCTGGACAGGGGTTCGCATGAGGCGCTCGGAGGTGAACCGCGATGAGCGACGAGCTGCAGGAACGAATCACCGCCGCGGTGCGGCGTCGTCTCGAGCGCGTCTTCGACGAGGCCTGCGCCTGCGAGCCGAGCGGTCTGTTCCCTCCGCCCGCCGGGTCGCTGCCGCTCGAGCAGGCTCGCGAGCTGACGCTGCGCTCGGGCAAGAGGCTGCGCGCCGTGCTGCTGGTCTGCGGCGCGGCTCTGTTCGACCGGGACGCCGATCGAAAGGCGGCCGTGATCGACGCCGCGGCCGCGCTGGAGCTGCTGCACACTTACTTCCTGATCCACGACGATATCATGGACGAAGACGCCACCCGGCGCGGAGGCCCGTCGGCGCACGTGGCGCTCGCGAGGCAAACGGGAGACGACAAGCTCGGCCGCGACCTGGCGATCCTGGCCGGCGATCTGGCGGTCGCCCTGCACGAGCAGCTGGTCGCCGGGCTGGAGGTGGACGAAGCGCGCCGCCGCACGACCGCACGCGTCTTCTCCGAGATGCATTTCGACGTCGTCCACGGCCAGACGCTCGACATGCTCGGCGGCTCCGACGCCGAGGAGGTGGCCAGCCGCAAGACCGCCAGCTACACGACCGTGGGGCCACTGGTCGCCGGCGCGGCGCTGGCCGGAGCGGGAGAGGAACGCTTTTCGCAGCTGGCCGAGCTGGCGCGCCCGCTGGGCGTGGCCTTCCAGCTCCGAGACGACCTGCTGGGGGTCTTCGGCCTGCCCGAGGTGACCGGCAAGCCGGTGGGCACCGACCTGCGTCTGGGCAAGCGCACCTACGTGATCCAGGAGGCCCTGCGGCGCGCCTCGGCAAAGTGTGCCGCGACGATCGAAAGCGTGCTCGGGGACGGGTCGGCACCCGCCTCCGCGATCGGCGAGGTCGGCGCGCTGCTGGAGGAGATCGGCGCGCGCTCGGCCTGCGAGGAGCGGATCGAGCGGCTGGTGGGCGGCGCTCTCGAGCGGCTGGAGAGCGAGAGCTACCTGGACGAGGGCAAACGACTGCTGGCGCACGTCGGCGAGCGGCTGGCCAGGAGAATATCTTGAGCGGCGAGGCGGTCGGCCGCGCCGCGGGCAAGGCGATCCTGCTCGGGGAGCACGCGGTGGTCCACGGCGAGCCGGCGCTGGCAGCCGCGCTCCCGATCGGAGTCGAGGCCGCCGCCCGCCCCGCTGCCGGTCCGCTCGCGGTCCACGTCTCGAGCTGGGACTACCGCGCCGCGATCGGCGACGGCTCGGAGGGAGGTCGCGCGCTCGAGGCGCTGGCCCTCTCGCTCGGGCTCGAACCGCGGGGCGTCGCGCTGGAAGCGCTGGCCGAGGTGCCGCCGCGGGCCGGCCTCGGGTCGTCCGCCGCGCTGGCAGCGGCCGCCGCCCGCGGGCTGATCGCGCTGGCCGGAGCCGATCCCGGCGAGGCGAAGCTGTTCGAGGCCGTCCAGGCCTCGGAGCGCGTCTTTCACGGCAACCCGTCCGGTCTCGACGCCGCCGTGGCGCTGCGCGGCGGTCTGCTGCGCTTTCGCCGCGGCGCCGAGCCGCTCGCGCTGGAGGCCGCCGTGCCGCCGCTGGTAATCTGCCATTCCGGCGAGCCCGGCCGCACGCGACTGGCGGTTGAAGCCTTCGCCCGCCGCCTGGAGTCGAGCGCGGAGGCGAAGCAAAGACTGGCGCGGATCGGAGAGCTGGTCTCAGCCGGCGAGGAGTCGCTGCTCGGCGGCGACCTCGTCTCCCTGGGGCGAGCGATCAACGAGAACCACGAGCAGCTCGCCTGGTTCGGCGTCTCCACGCCCGCGCTCGACCGCATCTGCTCAGTGGCCCGAGAGCTGGGAGCCCTGGGAGCCAAGCTGACCGGCGGAGGCGCCGGCGGCTGCGCGATCGCGCTGGTCGAGCCGCAGCGACGCGCGAGGCTCGCGGCCGAGCTGGCCGCCGCCGGAGTGGAGGTGGTGAGGTGAGGGGATCGTTGCTGGCCAGCGCTCCGGGCAAGCTGTTCCTCTCCGGCGAGTACGCGGTGCTGAGCGGCGCCCCGGCCGTGGTCACCGCGGTCGACCGGCGGGCAATGGCCTACGCCGCGAAGACGGCGCCCCCGCCCTCCCCGGTGCTCGCAGCGGTGCGCCGGGAGGTGGCGCGCCATTTCGGCGTCGCCGGCCCCGGCCAGCTGCCGTTGGTGCGGGTCGACACCTCCGAGCTGAGCCTCGGCCGGCGCAAGCTCGGCCTGGGCTCTTCCGCCGCGACCGCGGTCGCGGCCACGGCCGCGTTGCTCGCGCTAGGGGGCGCCGGCGAGCTCGGCGCCGGCGAATTGCTGGCGCTGGCGGGCGCCGCCCACCGGAGCGCCCAGCGAGGTCGCGGATCCGGAGCCGACGTGGCAGCCGCCGTCTACGGCGGGACGCTGGAGTTCTCGGCCGAGCGCGAGCCGCGGCCGCTGGAGCTGCGCGGAATCGAGCCGGTCTTCGCCTGGACCGGGGTCGAGGCCTCGACCGCCGAGCTGCTCGCGGCCGTCGAGCGCCTCGCCGGACGGGACCCGGCCGCGCACCGCGACCTCGTCGCGCGGCTCGAGAGAGAGGCCCGCGATCTGGCCGGGGCCTACCGCGCCGGCGATGCCGCGGGCGTGATCGCCTCCTCGGCGCGTTACCGCGAGCTGATGGAGGAGCTGGGGCGCGCGGCCGGCGTCGCGATCGTGACCGCCGCCCACCGCCGGGCGGCCGAAATCGCGGAAGGGCTGGGGGGGACGGCCAAGCCGTCCGGCGCGGGAGGCGGCGACTGCGCGGTGGCGCTCTTCGCGGAAAAGAAAGCGGCCCAGAGCTTCCGCCGCGAGTGCCGCGCCGCCGGTCTCGAGCCGCTGGATCTGCGCCCGAGCGCGGCCGGCGCGACGATCGGATAGGCCTCGGGGAGCAAGAGGCGAGTCCTGCGCCTTGGGACAGCTACGCGCGACTCGGGATCGGCCGGTTTCGCGCGGGGGCTGCTCTTTCGCGGCGCATGCGCTCCACGTACATCCCGCAGTTGGACCCGATCTCGTTTTCCCGCAGGTCTCCGATCGACAAGATCGTCTCGTAGCCGAGCGACTCGAAGCTCTCGACCGCGGCGCGGCAGGCGTCCTCGTCGGCCGGATCGATCGCGCCGACCAGGCCGGAGCGACTCGCTGCGGCGGTGGGGTTGATCGGAGTCAGCTTGACCAGGAAGCGCTCCGGGGAGAACAGCGGCGCCAGGATATCGGGCTCGAGCGGCAAACCGAGCGCCGGCGCGAAGTTGAGTGATATCTTGCGATCGCCGCTTTCGAAGAACCGATCGCCGCAGGCGGCGATCCGCTCCAGCGGCCAGGTCCGGATCGGCACCAGCCTGCGGCGCGCTTCGGGGCAGGTGGTGTGCACCGAGAACTGCATCTGGAAACGCCCCCCGCCGTACAGCTCGCGCTTGACCCGCTCCAGCTCGGAGAACCAGCGCTCCCTGCCGACCGGAGCCACCGTCGAGATGCAGGGCATCAGCCCCGGCAGCCCCAGCCCGGGCAGATCCTCGAGCGCGGCGATCACCTCGTCGTTGAGCGCCGGCTCGCCCATCCGCGCGAGCTGGACCTTGACCCGCTTCGAGATCACCTCCCCGCTCGGAAAACGACTGGCGACCAGCGCCCGCACCTGGTCCAGGATCTCCTCGCGCGTCAGCCTGCCCCTGTAGTCGCCGCCCGCGTCGCAGATCGGACAGCCGACAGGACAGCCCTTGAGCGTCGAGACGATCAGCACCCACTTCTCCTCGCGCCTCAGCGGAGGCTGGATCGACTCGACGAACTCCACCCGCGAGCCGTCGTCCAGCTCGCCGACGAAGACGCGGGCCAGCTCCTCGTTCCCGCTCGCGTCTACCACCTCGAGGCTCATCGTCTCTCCTCCTCTCCCAGCACCAGCCGCACCGCGCGCGCGGCGGCTTGCAGCCCGTCGCCCACGGCGATCCCGGCCTGACCCAGCGAGCCCAGCCGCGCGTCGCCGCAGACCAGCAGCCCCAAACGCGGCTCCAGCGGCAGCGGCCCGCCTTCCCCGCGCAGCGCCGGAACCAGTCGCCCCAGCGCGGCGCGGCGCCCCAGCGCGGCCAGCAGCGCATCGACCTCAAGCAGCTCTTCGCCCGCGGGTGTCTCGACGTACAGCGCCGCTCCGCCCGCGACCGGCTCGAGGCGTCTCACCCGGCAGCGGGTGCGCAGCCGGGCCCTCGGCTCGCGGGAGAGCAGCTCGGCCAGCCGGCCGCCGGCGCGCGGCCGGTCGGCGCGCACCAGCACGGAGACCTCGGCGCCGGCCTCGGCCAGCGCCAGCGCGCCGTCGAACGCCGCCTCGCCCCCGCCGATCACCGCCGCGCGGCGCGGCCGGGGAAACTCCTCCAGCAGCTCGCGCGCCCCTCGAAAGACGCGATCCGCCGTTTTCTCGAGACCGCCGACGCGCAGCGGCAGCGGCTCGGTTCCGGTGCACACCAGCGCGCAGCGAGCCCGCAGCTCCCCGCGCTCGGTGCGGGCGATCCAGCGATCGCCTTCCGGCTCGATCCGCGCCAGCTCCGACCGTTCCACCGAAACGTCGAAGCGCGCCAGGTGCTCGGCGAGACGGACGGCGAAGTCCGCTCCTCGCAGCGGGTGCTCCGGTCCCGGGTAGTTCTCCACCAGCCAGGCTCCGGCCACCAGACCGCCGGCGGCTCCGCTGCGATCGATCAGCACGGGCCGCACTCCGAGCCGCGCGCACTGCACCGCCGCGGAACAGCCGGCCGGACCCGCGCCGACGATCAGGATCGACGTCTCGCGCACGACTCCAGCACCTCGTCGACGCTCAGCACCACCGCCACCGCGTCGGCCATCGACCGCAGCGAGGCGACGTGCAGCTCCTCGTTGCGCGAGGCGGTGGCGTCGGCCGCCACGTAGACCTCGAAGCCGCGGCAAAACGCGGAGCGGGCGGTTGTCTCGCAGCACATGTGGGTCAGAACTCCGCTGATCAGCACCTGCTCGATCTCCCGGTCGCGCAGGATCGACTCCAGGGGTGTCGACAGGAAGGCGTCGTAGGTCGTCTTGCCCACGACCGGCTCGTCCTCGAGGGGGGCCAGCCTCTCGACGATCTCGGCCTGTGGGTCGCGGGCGTCGAGGAAGCCTCCGAAAAAGCGCCCCAGCATCCCGGCGTCCCGTTCGCCCTCGTGGCCGTGCCTGGTGAACGCGACCGTCGATCCCAGCCCGCGCCACGCCGAGAGCAGCTCGGCGATGCGGGGCACGGCCGCGCCCGCGGCCGGCAGGTAGCAGGCGCCCGCCGGATCGGCGAAGTAGCGGTTGGCGTCGATCACCACAAGCGCGCAGCGGGCGGGATCGAGGCGCAAGCGGGGCCGGGGGGCGGTCTGCTTTCTAATCTCTGCCAGCCAGCTTCCGACGCGCTTTTCGCGGTCGGCGTCGGTGATGTAGCTCTCGGTGCGCATCGCGGCGTCCACCCCCAAAAACGCGCGCAATCCTACGCCCACGAGACCCGGCAGGCAAGCTCGCTCAACAGAGTTTTTTCGGCCCTGGACCTGACCAGGGCGAGCTACGATCTCTCGCGCCGGGTGGTCTACTACGATCTGCCCGGGCTCTCGTTCCGCGAGTACCTCGCCTTTCGCCACGGGATCGAGCTGCCCGTCCTGGCGTTGCGCGAAATCCTAGAAAACCACGTCGACATCGGCGCCGACGACCGGATACCGCTCTACCTCTTCGGCTTTCTCTATTGAAAAGCTTCAGCTGCGGTGTCTGTCTCGGCTATGGTGGCGGGGCGGCTCCTACCGGGTAGTCTTCCTCGGCGGCGAAGCGCTCCTCGAGGTAGCGCATCACCGCCAGCACCTGGTCCTCGCGCCAGTGACGCCCCACGACCTGGACCCCGACCGGCATCCCGGCGCTGCCGCGCTCCATCGCGATCGCGTCCCGGATAACGCGGTCCCGGCTCGCGGGACGGTCACTTTCCTCTTCCGCGCCCACGCGCCCGGCGGCCACCACCCCGGCCGGAAGGCCCACCAGGTTGAACAGGGCCGCGTAGAGGGCCGTGGCCGTCTCGACTCCGTTGCGGTTGCCGTCCAGCCGAAAGGCGGGCAGCGGGTGGGGCGGACAGACAAGCACGTCGACTCCGGCCCGATCCATCTCGTCGACGAACCTCATCCGGTAGCGGGTACGCTCCGCGGTCAGCCTCCAGTACTCCCGCGCGCTGCAGCGACCGGAGGCGGACAGCGCCCGTGCCGCGTACTCCTGGCCCGTGGCGCGCATCAACCCGGCAAGCATCCGGCGTAGCCAAAGAGGCGCGCCTCCCACCCGCAGAATCGCCTCCACGTCGCCGATCGGACGCTCCCCGTCCAGGGCCTCCCGAATCCAGGCTCCGCCGTCCGAGACCAGCAGAGAGACGTACAGCCGGGCCGCGTACGCCGGGTCGGGCACGGAGAACCCGGCGACCGGGTTGCCGTTTTCCTCCAGCGCGAGCGCGGCTCGGGCGACGACCCGGCGAATCGCCGGGCAGGGAGTGAAGTAGCCATCGTCGACGTAGGTGCCGACGCGGATGCCGTCCACCTCGGAAATCGGTCCCGTGCGCCAGGGGACCGGAGGGGTCAGGGAGCGCTGCGGCAAAGGCTCGCCGGCGAAGCAGTCCATCGCCAGCTTGAGATCGTCGACCCTTCGCGCCAGCGGACCCGGTTGGACGATGATCCCCTCGAAGCCGACCAGATCACCGACGTGACCCTCGAAAAACGGGGAGTCGTCGTTGGGCAAACGACCGCCCGTGGGCTTCAGCCCCGATACGCCGCAGAAATGGGACGGAATGCGCACGCTGCCGCCCATGTCGCCCCCCAACCCCAGGGGAGAGCCGCCCGCGGCGATGATCGCGGCCTCCCCGCCGCTGCTGCCGCCCGGGGTACGACCTTCGTCGAAGGGATTCTTCGCCGGCCCGTAGCGCGCGTGGCGGCACTCGTGGGAGATCAGCAGCTGGGGCACGTTGGTCTTGCCCAGGATGATCGCGCCGTTCTCCCGCAGGCGGGTCACCAGCGTACCCTGCTGGTCGAAAACCTCATCCGAGCGGTGGGCCAAACCGCAGCTGACCGGCGTGCCGCTCACGAAGAACTGGTCCTTGATCGTGACCGGCACTCCGAACAGCGGCGGCAGCTCCTCGGACGCGCCGCCCGCCCTGCGCGAGTCCGCCTCGCGGGCCTCCCTGCGAGCGCTTTCGAACAACGGCACGATCACGGCGTTGAGCCGATCGTTCAACGCCTCTATGCGAGCGATCAGCGCCTCGACGACGCCGACGGCCGTGGCCTCGCCTTCGCGGATCGCGGCGGCGATCTCCCCCGCGCCCATCTCGGCGATCTTTTCCGATGACACCTGGCACATGCGCTCCTCCCTTGCTCGGAGATCCGAATGGACACCGCGGACGCCGAAAAGTTCCGACCGGGAGCAGCGAAAAAAGGCTGCGCTCACTATGCAGGGAAAGAAAGGAGGGGCGGGGGCGGGAGGCTACTCGTCTTCCTCGTCGGACTGGAAGGCCTCGATAACCTTCTGGGCGTTCTCGTGCGGCACCTCGTCGTAGTGGGAGAAGCCGACCGTGAAGGCGCCCCGGCCGCCGGTCATCGAGTCGAGATCCGGGGCGTACTGCAGCAGCTCTGCCATCGGCGCCTGGGCGCGGATCACCTGGTTGCGCCCGCGCGCCTCCATCCCCAGCACCTTGCCGCGCCGCGAGCTGACGTCTCCCATCACGTCTCCCATGCACTCGTCCGGCACCAACACCTCCAGGTTCCAGACCGGCTCGAGCAGGTAGGCGCCGGCCTGCTCGACCGCGACCTTGAACCCCTTGGAGCCGGCCATCTGGAAAGCGCCGTCCGAGGAATCGACGTCGTGGTACTTGCCGTCGTAGAGCGTGACCCGCACGTCGACCAGCGGGTAGCCGGCGATCACGCCGCGCGCCATGCGGCCGACGATCCCCTTCTCCACCGAGGGAATCCACTGCTTGGGAATCGCGCCGCCCACGATCTTGTTGACGAACTCGAAGCCCTCGCCCCGGGGCAGCGGCTCGACGTTGATGTAGCAGACGCCGAACTGGCCGCGGCCGCCGGTCTGCTTCTTGTGTTTGCCCTCCACGCCCTCGACCTTCTTGCGGATCGTCTCGCGGTAGGGGATCTTCGGCGGCGCCAGCTCCACGTCCACCTCGAACTTGCGCCTCAGCTTGTCGACGGTCGTCTCGATGTGGACTTGGCCCATCCCGGCGATCTGGGTCTCCTGCATCTCTGGGTCGCGGATGATCCTGATCGTCGGATCCTCCTCGGCGACTCGGTTGAGCGCCTGGCCGAGCTTGTCCTCGTCGTTCTTGTCCTTGGCCCGCACCGCGTAGGTGATGATCGGATCGATCTCCGGCAGCGAGGGGAAGACCACCTTGCGCCGCTCGTCGCAGACCGTGTCGCCGGTGGTCGTGCTCTTCAGCTTGGCGATCGCGACCACGTCGCCCGGCCCGGCCGAGTCGACGCTCTGTTGCTTCTTGCCGAGCGGCACCAGCAGCTGCCCCAAGCGCTCCTTCTCCTCCTTGTTGGAGTTGAAGAAGCCCGAGTCGGCCTCCAGCGTGCCCGACCAGACGCGCAGCACGGTCAGTGTGCCGGTGAACTTGTCCTGGATGCTCTTGAAGACCGTGCCGGCGAACGGAGCTTCGGGATCGGGCGGGCACTCGACCTCCTCCTCGCCGACCAGGCCCCTGCGCGGCGGTCGATCGGCCGGGGAGGGGTAGAGCCTGCAGATCGCATCCAGCAGCGGCTGCACTCCGATGTTCTTTATCGACGAGGTGACGACCGCTGGAATCAGCGCGCCCGAGGCGATCGCCGCCGGCAGCGCCGCGTCGATCTCCTCCTCGGTCAGCTCCATTGTCTCGAGGTACTTCTCCATCACTGCGTCGTCGCTCTCGGCGATCGCCTCGATCAGCGCCTCGCGCGCCGACTCGACCTGGTCGGACATCTCGGCCGGAATGTCGATCTGCTCGACCTTCTTGCCGTCGTCGCCGAAGCGGTAGGCCTTCTGCTCGAGCAGCTGGACCACGCCCGAAAGCGAATCCTCGGAACCGATCGGTATCGTCAAAGGAGCGATGTGCTTGGAGAGCACCTCGCGGGCCCCGTCGAACGAGCCCTGGTAGTCGGCCCGCTCGCGATCCATCTTGTTGATCACCAGCAGCCGCGGCTTGTCCAGCTCCTCGGCGAGCTGCCACATCTTTTCGGTCATGACCTGCACGCCGTCCACCGCGGAGACCACCACCGCGGCGATGTCGCTGGCGGCCAGAGCGTTTCTGGCATCGAAAAAGAAGTTGTTGTCGCCGGGAGTATCCGAGATCTGGATCTTCTTCTTGTCCCACTCGACCGCGGCGAACGCGGTCGAGATCGAGTTCTGGCGCTTGACCTCCTCGGGCTCGAAATCGAACGTGGAGGTCTCGTCGAGCACGCTTCCCAGGCGAGTCGTCACGCCGGCGTCGAAGAGCATCGCCTCTCCGAGCGAAGTCTTTCCGCTGCCGCCGTGTCCCACCAGGCAGATGTTGCGGATGCTCGTCGTGTCGTACTTTTTCATGGTCACCCTCCGAAAAGCCGCGGCCGCGACACCGCGCCCGCAATGGCAAGGACCCCGCTATGTAGATCATCTAACGAGGGGCCGTCAATCGCTGCGCACCGCTTTTTGGGGATTGCCCGTCGATTGTCGAGGCAGGCGGGGTGCGAGGAGCCGACCGCGCCGGATCTCAGTACTCGCCGACGGCGTTGCCGCAGTAGGTGTGGAGCAGCCCGGATATCTCCTGCAAGTCGGGATCGGAGGTCTCCTCCGCGGCCTCGTCGAGCACGCCGGTGGCGAACTCGCACTCCGCCTGGGCCGCGTCGTGGTCCGACGACTGCAGCGCCATCGTCACCTTGGCCAGCGCCTGTACGTAGACCACGATCGAATCGCCCTTGCGCAGCTGCTCGCAGGGACCGTCCACCAGCTCCTGCAGCGTCGAGGAGAGCGAGACCTCGCCCGGCTGGCCGCTCAGCGCGGCGGCAGCGTCATCTCCACCTGCACGTCGAGGGCTGTCACCTCCATCATCGAGTCGCGGAATCTCTTGACTTTGTCGTCGCGGTTTTCATACGATAGCGAGTCGCTACGCTACGCGTAAGCTGAAGGAGGATTACATGACCGAGCAGCAGCCGACAGGCGGCGGTGAGCTGACTCAATACGAGTCGATGTCCGCAATCACGCCCAAGAAGCAGCCGCTGGCGATCATCATCGGCACTCTTCTTTTGCCGCTTGTCTTGTGGGTGATCAACCTCCTGGCACCCACCGAGGCGGTCGAGGACTTGAAGGAGGGGCAAGAAGAAGAATCGGACAAGGCCGCCCAGACTGCCACCGACAACGACCTGGCCGAAGAGATCTGAAAGTGGCGGCCAGCGCGACCGGATCTCTGCGTCCCGCCGCCGAACCGCTGCCGCAAGACACAGAGTGATGCAATGTTCCTCGTGAGATTCTGGGGTGTTCGCGGATCCATTCCCACGCCCGGTCCGGACACCGTGGAGATCGGCGGCAACACCAGCTGCGTCGAGGTGCAGTCCGGCGAGCAGATGATCATTCTCGACGGCGGCACCGGGCTGCGGCTGCTGGGGCAGCGCATGCTGCAAGACGGACCGCGCTGCGCCGCGATGTTCTTCAGCCACGTGCACTGGGACCACATCCAGGGGTTCCCCTTCTTCGCGCCGGCGTTCGTGCCCGGCTTCCGCTTCGAGATCTACGGCGGCAAGAACCTCTCGAGCACGCTGGCCGAGACGCTCGCCGGGCAGATGAACTTTCCCAACTTCCCGGTCACGCTGGACCAGATGGCGGCCGAGATCTCGTTTTTCCAGTTCGATGACGGGCAGCGCGTCGATCTCGCGGACGGCACGACCATCCGCGGTCTGCAGCTCAACCACCCCGACGGCGTCTACGGCTTTCGCATCGAGCACGGCGACCGGGCGGTCGCCTACTGCACCGACACCGAGCACACCGGCGAGCCGGATCGACACGTGCTCGAGCTGGCCCGGGACGCCGAGCTGTTGATCTACGACGCGCAGTACACTCCCGAGGAGTACGTCGGAGAAGGGGGGAAGCCCTCCAGAGAGGGCTGGGGACACTCCACCTACGTCGAAGGAGCGCGCCTGGCCGAGATGGCGGGCGCCGAGAGGCTCGTCCTCTACCATCACGATCCCGGTCACGACGACGCCGCGATCAAAGAGATCGAGCGCCGCTGCCGCGAGCTGTTCCCCGAGAGCCATGCCGCCCGGGAGGGCCTCGCGGTGGAAGTCTGAACGCATGTCGTACCTCGTCCTGGCCCGCAAGTGGAGACCGCAGACCTTCGAGGACGTGGTGGGCCAGAATCACGTGACGCGCACCCTGGCCAACGCGATCGAGATGGACCGGGTGGCTCACGCCTTCCTCTTCTCCGGAGTGCGGGGCGTGGGCAAGACCTCGCTGGCGCGGATCCTGGCCAAGGCGCTCAACTGCGAGCACGGCCCGACTCCGCGGCCGTGCGGAGAGTGCGGCTCGTGTCGCACGATCGCGGACGGTGGCGCGGTGGACGTGATCGAGATCGACGGCGCATCCAACAACTCGGTGGACGACATCCGCGAGCTGCGCGAGACCGTCCCCTACCGGCCGGC
This sequence comes from Polyangia bacterium, assembly GCA_046484285.1. GTDB lineage: Bacteria > Myxococcota_A > Polyangia > JAAYKL01 > JAAYKL01 > CAZHCG01. The sequence continues at coordinate 62,097 of JAWOBP010000156.1, forward strand.
GCTGGGGCGCTACAAGATCTACGTGATCGACGAGGTCCACATGCTCTCGGCCAGCGCCTTCAACGCGCTACTCAAGACGCTCGAGGAGCCTCCGCCCCACGTCAAGTTCATCTTCGCCACCACCGAGCCGCACAAGATCCCGGCCACGATTCTCTCGCGCTGCCAGCGCTACGACTTCAGGAGAATCTCGACCCCGGCCGTGGTGGAGCGCGTGCGCGCCATCCTGGACAGCGAGGAGATCGAGGCCGACGAGGAGGCGCTGGCGATCATCGGGCGCGAGGCCGAGGGTTCGATGCGCGACGCGCTCTCGCTGCTGGACCAGGTGCTGGCCGCGGGAACCGGAAAGCTGAGCGGGACCGCGGTCTCCGAGCTGCTCGGCGTGGTCACGCGCAGGGTGCACTACGACGTCTCCGCGGCGCTGCTCGCGGGCGATCCGCGCCGCTGCCTCGAAATCGTGCGCGACGTGGATCGCCAGGGTTTCGAGTCGATCTCGTTCACCCGCGGGCTGCTCGAGCACCTGCGCAACCTGGTGGTCGCCGGCGTGTGCGGCAGCGAGCCGGGTCTGCTCGACCTGCCGGAGGAGGAGATCGCCGAGCTGGCCGAGCTGGCCGGCCGCGTCTCCAACGCGACGCTGCACCGCCTGTTCAAGCACTTCGCCGAGGCCTACGAGGAGATCGCCCGCTCGGACCACCCGCGGCTGCTGCTGGAGACGACGCTGGCGCGGCTGGCCGAGATGGGGGATCTGCTCCCGGCCGCGGAGCTGGTGGGGCGGCTCGAGGCGCTGGCCGGCAAGCCCGGCGCGAGCCCCGGCCGCGGATCCGGCGGCGGGGGAGGCTCGGGAGGCGGAACGCGCAGCGCCGGAAGCGCCAACGAGCGCGGCGGCCGAAACGCCGGCGAGCCGCCGAAGGTGCGAGCAGACGGAGGGGGTGCGGCGGATCGGGCGCCGCGCCAGGCGAGCCCCGCGCTCCGGGCGGCGCTGGAGATCGGCTCCTTGCGCGAGGCGCTGGCCGCCTTCGCCCGGGAGAACCCGGCGATCGCCTCGGTCGTGGAGCGCGCCGAGCCGAGCGTCGACGGAGACGATCTGCTGCGCCTCAGATTCGATCGCGACGACGCCTTCGCGGTCTCGGTAGCCAGCGACGCCGCTCGCCAACGCCAGATCACCGGCTACCTGGAGCGACGCCTGGGACGCTCGGTGCGACTCGAGGTCGAGCTGGGCGACCTCGGAGGCTGCAGCGCCGCGGCCCGCGAGAAGCTGGCGCGCCAGGAGCGGCTACGAGAAATCGACACGGAGGCTCGCCAGCACCCGCTGGTGCGTGGAGTGCTCGACGAGCTGGGTGGAAAGATATCGCGCGTTCGACCACAACACATTGAGGAAGGCGAACGCGGCTGACAGCGCCGGCCGGCGTAAGAGCGGCCGGAGAAAAGGAGGCGGAAGATGGCCAAGGGCAGGGGCAGAGCCTTTCGCGGCGGGTTGTCCGGGCTGATGAAGCAGGCCAACCGCATCCAGAAGAAGCTCGAGACCGTCAAGGAGGAGCTGCGCGAGCAGTCCTGGACGGCCGAGGCGGGCGGAGGCAAGGTCAAGGTGACGATCACGGGCGGCAAGGAGATCACCGACATCTCGATCGACGAGGAGCTGGTGAATCCCGAGGACGTCGAGACCCTGCAGGACGTGGTGGTCTCCGCGGTCAACGCCGCGGTCACGCTCGCCGAGGAGAAGATCGAGGAGGCCTCCGAGGGGGTGACCGGCGGAATGCACCTGCCGGGCATGTTCTGAGGCGCGATGAGCGGCGCGATCCACGAACTGGCCGAGTTGCTGGCCCGACTGCCCGGAGTGGGCAGGAGAACCGGAGTGCGGCTGGCGTTCCACCTGCTGGAGGCGTCGCCCCGCTACTCGGAACAGCTCGGCGAGGCGATCGCCCGGCTGCACCGGCGCGTGGTGCGCTGCTCGCGCTGCGGCAACCTCGACGATTGCGATCCGTGCGGCATCTGCCAGGATCCCGCGCGGGACGAGGGGACCATCTGCGTGGTCGCCAGCGTTCCCGACCTGTGGGCGCTGGAGGAGTCCTCCTCTTTTCGCGGTCGCTTCCACGTCCTGCACGGGCTGCTCTCCCCGCTGGACGGCGTCGGTCCCGAGGATCTCCCGCTCGAGGAGCTGAAAGCGCGGGTCGAGGAGAACGCGGTCGAGGAGGTGATCGTCGCCACGCGGCCGTCGGTCGAGGGGGAGGCTACCGCGATGCTGATCCGAGAGACGCTGGCGGACAGCCCGGCGCGGGTCAGCCGGATCGCCTCGGGCGTGCCGCACGGGGGCGAGCTCGAGTACGCCGACCGGGTGACGCTGGGGCGCGCCCTGGACGACCGCCGGGAACTCTGACCGTGCGCCTTTCGTTTTCGATCGTCTTACTGCCGGCGCTCGCGCTCGCCGTCGCCTGCGGACCGGTTCCCAGGCCGGCCGACGCCTACGCCAGTGCGCCGGACCTGCTGGCCGACTTCGAAGACCTCCGTTGTGCCGTGCGCTCGCTGCGCGCCGCGGGGCGTTTCGACCACTTCGACGAGAGCCGACGCGTGCAGGGCGAGGCCCTGGTCTTCGCCGAGCTGCCCGACCGCCTGCGCGTGGACCTTCTCTCGCCGTTCGGCTCGACCCTCAGCGTGCTGACCGTGGACCGCGGCGAGTTCGCCCTCTCCGACTACCGCGAGCACCGCTTCTACGCCGGGCCGGCCGATCCGTGCAACATCGCCAGGCTGATCCAGGTACCTCTTTCGCCCGAGGACGTGACGCGCGCGCTGGTCGGGCACACGCCGCTGATCGAGGGCGACGCCGAGGTGCGCTGGGATCCCGAAGGGCGCTACCGCGTGACGATCAGCGACGGGCAAAAAGAGCAGGTCCTATGGATCGATCCGGACAGGCGGACCCTCGCGCTGCGCCGCTCGCGCCTGAAGGACGAGCGGGGCACGATCTTCGACCTGCGCTTCGATCGCTGGCGGGAGGTGGACGGCGCCGCGATTCCTCACGAGATCGAAGTGGAGATGCCGCGCGAGGAGGCCCGCTTGCTGCTGCGCTACGACGCGGGCGGCGTCGAGATCAACGTCGATCTGCCCGCCGGCGCCTGGCGGCAGGAGCTGCCCGCCGGCGCCACGGTCGAGCACGTGACCTGCGCCGATGGCGCTACTTGATTGACGCCGGGTCGACCACTATTGTCCAAAGCTCCAGTAAAGCTCGAAAGGAAGACGAGATGCGCAACAAGCTGACTTTCGCGGCGATCGTCGCGACGCTCCTGCTCTCGGCCCGCCCGACTGGCGCCTGCACCTCGATCGTGGTGGGCAAGGACGCCTCGACCGACGGATCGGTGATCACCACCCACACGGTCGACAGCCACCGCACCAGCACCGACGTGCAGGTCGTGCCGCACGAGAAGCACGCGCCGGGAGAGACGATCCGGCTGACCAGGCGCAAGGAGGACGACTCCGGTCCGATGCAGCGCTACGGCCGCGAGCCGGTCGGCGAGATACCGCAGGTGCGCGAGACGTACGGCTACCTCTCGCCGGCCTACGCGCCGATGAACGAGCACCAGCTGGCGATCGGCGAGTCGACCTTCGGCGGCCGCGAGGAGCTGCGCTCCGAAAAGGGCCTGCTCGACTGCGAGACCACGCAGCGCCTGATGATGGAGCGCGCCGCCACCGCGCGCGAGGCGATCGAGATCGGCGGCGCGCTGATCGAGAAGCACGGCTGGAACGACGAGGGCGAGGCGCTGACCATCGTCGACCCCGATGAGGCCTGGGTGATGGAGATCGTGGGACCGGGCGAGGGCGAGGTCGGCGCGATCTGGATCGCCCGGCGCGTGCCCGACGACCACGTCAGCGTCGAGGCCAACGCCTCGCGGATCTGCGAGGTCGACCTGGACGACAGCGAGCGCTTCATGGCCTCGAAGAACGTGATCTCGGCCGCGGAAAAGAAGGGTTACTGGAATTCCGACGGCGGTGATCCGTTCGAGTTCTGCTGGGCCTACGCTCCCGAGGGACGGACCGGCTTCGTCGCCTCGCGGCGCGAGTGGCGGGTCTTCGATCTGCTGGCGCCGTCGCTCGAGCTGGATCCCGACCGCAACGTGTTTCCCTTCTCGATCAAACCGGACGAGAAGGTCTCGGTGGAGCGCGTCATGGAGATCCTGCGCGACACCTACGAGGGTACGCCGTTCGACATGACCGCCGAGTTCACGGTCACCGACGAGGAGACCGGCAAGACGGTCAAGAGCCCGCTGGCCAACCCGTTCATGCCGTACGACGCCAACAAGCTGTTCGATATCAACGGCGGCTGGGGCTGGCGCGGAGAGCGCACGATCGCTCGCTGGTACACGATGTATGCCACGATCACCCAGTCCCGCTCCTGGCTGCCCGACCCGGTCGGCGGAATCGTCTGGTTCGGCTACGACAACACGGCGATGACCACCTACGTTCCGATTTACATCGGAGTCACCGGCCTGCCCGAGGACTACCAGACCGACGGCCGCACGACCGGCTTCTCGCGCGAGTCGGCCTGGTGGGCGTTCAACCGGGTCGGCACGCTCGCCGCGCACCGCTGGGGCGAGATGAGAGAAGACGTCGCCCGCGTGCGCGACCAGATGCAAGAGCAGATGCTCGAACAGATCGAGGAGGTGGACGCCACGGCGAAGAAGCTGCACGCCCGCTCGCCGAAAAAGGCGCGCCGCTACCTGACCGAGTACGTGAACAAGGCCTGCGCCTCGGTGGTGGAGGCCTACTGGAAGCTGGGCGATCACCTCTGGACCGCCTACGACGAGAAGTGGTGAGCCCTCACTCTCCCGGGCGCCGGAGGCCGGGGGGCGAAAGCGGCGCGCAGCCAGCGGTCGTAGGTCTCGATTCGATCGACGCCGCGGCGGCCGCACATCGCCAGCTGCAGCAGGTCGCGCGAGGTCAGCTCTTCGCCCCGTCGGCTTGCCGGAGCGCGGAGTCGCTGTCGACGGATGACGAGGACGAGGATAGAGCAGACGCCGTCACGCGGGCGCCGACGCCGACGCCGACGCCGACTCGAACACCGACACAGACAATTGCCTGGCGAATATCGTTTGCCCAAAACGTATTTTATGCAAATTATATTCGTCAATAAAGCTGCGCCAGCAAAAAGGCCGACCACCGGGAAAGAAGCGCTCCTCGGGCTCCACGATGGTCTGTTTTCGCCGAAGAACGCCTGAAAACACTGTAAAATCAGCACCTTGAGCGCTCAGGGGCCTCAAAATCGACCATTTTTCGGCTTTTCTCGTCCACAGGGAGCATTTCGTGGGGATCAGCAGCCAATCCAGAGCTTGGCTGGTACGTGTTTTTTCATTTCTGCTCATCGAATAAAATTAGACATTATGACATATTAGGCAAATAATCTTCTCCGCATTTTTAGCTATTCACTGGCGGTCGCGTCCCGTTTGCTCGCCGCCGTGGCTCACTCCCAGCCTCTCGCGATCCTCTGCTTTTTCTCCCAGGCGTCTCTCTGCTCCAGCAGCTCCTCATACGTCGGGCCCTTGGGCTCGCTCTCGAAGGACTTTTCTGCGACTCGTTGCAGCAGCTCGTCGATTGCCGCGAGGTCCGGCTTGCGCGGTACCACGTACTGCCTGGAATCGTAGATCCGCTCCAGGCGCTGCTCTTCTTGTTCCGCCCAGGAGATCAGCTCGTCATACGTCCAGATACCTTCGTTGCGGATGGCCAGGAGCTCTTGCGCATCGGCGCGTCTCGTATTGACCTCGCCTCGCTCCAGGATCTCGCCTCCCATGCGGAGCAGACGAATCAGGTGAGCCGCGTGCTTGGTATCGTAGCCGTGCTCGGACTCCAGCGCGGCGCGATCCGGATTCCTCGTCCTCTTCCAGTCCTCGTACTGCTTCCAGCGAGCACGGGCCGTCTTGTACCTGCGCAGGGCATCCATCTGCTTGCCGTACAGCTCGTACGGCTCCAGGTCCGCTTGCCCCGCGGTCTCGATCGCAGCCTTGAGCGAATCGAATTCCCGCTGGTCCGCGGGCAACCCGAACTCCTCCCTGGTCGGCTCGTGATCCGGAGGCTCGAGCAGCCAGGACCTGTGGCCCTTGATCCGCTTGAGCTGGGAGAACGCATACCCCGAAAAGGAGTGCATCGCCTTTGCCGACAGGAACAGATGCCGTTTCTCCAGCACCTCGTCCATCAGATCGCTTTGGAAGAGGATGCAGTCCTGGGGCATCCAAAGAAGCTCGATGATGTTCGGATTGGCTTTGATCGCCAGCGCGAAGAACTTCTTGATGCCGTAGAGGGTCACTTCGTCCCGCTTGCTCTCGAGCTGCTCGAAGTTGAGGCTGGCGCTGAACCAGTAGCGCTTGGGCGGAATGCAGATTCCCCGCACGTCGACGTCGCTGGAGGGCGTGGAGAGGCCGTATGCCCAGCTCCCGGCGACACCTGCGAAGATAGCGTGCCTGGAGAAATCGAAGCTCATTGCTCTGCCCGGGTCGGGCCCGCCACCTTTCGATCGCGTCGCCCTCGTCGAAAAGCCTAGCAGATGCGCTTTGAAAAACCAGACTTCGAGCGCGCTCGAGGCACTCCTGCTGCACCCAGGTTTTCTTTGTCCACTCGACAGGCCGCCTTTCTCCAGCCCATGCGGATCCCGCGCGGGTCGAACGGGCCGCTTCGGTCGGCCGTCCGATCGAGCCCGGGCGCGAGAAGGCCCGTGCAGGAGCTTCACGGGCTGGAGGAAAGAAAAGCGCCCGGCCTTTTTCGTCCACGTGATCGGCCGCCTTTCTCCGCCGCTTCGTCGGTTCCGGTCGAGCGGGGATCCGCGCTCGGACCGGTCGCGTTCTTTGGCGCTGTCCCGCGGGGATTTGGTGCTGATTGTGCTTCGGCGATCGATCCTGGGGTAAAAAACCCGCCAAATCCCCCGTTTTTTTTCAAGGAAGGGCCGGCTCACCGCCTTGAAATCGGGGTATCGCGATCGAGCGCCGCCCACCAAACCCCCGGCCCGAAACGTTTTCCCCACAGCGCGGATGGCTCCTCTTCGATAGTGCTTGCAAACCAAAAATTTTTTCGACATAATGTATTTTGAGCCGTCCATCTGGCCGACAAAAAGCACCTGCTCGAAAGGGGGCGAAAATGAGCGGCGCGAAAAGACGAAAAATCGGGGGGGGGTACTAATCGCAGGACTCGGGCAGCGCTTGCCGTGGCAGCGGTGTTGCTGCTTCCGAACCCAGGGCTGGCGCTGGAACCACCCGACCCGTTGGAAGTGCTTTTCGTCGCCAACGGCTGGTACGACCAGGAGGACGACATCGAGGCGCACTTGCTGGACCTGGACCACGAAGTGACGGTGAAGAAGGATTATCAGGTCTACGGCTCCACGGATCTCAGCGTTTACGACCTGATCGTGATAGCGGAGTTCGCCCCCAACCTGAGCTACTCGGC
>JAWOBP010000228.1:0-18928 GCA_046484285.1 Polyangia bacterium
CCCTGGGGCGCGCCGCTCCACCCCTACAGCGGAGACAGGGACATGCTGCTTCTGCGGCTGGAGTAGCGAGGGAAAATGAAAGAAGAAAAGACAAACAAAGCAACAATCGTGATCGCGCTGCTGGCGATCGTCCTGGCCGCATGCGGCGACGGAAACGAAGGAGAGGGCGAAGCAGTCGGAACCGACGCGGACACCGACGCTGACTCGGACGCGGACGCGGACTCCGACTCGGATTCGGATACCGACACGGACGCGGACACCGACACGGACGCGGACACGGACACGGATACCGACACCGACACGGATACTGACACCGACACCGACACGGATACTGACACCGACACGGACACCGACACGGACACGGACACCGACACGGACACCGATTTCTGCCTGCCCGAGGAGGTGCGGCAGCCAATGACCGACCTGTGCTGGCTGCGCTGCCCGCTGGGGCAGACGTGGAACGGGAGCTCTTGCGACGGATCGATGGATTTAATGAACTGGTGCTACGCCAGCGGCGAGAACGCTTCCGGGTGCAGCCCGGACAACCCCGGTCAGGACATCTGCGAGCTGAGCGCGGGCGCTGGGTACCGTCTTCCGACAGCCGAGGAGTACTCGGTGCTGCTGGAGGAGACGGGATTGGGGAACCATGACGGAAAGCAATGCGATGGCGACGACGGCGACACCATGTGCACAGAAATGTTTGGTCACGATGGAGGTTGGTACTGGTCGTCCACGCCCTACGGCTCGATCGGCGCGTGGCGCGCGAGCTTCGGCAGCGGCTACGTGAACAGCAGCCTCGTGGACATCGCCGACTACGTGCGTTGTGTGCGCTCGGGACCGTGATTTGATCATTTAGTTTTTTGGGGCTCGTCCGGAGCCGGCCGTCTTCGTCTCGGCGTCCTTGGAGCCGCGCCCTGAAAAGGGCGCGGTCAGGATGACCTTTGTTCCTTCGGTGCATCTGACACCGCCGGCCAAGCCCCGGGGGGCTGACGATCAGCACCGCCACCGCGAGCCCGTCTCGCTCGTGCTCGAGGTCGCGCAGGTGGAGTGGGACGGTCCTGCGATCTTCGACTTGTCAGTGACGCTCCTGCGAGTCTTTTCGCAAGTCGAACCCGGTCTCGTTGCCCAAGCGACCGAGCTGCCCGCCGATGCGCGAGGGCCAGACCATGCTCACACAGCCGAGGATCCTCGGCCGGGGATACCTCGACCGTCCTTTTTTGGGATTCGAAGCTCGGCAAAAGACTATCCTGGTACGGTTTTCCGAGCGTCGACGCTCATCCGAAGATACCCAAGGCCGGTTTTTTGAGCGTCGTCGCTCATCCGAAGATACCCAAGGCCGGTTTTTCCGAGCGTCGATCTTCAACCGAAGATACCCAAGGCCGGTTTTTTGAGCGTCGTCGCTCAACTGAAGATACCCAAGGCCGGTTTTTCCGAGTGTCGATCTTCAACCGAAGATACCCAAGGCCGGTTTTTTGAGCGTCGTCGCTCAACTGAAGATACCCAAGGCCGGTTTTTTGAGCGTCGTCGCTCATCCAAAGATACCCAAGGCCGGTTTTTTGAGCGTCGTCGCTCATCCGAAGATACCCAAGGCCGGTTTTTTGAGCGTCGTCGCTCAACCCTCCAAGGAAAGGCCGGATCCCGCTTTTCAGTGTCCCTGACACCTCGAACAAGGTAAAATAGCGCTGCCTTCGGTAATGGCGAGCCCGATTCAATCGATCCCCACGAACCGTCCCAGCAGAATGTCCTCGAGGTTGCGCCTGGAGTCGAGGACCGACAGCGCGTAGACTCTCTGCTCCTCGACTCGATATACGACTCTCCACGGATTGACGATCAGCTCTCTGTAGCGGGAAACTCCCTGGTCGCGCAGCTCGGGCACGACACGACCGCGCAAGGGCACGGTGCACAGCGCGGCGGCCGCCTCCTCGATTCGGCGCAGCGCGCCGAGCGCGGACGAGACGCTGTCTTCGGCGATGAAGCGGGCTATGCCGCTCAGGTCACGTCGCGCCGTCTCTGTCCAGAGAACCTCGAAGCCGTCGCTCATCGGCCTTCGAGCTCTTTTTCGATTGAATCGAAGACCTTCCGCTGAGGCTCCACCCGGCCGCGACGCACATCCTCCTCGCCCTGCGCCAGGAGCTTGAGCAATCCCAGCGCGGCCCGGGTGCGATCGTAGCTGCGGGGATCGACCAGAACGGCCCGCGGCTCTCCGCGCTGTGTGATGATCACCGGCCGGCGCGTGTCGTTGATCTGGTCGAGCAGGTCGGCGGCTCGCGCCTTCAGGTAGGTGACGGGTCTGATCTCGTCATCGATGCTCATCCGTGGCCTCCAGTTCGAGTATAGACCCTTTTTCGGTTCGGTGTAGGCCGAAAGAGCGGTATTTGCTCATCGCAGAGAATAACTTTCGGATTCAGGAGAGATCGGAGCTGGGGGGCGACTTCACCCCTCCGGCTCCTGCTGGAAAGGGTCCACCACTTTCAGGCCGTCCAGCTCCTGCCCGTGCTGGAGGTCCTCGCTGAGCAGGATTTCGGCTCCGGAGGCTCGCGCCGCGGCGACGATCAGGGCATCCCAGTAGGAGAACCCGTAGCGGTCCTGCTCGCCCAGGGCCGCCCTGACCAGGCCGTCGTCGATCGGGACCGGCCTCCAGGTCGCCAGGCGCTCCAGGTCCCGGTGCGCGGCGGCGCGGTCGAGGCCGGGATCCAGCTTGGCCGTGACCGTCACGTAGTACTCGCCCAGCACCTGCGCGCTGAGCCACCGATCCGCCAAGGGGCTGTATGGATCCGCGGGGACGACGAGTTGGACTCGGGACCCCTCCTCGCTCCCGGTCCGGCGCTCAGGGTGGCTCGCCTTTCAGCATCGCCTCCAGGGCCTGCTCGTCGATCACCTCGGTGCCCTGCTCGCGGGCCTTGTCGAGCTTCTTCTTGCCCACCTTCTCCCCCGCAACCAAGTAGGTCGTCCCCTTTTTCACCGAGGTGTGCACCTCTCCCCCGGCGGCCCGGATCGCCTCGTGGATGCGGCCCCTGGGGCGGCCGAGCGTGCCGGTCACGCAGATCGAGACTCCGGCCAGCGGCCCGCCGCTCTCTCCCTCTTCGGCGGCGCGCGGATCGATTCCCCGTTCGAGCAGCTCGCGCAGCACCTTCGCAAAGCGCGGGTCGTTCAGCGAGTCGGCGACCGACTCGGCGATCCTGGGACCGATTCCGTGGATTTCGGCCAGCGCCTCCCTCTCGGCTTCGGGATCGGCGGCGGCCATCGCCGAGAGGCTGCCGTAGCGCCTGGCGAGCTGCCGTGCGGCGACCTCTCCCACCAGCGGTATTCCCAGCCCGGTGATCAGGCGGCGCAGCGGGCGCTCGCGGCTGGCCGCGATCGATTCGGCCAGGTTGGCCGCGCTCTTCTCTCCCATCCGATCCAGCTCGGCGAGCTGCGCGGCGCTCAGGGCGTAGAGGTCGGCCGGATCGCGCACCAGCTCGCGCTCTACCAGCTGCTCGATCACTCCCGGCCCCAGGTGCTCGATGTCCATCGCCGAGCGCCCGCCGAAGTGGTGCAGCGCGGCGCGGAGCTGGCCGGGGCAGGAGAGCCGGTTGGTGCAGCGCCGGCGGGCCTCGTCCTCCTCGCGCGCGGTCGGCGCCCCGCAGACCGGGCACCTGTCCGGCATGCGGAACGGCTCCCCGCGCTCGCCGCCGGGGGCCGGGATCGCCTCCACCACCTGGGGTATTATCTCGCCGGCCTTCTCCACCACGACCGTGTCGCCCGGCCGCACGTCGCGGGCGCGAATCTCGTCCTCGTTGTGCAGCGAGGCCCGCGAGACCGTCGTGCCGGCCAGCTGTACCGGAGTCAGCCTGGCGACCGGCGTCAGCACGCCGGTGCGGCCCACCTGGACCTCGATTCTCTCGAGCACGGTCCGCGCGCGCTCGGCGGCGAACTTGTAGGCCACGGCCCAGCGCGGGTGGCGCGCGGTGAAGCCGAGGCGCTCGCGCAGCGAGAGGTCGTCCACCTTGACGACCGCGCCGTCGATCTCGAACGGCAGCTCGGCGCGCAGTTCGCCGAAGGCTCTCAGCGCGTCCGGCACCTGGCCGGGGGTCTCGCAGACGCGCTCCAGCCGGTGGGTCGGCAGGCCCAGATCCGCCAGCCTCCGCAGGCACTCGGCGTGACTCGCGGGCATCTCGGGCGCGGCGGCCAGCTCGTAGCAGAAGATGCGCAGCGGGCGGCGGGCCGTGATCGACGGGTCGAGCAGCCGCAGCGAGCCGGCGGCGGCGTTGCGGGGGTTGGCGAACGGCGCCTCGCCGCTCTGCTCGCGCTGGCGGTTGACCAGCTCCAGCTCGGAGCGGTGGATGAAGACCTCGCCGCGGACGATCACCTCGCCGCGGCCGGAGATTCGCAGCGGCAGGGCGCGCATCGTGCGCGCGTTGGAGGTGACGTCCTCGCCCTCGACGCCGTCTCCGCGGGTCAGGGCGGCGGCCAGCAGACCGTCGCGGTAGATCAGCTCCAGCGAGGCGCCGTCCAGCTTGGGCTCCACCACCAGGCGCAGCTCCTCGACGCCGGTCCCCTCGCGCGCGCGGCGCAGAAACTCCTCGACCTCGGGCTCCTCGTAGGTGTTGTCCAGGCTGTACATCCTGAGCGGGTGCCGGACCCGCTCGAAGCCTTGGGCCGGGGCCGCGCCCACGCGCTGGGTCGGCGAGCCCGGTCCGCGCAGCTCGGGGTGCTCCTCCTCGATGCGCTTCAGCTCGGCGAAGAGCCGGTCGTACTCCGCGTCCGAGATGACCGGCGCGTCCTCGACGTAGTACCTGCGGTCGTGCTCGCGGATCTGGGCGGCCAGGCGGGCGTGCCGCTCGGCCGCGTCTCGTCGGGTGTCTTTCATGAAGACGATCACTATCGTGGCGGGCGGCTCCCGTCCAGGCGAAGAGCGCCGCGGCCACGAGGGAAGCGGGGAGATTCGCGGGTTCCAGGAGAACCGGGCTGACATCCGTGTCGCGGTCGTGTCGCCCGGGCCACATGCCCCGGGCCGGGGGCTGTCGTCCAAGGTGTCGTAATCATGTGAAAGTCTGCCCGAAGAGCTCCTGGCACGGTTTTGGCTTGTTACACAGCGGTGAAGACGGGTGTGTCCACGGGATGCGCCCCGGCATTGTTTTTGGAAGGAATTCCAAGGAGGTGAGAAGATGAAACGCTTGATGATTATGCTCGTGGCCCTGTTGGCGATCGGCGCGTTCGCCGTCTCCTGCGGCGACGACGACGACGACAACGACGACGGCACCACGGACGCCGACACGGACAGCGACACGGACGCGGACACCGACGCGGACACGGACGCGGACACGGACGCGGACACGGACGCGGACACGGACGCGGACACCGACACGGACACCGACACGGACACCGACACCGACACCGATACCGATACGGACGCCGACACCGGCGGCTGATCCGGCCGTTTTCTTGGAACGGCTCCCCCTGGGCACTACGATGTGGGTCGACGACCCGTATCGCGGTCGCCCGGGAGGGAGCCATGCATACCGAGCGCCGAGCCACGCACGAGAGAATCGACGTCAGCCGTCCGGTGGAGCTGATCGGCCCCGCCGGAACGGCTGCCTCCGGTGACACGCGCAACCTCTCCGAAGGGGGGCTGTGCGCCCGCTTCGAGGAGATCGCGCCGGGCAGGGGCGCCAACGTGCTGGTGCGCCTCTTTCTCGAGGGAGGCATGGAGCCGGTGGAGAAGCCGGGGCGGATCGTCTGGTGCGCGCCGGACATCTACGGAGAGGGCACCGAGGTCGGGCTGCGCCTGCTGGACGGGGACGAAGAGGAGCCGGACGGGGAGAGCGGCGAAGAGGAGCGCCGGCGCGAGGCCGTGCGCCCCGAGGCCGGCCTCGTGGAAGAGGGCGGCGCGCTGTCGATTGATATCGACGGCGTCGCGCGCACGGCGCGGGTGCTGCGCTTCGAGGGTCCGGACGATGACGGCCTGGTCCGGGCGGTGCTGGAGCTGCTCGACGACGGCGGCGAGGAAGGCGAGATCGATCCCGACAAGTGGACGCCCCATCCCTTTCGCGACGCCTGGCGGGCGTCGAGCCGCCGGCTGGGACCGGCTTTTTCGATCGCGGGCCGGCTGCTGAGCGCTGCCGGAAACGCGATCGGCCGCGGCGCGCGCTTCTTGTGGAGCCGCCTGCCGGCCGGTCTGCGCGTCCGCCTTTCACGCACGCCGCGACTGGTCGCTCCGGCCAGGAGGCTGCTGGGCCGGCTTTCCTTCTCCACCCGTACGAGCGGCGAATAGCGCCGCCGTTTTCGCCGCTCGCCGTTTTTTTCGCCGCCGGCGAGACGCAAAGGGCCCGCCGCGCGGGGATCCGGCACTTGGCATCGAGCTTGCTTGGGCGGCAGGCATGCCCGAGCCGATCACAGTCGAGATTCGCCGCGGAGCCGAGGTCCTGGACCAGCGCGAGTTGAGCGACGGCGCTTCGTTCGTGCTGGGACGCTCGTCGAGCGCGGATGTGACCCTGGAGTCGCGCGAGGTCTCCCGCGAGCACTGCGGAATATCCTGCGGGGCCGAGCGCTTCGAGGTGCGCGACATGTCGGTCAACGGCGTGCGCTGCGAGGGGCGCCGGCTCGAGGAGCGAGAGGAGCTGCCCTACGGCGCAACGATCGAGATCGGGCCGTTCGAAGTGAGGTTGCTGCGGCGCGGGGACGAAGGCGGAGCCGAGCGGGCCCTCGCCTCGCGGCGGCGCATCCTGCAGCGGCTGGTGCACTGCGTGGAGCTCGAGGCGGTCGACCGCGGCGGCGATTCGCTACGCGCCCGGGTAGAGGCCGCGCTGGAGCGGATCGCGCACGACGAGGGTCTGAGCGCCGGGCCCCAGCTCGAGAGGCTGATCTCGGAGCTGGCGGACGAGGCGCTGGGGCTCGGTCCCCTCGAGCGGCTGATGGCGGACGACGCGGTCAGCGAGATCATGGTCGTGGACCCGCGGACGGTCTACGTGGAACGTGGCGGACAGCTCCAGCGCAGCGAGCTGTCGTTCACCTCGGCCGAGTCGGTGCGGACCGTGATCGAGCGGATCATCACCCCGCTCGGCCGGCGCGTCGACGAGTCGTCCCCGATGGTGGACGCCAGGCTGCCCGACGGATCGCGGGTCAACGTGGTGATTCCGCCGCTGGCGCTGCGCGGACCGGCGATCACGATCCGCAAGTTCTCGCGCGATCCGCTGGGCATCGAGGATCTGATCCGCTTCGGCAGCCTCGATCGCACCGTGGCCGGCTTTCTCGAGCGCGCCGTGGCCGCGCGCCGCAACGTGGTGATCTCGGGCGGGACCGGCTCGGGCAAGACCACGCTGCTCAACGTGCTGGCCGGCGCGATCGATCCGTCCGAGCGGATCGTCACGATCGAGGACGCGGCCGAGCTGCAGCTCCCCCAGCCGCACGTGGTGCGCCTCGAGTCGCGCCCGGCCAACGCGGAGGGGAGCGGAGCAGTCGGCATCCGCGACCTGGTGCGCAACGCGCTGCGAATGCGGCCCGATCGAATCGTGGTCGGCGAGTGCCGCGGCGGCGAGGCGCTCGACATGCTGCAGGCGATGAACACCGGCCACGACGGCTCGCTGACCACGACCCACGCCAACTCGCCGCACGAGGCGATCTCGCGTTTGGAGACGCTCGGCCTGATGGCCGGGCTCGAGCTGCCCTCGCGGGCGATTCGGGAGCAGATCGCGGCCGCGGTGGACCTGGTCGTCCAGCAGACCCGCTTTCCCGACGGCGCGCGGCGGATCACCTCGATCGCAGAGGTCGTGGGCATGGAGGAAGACGGAAGCGTGCGCCTCGCCGAGATCTTCCGCTACGCGCCGGGGCGCGAAGGCGATCGCTCGCGGCAGGGGGAGTTCATGGCCACCGGCAGGTTGCCCTCCTTCGCCGCCGACATCTCGGTCGTGGGCGGACCGGAGGCGTCGTCGTGACGCTCGCGCTTTGCCAGATCGGATCGGCGCTGGCGCTGGCCGCGGCGATCGCGGCCCAGGTCGGCTGGCTCGCCTCGCCGGGGCCGGCCGCGGGCTCTCGAGAGGAGAGGTGGAGGCGCGGGCTGCGCGAGCTGAGAGTCGCGCCCGGTCCGCTCGACCACGTTCCGCGGCTGCAGCTGGCCGCGGTTCCGCTGCTCGCGGTCGCAGCGCTGTGGACGGGCTGCACCGCCCCGCTGATCGTCGCGGCCGCCGCGGCGGTGCTGCCCGACGTGCTGGCCCGACGCGCGGCCGCGGCGCGGCGAGGGAGGCTGGCAGGTCAGATCGACGGAATGCTGACTGCGCTGGCCGGAGCACTGAGCGCCACTCCCAACCTGGCGGACGCGCTCGAGTCGCTGCTCGACCACCAGCCCGAGCCGATCCGCGGCGAGATCGAGGTCGTGCTGGCCGAGGTCAAGCTGGGCCGTCCCCTGGACGACGCGCTGCGCCGCATGGCCGATCGACTGCGGATTCCGGGCCTGGACGCCGCGATCTCGGCCGCGATCACCGGCCGGCGCAGCGGGGGGGACCTGCCGGAGATCCTGCGTCGCACCGCCGCGGCGATCCGGGAGATGGCGCGGCTGGAGGGCGTGGTGCGCGCCAAGACCGCCGAGGGTCGGAGCCAGGCCTGGGTGATGGGGCTGGTCCCTCCCGCGTTGATCGGGCTCTTGCACTACATCAACCCCGGCTGGCTGGAGCCGCTGTGGACCGATCCGATCGGCTGGATCGTGGTCGGCGCCGCGGCCCTGCTCGAGCTGTTCGCGATCGTGCTGGTCAGGCGGATCGTGGCGGTGGAGCTGTGAGCGGGGCGATCCTCCAGGCGGCGGTCGCGCTCGCGGCCGGCGCGGCGGTCGCGGTCGGCTGGGCTTGGCTGTGGTCCTCGCGGCCCTCGCTGCCCGACTTCGCCGGCGAGCGGGGAGAGCGGCTGCAAAGAAGCCTGGCCCGTCATCCGTGGCTGCGTCCGCCGCACCTCTTGATATCGGCGATCGCAGCCCATCTGTCGCGCCTGCCGCTCGGCAAGACGAGGGCTCGGATCGAGCTCGGGCTCGAGCGGGCCGGCTATCCGCTCGGTCTCGACGCAGACGGCGCGCTGGCGTTGGGTCTGCTGGCCGGGCTGGCCGGCTCGGCGCTGGGCGCGGCGTCGACGTCCGCGTTGTTCGGCTCGCTTGTGCCCGGCGCGCTGGTGGGGCTGGTCTTCGGCGCCGGGGCTGTCAGGCTGCAAATCGACGACGCGGCGCGGGAGAGGTTGCGCGCCGTGCGCCGCAGCCTGCCCCAGGCGATCGACCTGGCCGCGCTGGCGATGCAGGCCGGGCTCGACATGCCCGGCGCGTTCACCCAGGTGGCGGAGCAGATGCCGGCCGGCGACCCGCTGCGCCGCGAGCTGGAGCAGATGCTGCGCAGGCTGTCGGTCGGATGGTCGCGGGACGCGGCGTTGCGCTCGCTGGCCGAACGCGTGCGGGCCCCGGAGGTGCGCCAGCTGACCTCGGCGGTGATCCAGGCCGACCGCCAGGGCACGCCGCTTTCGCAGGTGCTGGCGATCCAGGCGCGGGTGATGCGCACCCGCCGCTCCCAGGCCGCGGAGCAACGCGCGGCGCGAGCGGCCGTGCTGCTGCTGGGCCCGCTGATGCTGATCTTCACCTGCGTCTTTCTCTTGCTGCTCGGTCCGTTCGTGGTCAAGTGGTTCCGCGGAGAGCTGATCTGAGCCCGAGCTCGAGGCCGCCGGGCTGAAGGTCTCGATCCTGGAAGAGACCCTCCCAGACCAGTACGTGGTCCGCGGCTCGGAGCCCTGATCGGCGCGAGCGCCGGCCTGCTCAGAATCCGGACTCGATCAGCAGCCAGAAGTAGAGCACCAGCGAGATCAGGGCGAACGGCGCCACGATCGTGTTGATCTTGGCCAGGATCTGACCGGCCTTGGTCTTGCCGCGCGCGCCGTCCTCGGTGCTCATCAGGCCCTGGTCCATCAGCTGCAGGTCGGAGCCGGCCCGGCTCCAGTTGATCAGACCCAGGATGAAGCTGACGAGCGGAAAGATGCTGAGGAAGACCGCTCCCACGATCCCTTGCGTGATCATGCGGCGCGCGCGCAGGGGATCGTGCTCGGTTTTTTGTTGCCCGTCGGTCCCCGCGCCCGGAGGCGCGTAGGGATTGTCGGTTCCAGCCTGCTCGATACTCGGCATCTCGGTCGACCTTTC
This sequence comes from Polyangia bacterium, assembly GCA_046484285.1. GTDB lineage: Bacteria > Myxococcota_A > Polyangia > JAAYKL01 > JAAYKL01 > CAZHCG01. Next base: position 10,139 of record JAWOBP010000228.1, read on the forward strand.
GGATGGTAAACGCGCTTGTGACGCGAGTTGACTCGGGAAAATTCTACCAGCGCCTCGCCGGGTCTTCGAGGAGCTTTTTCACGGCGGAAGACAGCAGGGCTCGATCGAGGGTACAATGAGATCTGAAAAAAAAAGAGGGGGAGGACGCGATGAGCTCTACGGCAATCAGAGTGTTTTCGCTGCTGACCGCGGCGTTGCTCGCCGCGCTGACCGGATGCGGCCAGGCGGAGCCGATTGCGATTGGGTTGGACGGAGGAGCCGACGGCGACGTGGACGGTGATGGGGACGGGGACTCGGACGCGGACGGTGATTCCGACGCGGAAGGTGATTCCGATGCGGACGGAGACGCGGACGGAGACGCGGACGGAGACGCGGACGGAGACGCGGACGGAGATGCCGACGGAGATGCCGACGGCGACGCCGATTGTCCGTACGAGTGTGCCGGCTACTGGCAGTGCATGCAGGGCGGAGGCGAGGTTCTCGACCAGTACGTGTGCGAGTACGGCGTGTGCTGCGATTGGGGCGATCCCGACCCCGAGCCGTGCCCCTACGAGTGCGTGGCGTACACCGAGTGCGAGGCGTGGGGCGGAGCGGTCTTCGAGGAGTACTACTGCGAGGACGAGGCGCAGGTCTGCTGCGCGTCCGATGTGCCCGAGCCGTGCCCGTACGACTGCACCGGCTACTGGCAGTGCACCGGGGAGGGTGGCCAGGTGCTGGACCAGTACATGTGCCCGCAGGGCGTGTGCTGCGATTGGGGCGATCCCGACCCCGAGCCGTGTCCGTTCGAGTGCGTGTTCTGGGACGAGTGCATCGAGCTGGGCGGCCAGCCGCTGGAGGAGTTCGACTGCGGAGACGAGGGTTATGTCTGCTGCGAGCTGTGGGATCCCGAGCCCGAGCCGTGCATCTACGAGTGCACGTGGGATCTGCTCTGCTCGCTGCTGGGTGGCACCCAGCACGACGAGATGGTCTGCGACGAGGGCGTCTGCTGCGAGTACCCCTGAGGTGATGGACGGAAACGAAGCTGCGTGACACTCCTCTTCGAGCTCGAGGAACAACGAGATGAGCAACAACTCCAACGAACCGCGCAGGCTGTTTCCCCGCGGTCTGATCGCGCTGGCGGTCGCGACCATGTTGGAGCGCTGCGGCTACTTCATGGTGCTCTCCTCGCTGGTCATGTTCATCCATGGGGGATTGTGGTTCTCGTCGTCCGATATCTGGACGATCTACCTGCTGGGCGCGGCCACTATGAGCATCCTGGGCGGGCTGCTGGGCGACGTGGCCGGACACCGGCGGATCGCGATCGCCGGAGGGGCGCTGACGGCCGGCGCGCTGATGCTGTTCTCCTTTCCGCTGGAGGTGCTGGGCGAGTCGGCGTTCGTGCCGGTGCTGATCATCCTGTTCGTGCTGGCTTCCGGGCGCGGCATGTTTCCGATCAACGTCCCGGCGCTGGCGGCCTCGCTGTACGACGGGCGGCGCTCGCGGGTGCCGCTGGCCGGAGGCCTGATCGTGCTGCAAACCGGCGTGGCTCTGGGCGCCTTGCTCGGAACTTTTTTCGCCGAGGGTATTCGTTTTCTGGGCGAGAATCTGTTCGATTTGAGCTGGGAGGGATCTTTCCACCTCGCGGCCGGCACGGCCGGTCATTTCGCGTTGGGGGCGATGGTGGTGCTGCTCGCTCGCCGCGGGCCGCTGTCCGCCGCCGAGAACGAGGTCCGAGACGCGATCCGCGCCGGGCGGAGGAGCTCCGACTTCGCCGGAGCGGCGCGCCAGTCGGCCCGCGCGCTGCCGTTCTTGATTCCCGGCTGGGCGCTGTTCATGCTCGGCTACAATCTCTCCTACGGGTCGGCGCACGGCTTTACGAGCCTGTTCTGTGGGGAGCGGATCGGCTGGCTGTGGTCGATCGGATCGGTCTCGACCGTGCTGCTGGCGCCGCTGGCCGTGCTGCTGGTCTGCCTGGTCGTGCGGAGCAGGGAACGGATCACGCATACCTCCCTGGCCGCGGCTGGAATGCTGGCCGCTGCGGCCGCGGTCGCGGTGCTGCTCGTGGGATCGCTGCTGGCCGCGGGCCCGGTCTCGGACGCGGCCCCCTCGTGGCACAGCGAGGCGTCGTCCCTGGCCTGGCCGATCGGCGCGGTGCTGCTGTTGGGAGTCGCGGATCTGGTAGCGGTTCCGCTCTTCCACGCCTTCGTGCTGGCGGCCGGCCCCAGGCGGGTGCGCGGTCTGATGCTGGGGCTGACGATCGCGGCCGTCGGGCACTTCGCTTTTCTGGACAGGTTCTTCTACGACTGGCTGGAGGTCATCCCCTTCAGCTGGCGCACAGCGTCGGTGTGCGCGGGGCTGCTGCTGGCAGCCCTGCTGGTCTTCGCGGTGGGAAGAGCCCACCGCCGGCCGCAGTAGCCCGGATCAATTGTTTCGTTTCGAGCACCCTCGGTGGGCTTTTCCACTCGAGCGCGGTTGGCGCAAACGATTCGTTGCGGGCGCGAGCCTTCGGCGGGATGCTTGACTCGCTCGGCTTGGGGGCCGTAGCTTCGCTCGAATGAGCGGCGAGCGGGACAATCGTGAGCTGGTGCGCTCCACCGGGCGCGGGGCGATCGCCATCACCGCGGCCAAGGTCTGGTTCATGGTGACGGGCTGGGCCCTGATCTTCTGCCTGCCCCGCATCTTCAAGTGGACCAGCGACGGCGACCCGCAGCGCGGCCAGGAGCTGTTCGGCGCCTACAAGCTGGTCTTCATGGGGATCTCGTTCGTCAACAACGGGATAATCACCGGCACGATCCAGGCGGTCTCCAAGTTCACCTCCGAAGGCGCCAGCGATCCGGGCGACGTGCGCCGCGCCGCGCTCGGGGTGCAAGGCGGGGTCGGAGTCGCGCTGGCCGTGGCCTACATGGCGTTCGCCGGTCTGCTCGCGGATCTGCTCGGCTCCCCGGAGCTGGCCGGGCTGATGCGGATCAGCGCGCCCGTTATTGCGGCCTACTCCTGCTACGCGGTCTTCATCGGCTCGTTCAACGGCAGGCGGCTCTACGGGCGCCAGGCGCTGTTCGATTTCGCCTACTCCACGGTCAAGGTGGGCCTGATCCTGGGGCTGGCGGCCGCTGGCATGGAGGTGCTGGGCACGGTGCTCGGGTTCCTGGTCGCAGCGGTCGCGGTCGCGGTCGCGGCCGGGATCGCGGCGGGCCGCGGCGGCACGGGGACGCGCTTCTCCGCGCGCCGCTACCTGTCTTTCGCCGCGGTTCTGATCGTCTACACCTTTGCGCTGAACCTGGTGATGAGCCTCGACCTGTTCCTGCTCAAGGGCGTGACCGCCGAGCTGGCGCTCGACTCCGGCGCGGGCGCGGACGAGGCGTCCGGCCTGAGCAAGCTGCTGGCCGGCCGCTACGGAGCCGCCCAGGGGCTGGCCTTCATCCCCTACCAGGCGGTGCTGGCGATCGCCTTCGTCGCCTTTCCGATGATATCGCGGGTCATCTTCGTCGGAGACGTGGAGCGCACCCGCCGCTACGTGCGAAGCACGATCCGTTTCTCGGCGATTTTGATCGCGGCGCTGGCCTCGGTGTTCGTCGCCTTGCCCCGGCAGGCGCTGCTGCTGGTCTTCCCGCCGGAGTACTCGGCCGCGGCTCCGGCGCTGTCCGTGCTGGCGGTGGGCGTGGCCTGCTTCGGGATGATGGTGATCGGCAACACGATTCTCAACGGGGCGGGCCACCCCTGGCGCGCGATGGGGGTCGTGCTGGCCGCGCTGGCCGCCGTCAGCGCGCTGGTCTCGGTGCTGGTCCGGCTGGCGGGACCGGGCGAGGACGCCTTGCTCGCGGCCGCCGGCGGCACGGCGCTGGGGATGTTTTTCGGCCTGGCGCTCAGCGGGTTGGCGGTGCTGCGGCGTTTTCGCGCATACTGGTCGTTTCTCTCCGCGCTGCGCGTGGGGGTCGCTGTGCTGGCCGCGGTCGCGCTGGGCCGCTGGCTTCCGGTCGGCGCCTGGTGGCTGACGCTGCTGGAGTGCGGGGCGGTGCTGGTCGTCTTCTTCGGCGTGCTGGTGGCCGTGCGAGAGCTCGGCGCCGACGATTTCTCCAAGGTGGCCAGCGTGCTGGGGAAGGGGGATTGCTCCTCGCGGGGTGACCCGGGCGACGAAAAAAGGTAGATAACGATAGAGGTGCAAAAATGAGTGCTGTCGACCGCCGTCCCGAATCGCTGGGATGGGACTACTTCGCGGCCGCGATCGGATGGCTGCCGCTGATCCTGCTCGATCCCTGGACCGCCGCCGCCGTGGGGCTGCCTGCCGCCGCGGTGCTGATCTTCGCCCGCCGCGTGTGGTGGGCGGGAAGGCCGGTGCGCGGGCGAGTCGCGCTGGCGGTGCTGCTGCCGGTCATCTCGCTGTCGCTGGTCACCTCGCTGGCGCTGGGCATCGGCGGGCTGTCGCTGGCGCTGCTGCTGGCCGGCTCGATCGTGGCGCTGGCCGAGGGCTGGAACCGCCGCTGGGGCCGGACCCTGATCCGGCGGTTTCCGCTGGTCTCCACCGCGGCCTTCCTGGCGCTGGGAGCGGGGCTGGGCCTGGTCATGTTCGAAAGCGGCGTGACCCCGTACCCCAGCGAGGAGTTCCTCGGCGTGCTCGAGGAGCCGCCCGACGGGCCGGACTGGTCCGTGGAGACCGGGCGCCAGGCGGTGGGCGCGGCCCGCGCGACCGTGATGAGCGGCGCTTCCGGCCAAGAGGAGATCGCCGAGCTGCGCGAGCGGCTCGCCGGCGAGTACCCGGAGCTGGCCGAGGCCGAGGCGCCGCACGGAGCGTACGTGACCCTCTTCGAGTCCAGCGGCTACAGGGCCAGGGGGCGCTGCGACGGGCCGCGGGACGGGCTCGACGCGGTGATCCGCGCCGCGGCCGAGGCCGCCGGCAGGTCTCCGCGCGATCCCCGCTCCGACAAGACCCGACCCCGGGCGTGGGCGGAGCCCCACAACGAGACGATCGCGATGGTGGACGTGCTCGGGCCGACGCGTTCGATAACGCCGCGCGCGCTGTTCCACCTCTTCGGCGAGGCCTTCGCCTCGGCGCACCGCTCGCTGCGCGCGATGGACGATCTGCCGGTGCTGATGGACATGGCCTACTCGCTGGAGCCGGGCGTGGACGGAATTCACATCTACGATCCCGCGCTGGACAGCTCCGCGGCGATTCTCCCCGAAGAGCCGTTGACCGAGGGCTGGCTCACTCCGCGCAAGCGCTCCGAGCCGCGCAAGATGCTTTCGATGCTGCGGCGCGCCTGGTACCACGAGCATCGCGAGGTGCTGGATGCGATTCCCTCCGAGCTCGAGGTGGTCAAGTTCCGCGCCACGACTTTCGTCGAGACGTCGCCCGGCGGCGAGGTGATCGAGCTGTACCGCGGCAACGAGCTGCTCGACGAGGAGCTCGGCCGCGACGAGCTGGTGCGACGCATCGCCGCCGCCTCGGACTGGCTGGCGCGCATGGTCGAGCCCGACGGCAGCTTCCACTACGAGATCCACCCGCCGTTCAGGGAGGAGACGACCCGCTACAACCTGCCGCGGCACGCCGGCAGCGTCTACGGCCTGTTGGCGGTCCACACCGCCGGGCTCGAGGAGCCGGGCCTGGCCGGCTGCGGACGGCGGGCGCTGGACGCCGCGCTGAGGGCGACGGGCTACATCGAGCGCAATCTGGGCTCGCCCGCCGGGCACGGCACGCCCGAGGACCTGTGTTTTCTCGACGAGAACAAGCGCAGCACCTCGGGAAACACGGCTCTCGCGGCGCTGGCGATCAACGAGCTGCCCAGACCCGAGCGGGTGAAGGATCCCGCGCTGCGCGCGCGGGTCGAGCGGATTCCGGCAGAGCGGCACCTGGAGAGGATGGGCGACAGCCTGCTCGAGATGATCGACCCCGACGGGGCGGTGTTTCGCAGCTTCCGCGACGGAGTCACCGAGGAGTACGTGGAAAAGGAGCCGCTCTACTACCCGGGCGAGACGATGCTGGCCCTGGTCCGCGCCTACCGCCGGATCGAGAAAGAGGAGCTGCTGGAAGGGGCGCGCAGGATCGGCGATCGACAGCTGCGCATCTACGGCTGGAACCTCGCGCTGGGGATTCCGCGCGCGGGCGACCACTGGATCATGCAGGCGCTCTCGGAGCTGGCGGAGATCACCGGCGAGCAGCGCTACGCCGAGCTGGCGGTGCTGATGGGTCGCGGCTACATCCGCGAGCAGTACCCGCGCCAGGCGCTGACGTATCCCGACTACTTGGGAGCCTACCGGCGCGTGGCCGATCTACCGCGCACGACGCGGGCGGCCTCGCGCGGCGAGGCGCTGGGCGGGGCGCTGCGGGCGGCGCTGCAGATCGGAGCCGACACCGACGACTTCGAGCGGGCGCTGATTCTCGGCGCGCGCCACCTGGCCGAGCAGCAGCTCACCGAGCGCAACAGCTACTTCATCCCGCGCGCCTGGGACGTGGAGGGTGCGATTCGGATGGGCGTGGTCGACAATCACTGCCGGATAGACAACAACCAGCACGCGGTGGTGGGGATGCTGGCCGCGCTGGAGGCGATCGACCTGCGCTCCGGGCGGTGAGCACTTCGAGCGTGGAGCGCGACGACGAGCGGAGGGGCGATGAGCGGACGTGGCGACAGGAGGTGGCCCTGGATCACGATCGCGGTGCTGGCTTCGCTGGCGGGTGTGGCAATCTGGCAGTGGGACGCCGTGGTGGCGCTGCTGGCAGGGTCCGACGACGAGGGCGAGCTGCAAACGACCAACTCCGACGGGCGCTCCGGAGCGATGCTGGTCCCCGAGGATCGGCGCGGCGAGGAGCTGCCGCTGGCCGTGCTGCTGCACCAGAGCGGGAGCAGCGGCGATCGAATCCTGCGCGACTTCGCCGGCGAGGCGCGGAGGCGCGGCTTCGCGGCGGTGGCGCCCAGCTCCGGAAGGGCATCATCCGGCGGTCTGGGCTGGGAGCTGGCCGACGGCCCCGGCGCGCTCAGCGACGATCGCGAGCACGTGCTGGCCTGCATCGAGGAGGCGCGGGAGCGCGGCGACCTCGAGCCCGACGAGGACCGGGTGTTGATCGCAGGCTACGGAAAGGGCGGAGCGGCCGCCGCTCAGATCGCGACCAACGATCCGCTCTTCACCTCGTTTGCCGTCCTGCACGGCGACATCCGGCCCGAAACGACGGGGGGGAACGCGCCGCGCGGCTGGTTTTCCACCAGCGAATCCGATCGCTCGTATCCGCCGCGGCGCGTGGAGCGATGGGCGAGACGCCTGCGCGGCGGCGCCCACCCAGAGATAGTCTTCCGGGTCTTTTCCGCAGGCGGTGCGAGGCCCGCGGCCGAGGAGATCGAGGCGCTGCTGGACTGGTGGCTGGCTTTCTGAATCAGCCGCGTCGCGACCACTCGCGCAGGGCCTCCACCAGCGGCTGCTCGTCCTCGGGCAGCACCGTGCGCGGGTCGATCCGGAACGTCCCGTCCCTGACCGTGCCCAGCACGGGGGGCTCGCGTCGCTGGAACCAGCGCGCCACCTCGTCGGGGGGCTCGGCCGACTCGAGGCTGATCGCCGCCGAGGGAATCTTCCCGCCGGGCGCGGAGCCTCCGCCGAAGGTCGCCTCGGAATCGACGACGCACGCCCGCTCGGGAGCCAGGCCGGCGCGGCCGACGATCGCTCGCGCCCGCTCGGCGATGCTGTCGCGATCCGGGGCCGCGAGGCGCCACAGGGCAACGCTCTCGTGCTCGCCGGCCAGGTGGTGGGAGAGCACGACCTGCAGCGCGGCGTAGGTCAGCTTGTCCACGCGCACCGCGCGCATCACCGGGTTGCGGGCGATTCGCTCCACCAGCCGGGCGCGGCCCGCGATCGCTCCGCCCTGCACGCCGCCCAGCAGCTTGTCGCAGGAGAAGCAGACCAGGTCGGCGCCGCCAGCCAGGATCTCGCGCGGCGTGGGCTCGCCGCCTCTGGTTCCGGGAGGGTTGCGCAGCGGGTTTCCCGAGCCGAGATCCATGATCAGCCAGCGTCCGTCGCGACGCAGCCCGGCCAGATCGCGCAGGCTCGGCGTCTCGACGAAACCGCGCATGCGGAAGTTGGAGTGGTGGACCTTGAGGATCGCCGCGGTCTCGTCTCCGACGGCGGCTTCGTAGTCGGCCGGAGTCGTGACGTTGGTCGTGCCCACCTCGCGCAGCGTCGCGCCCGAGCTGCGCAGGATGTCCGGAATGCGGAAGCCTCCGCCGATCTGGACCAGCTCGCCGCGGGAGACGACCACCTCGCGGCCGGCTGCCAGCTCGCGCAGAGCGAGAAAAAAACAAAAAGAATATTCTTATTTTCTTTTTATATGCTTTTTTTTTTATTGCAAAATGCTATATTCAATAATAAAATGAATTATTTAAAAGCTTTTTCTAATAATGCGTCTCCACCAATTTTCAGCCTGTTGAAATAATCAGGCACCTGCTTTCCGCACAATTGATTAACATATAGTTTTGCCAAATATTGTGCAAGCATAAAACCTTGGCCTCTCAAACCCAGAAACAATCCTTTTTCTACATCAACAATCATTTTTGGTTCAATATAATATCCTGCCCATAATGCCTGGAAACCTACAGCAGAAATTTCAGGAATCCAGTCAGTAAATATTTCCGCAACTATTTCGGCAAAATCAGCGGAGTTTATTTTCAGGTCTTTGTCTGTTTCTGTAGGTTCAACATAGGGTGAAGCACATCCAATAATCTGACCTGTATTGCCTAGTTGCTGGCCGTAAACAGCAGTGAAGCCTTTATAGACTCTTCTGTCAATCAGCATGTCCAGTGGATTACCTTTAATTCCCAGCATAGGTAATCTCCT
>JAWOBP010000002.1:0-17246 GCA_046484285.1 Polyangia bacterium
GAACTGCCCTGCGCCCTGGGGCGGCGTCAGTTCGTGCTGCTGGGGGTGGATGCGGGAGGAAAAAGGTGAGGGCGGAAAAGCTGAAAGTTGAAATGGGGGGCGCAGTTCGGCTTGTCCGCCGTGGCCAGGCGTAGGCGGAAGTTGGGGGAAGGCTGAAATACCGTTCTTTGTTCTTCGTGCTTCGTTTGCGACCCATTTTTCTCCGCGCCTCTGCGGGAGAAAAGATGGTTCTTTGCTTCATGACAGGGCCGGAGTCGGGAGCGCGCGGGCCACCTCTTCCAGGGTCGTCTTGCCCGCCGCCGCTTTTTCCAGGCCGCTGACCGCCATGGTTTTCATGCCCTGGTCGACGGCCAGGCGGCAGGAGGAGGGGATGATCAATCTGCGCGAGGACGGCGCGCGCAAGGTGCTGGCCGGGATCACCACTATCGAAGAGGTTTTGCGGGTGACGCACGAGGAGGCGACCTGAGAGGAGATCGAGCTCTTTGCCGCTGTACGAGTACCAGGGAATCCGCCGCTCCGACGGGCGCTCCACCAAGGGAACGCGCGATGCGGAGAACGAGCGCGCGCTGCGTTTTGCGCTGAAGCGCGACGGGATCCTGATCACCGAGATCGTCGAGAAGGGCGGCGCCAAGGAGAAGGGCAAGGTCGACTTCAAAAAGCTGCTGTTCAAGCGGGTCAAGCGCCTCGACATCGCGCTTTGCACCCGCCAGCTGGCCACGCTGACCGGCTCGGGCATCTCGCTGGTCGAGTCGCTGACGGCGGTCATCGATCAGATCGACAAGCCCGACCTCAAGACCGCCCTGATCGACGTGCGCGAGCAGGTCAACGAGGGCTCCTCTCTGTCGGACGCCTTTGGCCGGCACCCCAAGTTCTTCGACACCCTGTACTGCAACATGGTCCACGCCGGCGAGCAGTCCGGAACGCTGGAGCAGGTCCTGGCGCGACTGTCGGACTTCATCGAGGCGCAGAATCGGCTGCGCGCCAAGATCCAGTCGGCAATGGCCTACCCGGTGCTGATGGCGCTGGTGGGCACCTTGATCGTGGGCGTGATGATGGTGGTCGTCGTGCCCAAGGTGACCTCGATCTTCGAGAACTTCGGCCGCGAGCTGCCCTGGTACACCGAGCTGTTGATCTTCACCAGCAACCTGCTGCGCGACTACTGGTGGCTGCTTTTGGCGCTGCTGGTGCTGGCCGTGTTCGCCTTCGCCCGCTGGAAGAAGACGGAAAAAGGACAGTACCGCTGGCACAAGTTCGTGCTGGCGGCGCCGATCTTCGGGAGCCTGGCGTTGATGGTCTCGATCTCCAGGTTCGCCAAGACACTGGCGACGCTGCTGGCCTCCGGCGTACCGCTGCTCCAGGCGATGGACATCACCAAGGGCGTGCTGGGCAACGCGGTGCTGGAGGGGGTGGTGGTCGAGGCCAGCTCCTCGATCCGCGAGGGCGAGAGCATCGCCGGACCCTTGCAGGCCTCGGGGCACTTTCCGCCGATCGTGACCCACATGATCGCGGTCGGAGAGCGCTCCGGTCAGCTCGAGAAGATGCTGGAGAACGTGGCCGGCGCCTACGACGCGCAGGTCGACACGCGGGTCTCGACGCTGACCTCGCTGCTCGAGCCGTTGATGATTGTATTGATGGGAGCGGCCGCCGGCAGCATCGCGCTGTCGATCCTGATGCCGCTTATCAAGATGAACGAGTTCATCAAATGAGGGAGAAAGGCGCCATCGTCCTGGAGGATCGGAGCCGGCGTCGCCGCTCGGCGGGCCGGCTGGGCCGGCGCATCCGCTGGACGCTGATCCTGTTTTTGGTCACCGGCTGCGTGGCGTTCTCGGTGGACGCGATGGAGGAGCGGACCCGCATCCGCCAGGCGCGGGTCGACATCTCGCGGATCGGCCACGCCGCGCGGCTGTTCCGCGCCGACTTCGGGCGCTGCCCGCGCGGGATCGGCGAGCTGCGCGATCCGCCCGAGGGCGACTCGTACACCAGGATAGACGAAGATCCGTGGGGACAACCCTACCGGCTCTCCTGCCCGGCGCGCTTGGACCCGGGCGGAGTCGACGTGTTGTCGGGAGGACCGGATCGGAGCTTGATCGGAGACGACAACATCTCGAGCCTCTGAGCGGGCCCGAGCCAGAGCGGGAGGAGAGAAGAAGATGAATGGACCGGCAAGAACGAGGCAGCTGCGGGCGGCCCGCAAGGCGAGCGCCGAGGCGCAGCGGGGCATGACGCTGATCGAGATCATGATCGTGGTGATCATCATGGCGATGATCGCCACCGGCGTAGCCGTGGCGGTGATGCCGCAGCTGGAGAAGTCGCGGATCCAGACCGCGCGCTCGGACGTGGCGGCGATTCGAGCCGCGGTGCAGCTCTACCAGGCCGAGCACCCCGGCAAGTGTCCCAGCGTGGAGGATCTCAAGTCGAGCCGGCTGCTCAATCAGAGCAAGCGCACCGTCGACCCGTGGGACAGGGAGTTCGTGATCGAGTGCCACGCCGGCGACGACCCCGACGTCTACTCGCTGGGTCCGGAGGGCGAGGAGGGCGGCTGCAACCCGGGGCGCGGCGAGCACGACGGCTGCGACGAGGAAGAGGAGTAGATTGAGCGGATGAGGCGACGGCGCTACAGCGAGTGCGGGTTCACGCTGATCGAGCTTTTGGTCGTGGTCGTGATCATCGGCCTGGGCGTGAGCGTCGTGATGCTGGGCCTGGGCGCCACCGCCCAGGCGCGGCTGCGCTCCTCGTGCTGGAGCCTGGCCTCGGCGGCTCGCTACGCATACGCGCGGGCCGTGACCCAGGGGAGCACGGTGCGACTGGTGATGGACTTCGAGAAGAACCAGTACTGGATGGAGGAGACCTACGGGCGGGTGGTGCTCAACCCGTTCGACGAGAGCGGCTCGGGGATGCGCCGCGAGGACGCGGAGTACTACGGCGACGCGGGAGTGGAGAACGCCACGCTCTCCACCAAGATGGACGCCGTCGGACAGGACGTGGGCGCAGTCGGCGAGGGGATGGGAGGTGGTGTGCTGAGCGGCGGAGGCGGCGGCGCGCTGGGAATGCTGGGCATGATGGGGATGGCCGGCGGCGGGGACGACCCGTTCGGCGGGCTGGCCTCGGACATCACCTCCGGCGCTCCGCTCAGCGATCCGTTTCTCGCAGCCATGCAACAGGGCGACACGATGGTGGGCGGGGGCAGCCCGGCCGGATATCGCGGCGCGCGTTTCCAGAAGCTGGAGGGCCGCTCGGGCGAGCTGCGCGAGCTGGAGGGCGAGACGCGCTTCGCCTGGGCCCACACGCCGCACGAGCCCGAGCCGCGCGAGCAGGGACGCGCCTATGTCTACTTCTTTCCCGGCGGGATCACCGAGCACTCGGTGATCCAGCTCAGCGACGGAGCGGATCGCATCTACTCGATCGAGATCCATCCGCTCAGCGGACGCGCCGTCGTCTACCCCTACGAGTACGAGCCCGAGTACGAACTCGAGGAGCTGCAGGAGGGCGAGCAATGAGCGGCGCGAATGGTAGAGGAGCGAGCCGGCGGGGCTTCACCGTGATCGAGGTGATGGTCGCGGTGATGCTGCTCTCGGTGGCCGTCGTTTCGATCTTCGGCGCCCAGTTCGCCGCGATCGCCTCTGTTGAGTACTCGCGCGACGTGACCCATGCGATCGAGCTGGCCCGCTGCCGGATGAGCGAGCTGGAGCTGCAGTTCAAGGTGGACGACGGCTTCGAGGAGGGCGACGTGCTCGACGAGGGCGTCTGCTGCGAGGCGGTCGAGGGCGAGACCGACGCCGAGCGCTTCACCTGTCGCTGGGAGATCAAGACGATTCAGCTGCCGGACGTGAGCCAGATGATGGACCAGCCCGACGCCGGGCTGATGGACGACGGGATGGATATGCTCGGCGACATGACGGGCGGCGAGGACCAGGGCGATGACATGCTGGGCGGCTTCGGGATGGGCGGCATGGCTTCGTCGCTGATGCCGATGGTGAGCGGCGTGATCGAGCAGGCGATCCGGCGCGTGACCGTGGTCGTCGAGTGGCGGCAGGGATCCGAGATCAAGGATATAGATGTCGTCCAGTACGTGGTGCACCCCACCCAGGGACCGCTGCAACTGCTGCAGCAGGCCCAGGCGATGGAGCAGATGGCCGACGAGGCGATGACCGGAGGAGGAGTCCTGCCCGGCGGGATGAGAGGAGGTGAGCGCTGATGCGGCGAGCCGGACCGAGCGCCCGGCGGGGCATGACCCTGATCGAGGTGCTGGTGGCGATGGGCGTGATGTCGATGATCGCCGTCACGATCTGGGCCGCGACCAGCCAGACCGCCAAGACCCGCGACGTGGTCGAACGATCTCACGACGATCATCACCAGGTGCGCGTCGCTTTCGACATGCTGTCGCGCGATCTGGCCTCGGCCTTCCTCTCGATGCACAGAGCCACGATCGAGCCGGTGCGCGATACGGTCTTCGTGGGACGCGAGCAGGGCAGCGAGGACCGCCTCGACTTCGCCTCGTTCAGTCACCAGCGGCGCTACCTGCACGTCGCCGAGTCGGACCAGTGCGAGATCTCGTACTTCCTGGCCGACGACCCGGAGGTCAACGGGCAGATGAACCTGGTGCGGCGCGAGTGTCCGGTGATCGATCTGGAGCCGTTCGAGGGAGGACAGATCCTGATCCTGGTCGAGGACGTGGTCGAGCTGGACTTCCAGTTCTTCGACTTCGCGATGAACGACTGGCGGGACGAGTGGGACACAACCGAGCTGACCGAGCAGGTCACGATGCTGCCCTCGCTGCCGCACCAGGTGCGCGTGCGGCTGGCGAGGAACGACCGCTTCGGCGAGGAGGTGGTCTACGGGACGCAGCTGAAGATTCCGATGCGGACCCCGATCTGGAAAAAGGAATCGTTCCCCAACCCCGGCCAACCGGCGGTGGTGACGCAGTGAGACGACCGCGGGACCAGAGGCGCCAGCGTGGCGTCGCCTTGTTGATGGTGCTGATCGCGCTGACGATCCTCGGCGCGATGACGGCCGACTTCATGGAGACCAACGAGGTCTACCTGGCCAACGCGGTCAACCAGCGCGACGCGGTCAAGGCGGAGTACCTGGCCCGCTCGGGAGTCAACCTCAGTCGCCTGCTGCTCTCCTTGCAGCCGATCTTCGGCAAGTCGATCAACTTCCCCTTCTGGCAGTACGCCGATCTGCTGATGGCGCCTTTTTCCGGAAGCGGCGGCGGCGGGCTGATGACGGACCTGGTCGGCCTGGATCTGAGCATGGCGGAGGGGATCGGTCTGCGCGAGGACGAATCGTTCGCCGTTGCGATTGTGGACGAGGACAGCAAGATCAACGTCAACCTGGCCAACAACGAGCGGATGCGGCAGCGGATGGTGCAGCAGCTCTCGATGCTGGTCGCACCGATGGAGTACGACGAGCTGTTCGACCGCATCGGCGAGCGCGCCGACGGCGTGGAGCGCGAGGAGATCATCTGCGAAATCATCGACTGGGGCGATCCAGACGAGGAGCGCTGCGACCGGTCCGGCAGCGAGGATCCCTCCTACTACACGGGCACCGAGCCCGAGTACGAGCGCAAGAACGCGCCGTTCGACAGCCTCGAGGAGCTGCACTTCGTGCACGGGGTCGACGACGACTTCTGGTCGGCCTTCGTCGATCCGGTGCCCGAGGACCCGGAGCGGCGGGTGATGACCGTCTGGGGCAAGGGACGGGTCAACGTCAACACCGCTCCGGCGCAGGTGCTGTTCTCGCTGGTCTGCATGCTGTCCACCGACGAGAGCGGGATGAGCCCCTGCCTGGATCCCTACCAGCGTCTCAACCTCCTGCAGGTCTTGCAGGGCGTGGTGATGATCCGCACCTTCATGCCTTTCGGCAAGATCAGCGATTTCATCGCCGCGATCGAGAACCCCGAAGAAAGGCTGTTTCTGCCGATTCCCGGCTTCCCGGTGCTGCAAAAGAGGCTGGCGCGGCAGACGATGACGACGCAAAGCACGGTCTTTTCGATTTACTCGGAAGGAACCGTGCGCAACGCGACCAAGCGCATTCACACGGTGATCGACGTGGAGGGAGTGGACATGCTCGACCCCACGAAGTCGGTGGCGGCTTCGGGAGGGAGCGTTTTGTACTGGAGGATGAGGTAGCATGGCGCAGAACGTGGTGGGACTCGATCTGGGAAGCCACTCGGTCAAGGCCGTGGTGCTCAGGATCGGGCTGCGGACGCGGGAGGTGACGCGCTTCGACGCCGAGCCGGTCGAGCTCGACGAGAGCGGTCGCTCCAGCCCGGAGGCGGTCTGGGAGGCGGCCGGGAGGCTGGTGCGGCGGCTGGGAGTTCGCGACGAGACGATTTACTGCGCGGTCTGCGGAGAGCACGCCACGCTGCGCAGCCTGGAGCTTCCGGTCAGCGCCGGCCGCCGCCTGGAGCAGGTGCTCGGCTTCGAGCTGGACGAGTCGCTGCCCTATGACATCGAGGGCGCGGTTTTCGACCACATCGAGCTCGGCCGCGAGGGAGACCGGATGCGCCTGCTGGCCGCGGTGGTCCCGGCCGCGCGCGTCGGCGAGGTGATCTCGGGTCTGGCCGAGCACGATGTCGATCCGCGCGAGGTGGCGGTCGCCCCCCTGGCCTACCGCGCCGATTTCGAGCAGCCCCGGGACGGGGAGCCGGAGGTGACCGCCGTGGTCGACATCGGCCACCAGCGCACCAACGTCGCGGTGCTGTGCGACGAGGTGGTCACCGCACGCACGATTCTGCGCGGCGGCCGCGATCTGACCGCGCGGCTGGCGGCCGAGGGCGAGGTCTCCTTCGAAGAGGCGGAGCGGCACAAGATCCGCAGCGGGCTCTCCGGCCGCGTCGGCGAGATCCTGAAAGACGCGCTGCGACCTTTGCTCAGGGAGATCCGGCAGACCGCGACCGGGCACCTGGCCGCGGGCGGCAAGCGCGTCTCCAGGGTTCTGCTCTGCGGCGGCAGCTCGCGGCTGGCCGGTCTCGACCAGCTGATCGCCGACGAGATCGGCCTGCCGGTCGAGCTCCACGAGGCGCCGGTGGGCGGGCTGATGAAATCGCTCGAGTCCGGGCTCGACGGCCGGCTCGCCGTGCTGGGGCACGGGTTGGCGCGCAGCGAGGAGCTCCAGCGTTCCAGGCGCGTCAACGTGCGGCGCGGCACTTTGGCGTTCAAGGGCGACTACACTTTCCTGCGGCGCAGGCTGATCTGGATCGCGGCCTGCGTGATGGCCGTGATATTCGCCTGGATATTCGCCAGCTACGCCGAGTACGCAGTGCTCGAAAGCGAGGCCGAGAAACAGCGAGAGCGGATCGCCCAGATGACCGAGAAGCTGTTCGGGAAGCCGATCAGCGACCAGCAGGAGATCATCGATCAGCTCGGAGGCGGCGAGGCCGAGACACTGCCGATGCCCGACTACGACGCCTTCGACCTGGTGGTGGAGCTCTCCCGGCGCATTCCGAAATCTGTGGTCCACGACGTGGAACGGCTCGAGATCAAGCCCAAGCGCCTCTCGATGAAGGCGATCGTCGACTCCGAGCTGACCAGCGCTTCTCCCGACGCCGGGGTCAGCGAGTTCGGAATGGAGGACGGAGGCCTGGACGACACGATGGAGGTCATCGAGCCGACCGACCTGATCCGCCAGCAGCTGGCCGGCTTCGAGGCGTGCTTCAAGGACATCCGGATCGGCAAGGTGCAGACTGTCAACGAGCGGAAGCGATACCAGATGGAGATCGACAGCAAGTGTCCATGAACGCGGGAAACGAACGATGACGTCTTTCTTTCAGAGCCTGGTGGCCGGATTGTCGGCCCGCGAGAAGCGTCTCGCGGCCGCGATGGGGGTCGTGCTGGTGGTGATGCTCGTCTCGCTGGCGGTCTTCTTCGTTCGTTCCTCGATCAGCGAGCTGAAAAGAGAGAACCGCGCGCGCGCCGAGACGACCCGCCTGCTCGAGGTGAGGGGCCCCGAGTATCGGATTCGCAAGATGCAGGGACGGCGCAGGGAGTTCGGCAAGCCGATACCGCTGCGCACCATGGTGGACCAGGTCTGCAAGAAGACCGGTCTGCCGGATCCCGACACCAAGGAGCGGCCGGACCAGCCGCACGAGGGCGGTTGGATCGAGCACGCCGTGGAGCTCTCGATGCGGCGAGTTGGTCTGGAACAGCTAACCGAGTTCATGGAGAACGTCGAGAGCAACCGG
This sequence comes from Polyangia bacterium, assembly GCA_046484285.1. Lineage (GTDB taxonomy): Bacteria > Myxococcota_A > Polyangia > JAAYKL01 > JAAYKL01 > CAZHCG01. The sequence continues at coordinate 8,186 of JAWOBP010000002.1, forward strand.
CGGCGTTTTCCGGTGGCGATCACCAAGCTCGAAATCCGCAAGCGTCGGCGCTCGGAGGACTCGTTCGACATCACGATGACGATCTCCACCTACGAGCGTTTCGAGACGGAGGAGGCCGCCGAGGGGGAAGGCGGTCGCAACGGCGAGGCGGAGAGGGGAGGTCGCTGATGCTGGGAGACACCGCGCGCAAGCTGCTCAAGATCGCCGGCTATCCCGCGTTTTTCGTGGTGCTGTTCCTCGTGTTCTTGATCTGGACCTTTCCCTTGGACCGCTTTCAGCCGCTCGCGGAGCACCAGCTCGGCGGCCTGCTGGATCGGGAGGTGACGATCGGAGAGCTCTCGCTGTCGCTCGGAGGAAACGTCGTGCTGTCCGACGTGCGGATCTCGGCGGCCGCCGGCGAGGCAGAGGAAAGCGACGAGGTGGGGGAGGGGGAAGCCGGTGGGGAGGCGGCCGACGCCGGTCCGGGCGAGGAGGAGGACGGTCCGAGGGGGCCGGCCTACCTGGTCGACGAGATCGTGGTCGACATCGGCCTGCTGGCGCTGCTGTTCGGCGAGCTGGACGTGGAGGTGGAGCTGGACGCGCTCGGCGGCGAGGTGGAGCTGGCCTACTCGGGACCGCTTCCGGGCGAGGGGCCGGGTTCGCGGATGACGGGACCGCGCGGTCGGGGAAGATCGGCAAGGCGCCCGCTGGGACCGGCGGGTCTGCCCGGAGCGCAGAGGGAGGCGCGGCCCGAAGAGGAGGAGGAAGAAGAGGAAAACGGGGAGGACGACGCCTCGTTGTCGCTGTCGGTCGTCCTGAGCGACTTGGACCTGCGCCGCCTGCACGACCTGAGGAGCGAGCTGCCCCTGCCGATTAGCGGGCGGGTCAGCGCCGAGCTGGAGATCGAGTCGAGCACGGCCCTGTTTACCGACGCCGCCGGAGAGCTGGAGATCACGATCGAGAAGCTGGTGGTCGGCAGCGAGGACGCCCAGGTCGACGTGGGGGGCATGCCGATGACCGTCGATCCGATCGAGGTCGATTCGACATCGTGCCTGGTCGCTTTCGGCGAGGGACGCGCCGAGTTCGAAGACTTCGAAATGAAGTCCGATGACATCGACATCGACGTGACAGGGACGATCAATTTCCGCGATCCGCTTGCGAGAAGCAGGTTCGATGTGTACCTCAAGTTCCGTTTTCTCGAAGGCTACACCTCCAAGAGCGAGAAGGCCTCGATGCTGGTCGACAACCTGGCCTCCTTCAGCAGCAAGCTGCGTAGAGCCAAGCGGGACGACGGCTACTTCGGGTTTCGCTACCGCGGTCGGGTCGGCAGCGGGCGCCTGATGGCTTCCAAGAGGTTCGGCAAGGATGATCGGTCCGGTCGCCGTCGCGGCGCCAGGCCTTCGGCGCGCGGTCGCGGGGCGAGGCGGCGCTCGCCCGACGCGCTGGGTCGGGATCGGGCCGATTTGTCCGGCAAGGAGGCGCGGGAGGCGGCTTCCGGACCGGCCGATCGCAGGCCCGAGGTCCGGGAGCCGGAGCGCGAGCGGAACAGGGACGATCGGCCGAAGATCGACAAGGTCGAGCTGCGAACGCCGTTCGACCGCGCCCGGGAGCGCGCCCGAGCGCCCGCACAGGAGCCCGGGGAGGAGGAGATTCCGGCCGAAGAAGAGATTCCCGAAGAGGAGCTCGAGGAAGGCGAAGAGGCTCTCGAGGAGGGGGAGGAGCCGCCCGAGGAGGAGCCTGCCGAAGGGGAGATCGACGAGGAGGAGATTCCCGAAGAGGAGCTCGACGAGGAGGAGATTCCCGAAGAGGAGCTCGACGAGGAGGAGTACGAATGAAGGACGGAGCAACGCCCGCCGACGAGACGGGCTCGATCGTGGTCGATCCCGATCCGCTCGCCGCGGGCTGGTCGTTCTCCTCCGAGTCGAGCTACCGGCTGATCGAGCACCTGGGCCGCGGCGGGATGGGCGAGGTCTGGAAGGCGGAGCGCCGCAGCGCGGCCGGTCACGTCCAGCCCGTGGCGGTCAAGTTCCTCACCGATCCCGGCTCCCAGTCCCGCTCGCTAGACGCCGAGGCGCTGCGCATGTCGCTCTTGTCGCACGACAACATCGTGCCTTTTCTGGATTCAGGAATCGACGAGGCCGGTCGTTTCTTCGTGGCGATGGCGTTCGTGGAGGGGATGGACCTGGACGGCCTGCGCGAGCTGGTCGGCGCGACCGCCGAGGCGGTCTACGGAGGCGGGGGCGGGGGCGGGATCGTCCGCATTCCCGAGCAGATCGTGGGATTCATCGTATTCATGGTGCTGCGCGCCTTGCACTACGCCCACAGCTTCGACTTCGGCCACGGCGTGATCGGCCTGATCCACCGCGACATCTCTCCGGGAAACATCCTGCTGGACGAGCGGCGGGGGTTCGTCAAGCTCTCGGACTTCGGCGTGGCGATCGCGCAGGGCGAGGAGCAGGACGGTCAGATCGCGGGCAAGGTGCCGTACATGGCTCCCGAGGTGCTGATCGAGGATCCGGTCGACGCGCGGACCGACATCTACGCGCTGGGCCTGGTAACCTACGAGCTGCTGACCGGCTTCAACCCCAACGTCCGGCCCCAGGTGCTGGGCAGCGTGATCGGTACGATCACCGAGGTGATGCTCTCGCTCGAGAGGCCGCTGGTTCCCCCGCACGAGGTGGTCGAGGGGATCGACCCGAAATGCTCTCGAATCGTGGAGCGGATGCTGGCGCGGCGACCCGAGGATCGCTACCAGTCGGCTGTCGAGGCGCTGGGCGAGATGAGCGTGCTGCTTTTCGAGCGCGGCTTCGGTCCCACCACCTCCAGCCTGGCCAGCTACTTCCGGCTGCTGCGCGATCCCGACTGCGAGCCGGACTCGCGCACGCGGCAGACGCTGAGGTTCCTGGACTGGGAAGGCTGCGGAGCGAGAGCGGTGCGCCCCGAGTGGAGGCTGACCGAAACGGCCCGCCGCGCCTTGGAGGCCGGCGACAACCCGGCCCGGGGGTAACAGGGAACCGATCACCGCCTCTATCCTGTCCGCCATCTCGGCCGGATCTTCGGACCAGACCCGAAGACTACGTCACCGGGCCGACCGGCACCAACGTCGCCGATCTGCTGTTCGTGATCGCAGGCCCGGAACCTGTATGATGGCCTTGCCGCCACCGACCCGCTCGCGACGGACGCGATCGCCCACCAGCTGATCGCCGGGCTGCGCTCGGCAGCGCCGGTATATTTGGTGTAAATTTTTGACCAAATCGTAACCGTAATAATTATTCCATTGACTTTCCGGGACCCCGGAGATTACCGTCCGTATCATGCTCGATGCGGGGGCGATTGCAGTCGACAGGTCGGAGCGCGAGGCCGAGCGATCCGCTGATCACTGGTCGCACCTCGACACACACACACACACACACAAGCCCCGACACTGAGCTGACCAACAGAGAGGTTTTGGCCAGGCTGCGCGGGCTGGGCCTGCGCGAGAGCCAGGCGCGCCTGGCGGCCGAGATCGCAGAGCTGGGATTTCCCGACTACCAGCGCGTGGCCGACGCCGCGGGTATCTCGTACGGCACGGTCGTGAGCAGGCTGAGCCGCATGCGGTGCTGCCTGGGCCTCGAGAACACCTTTCAGCTGATGGTGCTGATCGCCGGCGCGGCGGCCGGCGTGCACCGTGACCCCGGATGGGCCGAGGTCACGAAATTCTTTTCCCCGAATCGAGGCGATCGGGGTATAAAGAAGGAGAGGGAACGATGAAGAAGCTGACGACGACACTGGTGAGCGCCCTGGGAGTGCTGCTCCTGGCGAGCGGCGCCTGGGCGGGGGACTTCGAGGCGCAGGAGGTCACGGAGAACGTCGACTGGGAGGAGGCGATCGAGTGGGCCGAGCTGGTCGACTGGCACTACGAGCAGGGCGAGACCTGGCTGACCTACTACGACGACCTGCAAGGCGTGATGTGGTCGCAGCCCGAGAGCGCGACAAAGGAGCAGGTGCTGGAGTACCTGACGGCCGACAGGGACGAACGATCGAGGCTCTATATTTGTGTCGTAATATGGCCGGTCCCTCACTACGTTCTGCTCGACGATGGAGAAGGCTACCAGCTGAAGCTCTGGAACAGCGATTTTCAACGCACCTACAGCTCTGCGTACCGCAGAGAATGGACCAGCGGTACATATGCCATTGGCACCAGTGGCAGCGGTTGCGTGAAAAGCTGGGTCAGAACGAACTCCGACTACTGCGACGACTACAGCAACAAGCTTTACACCCCGGACGACCAGCCGAATCCCTTTACACCCGACAATTCAGGTTGCCAGAAATGGGCCACCAAGTACTACCACCATTGTGCCGATTGGCCGGAAGACGAATGGGAATACGGCTCCGGAACCTACTACCTGTCCAGACACCAGTTCTATGCCTGCGACGCCAATCGGGCCGTGTTCCTCAAGCTCGTTTTTGGTCCACAATAAGGGAGTTAGATGCTCAGGGACGACACTCAATCACTTGTCGGGCTTTTGATGGCGTTCGCCGTTCTCTGGGCATCCGGCTGCTGTGCGGTTCCGTCCCAGACAGGCGCAGCGGAAGACACCTCCGGCTCGTCGGACGAGGAGCCGGACGCAGGTCAGGACACGAGCTCGGGCACTGACACCGGGCCGGTGAGCGCGTCGTTCGTCACTCCGCCCGAGGATCTTCTTCCAGATTGGTCAATGTCGTGGCTCGAGGTGGCAGGCGATCACGGATCGGAGGTGGTGAACGAGATCGCCGCTAGCGGCTCCGACCGTTTCGTCGCTTCGGGCTGGGCGGACCAATCGGAGTATCTGGTCTTCGGCAGTATATCGGTGCCGGTCTGGCCGGAAAACATGTTCTTGGTCGAGTACACGATAGACGGAAAGGTGCTGTGGGCCGCCTGGGCCGGTGAAGGACCTTGTGTAGCTCCCTTAGATCTCGACGCGCTGCAAGACGGGCGGATCGCAGTGGCCGGAGTCTGCGGGCAAGACGCGTGCTTCGGTCCCGGGGAGCCAAACGAGACGTGGCTGCACACCGGGCCTTCCACCGCGTATTCGACGTCCTACCTCGCCGTCTACGAGCCGGGCGGGAAGCTGGCCTGGGCGCGGGATCTGAGCCTGGAAGGCTCGATCTCCCGCGCCGAGGGTTATGCCGTCGACATTCTGGAAAGCGGAGAGGTGCTGAGCGCCGGTTCCTTCGAGGGCGAGGTGACCGCTGCCAAGGGCACGTCCTCGGAGACGGTCTTGAGCACCGTGGAGGACTACACCATTGGAGAAGAGAACGTCTTCCTGCTCGAGTACGACTCGGCGGGCGAGCTGATCTGGGCGAGGAGCGAGGGGGGTCCCGGCCAAACGATCGCAAACGGGATGGCGGCCCTGGAGGACGGCTCGTTCTTCCTGGTGGGCGCTTTCAATGGAACGACCGTTTTCGGCGAGGGAACCGAGGCAGAGACCACTTTGGTCTCGGAAGATGTGGCGAGCGTCTTTCTGGCTCGTTTCACCGCCGAAGGTCAGCTCTCGTGGGTCGTCGATCTCGGGGTAGACGGTAGCCTCGGAAACTTTGACTCCGGAAAGGTGGGTGAGCCGTTGCTCGCCGACAACGGGGACGTGCTGGTGCCCGGCAGGTTTCGCGGAACGATGCCGGCCGGGGACGGCGAAGAGGTTACTCCGGTCGATGCGGGCGACGGCTGGGGTCTTTTCCTCGCCAGGTACACGGCCGACGGCTCTCGGGTCTGGAACCGAGTCTCCGTGAGCGACGACGCACCAGGAATATCTCTTGGAGGATTCTACGGGGTAGCCGAGCTTGCCGACGGAACGCTCGTTGCCGCCGGGATGATGAAGGGGGAGATGGCTTTCGGCCCTGGAGAAGTCGATGAATTGACTATCGAAACGTTAGGAACCTGCGACGGAGTTATTGCAGCCTACTCACCTTCGGGAGATTTTCTCTGGGCGCTACCGCAGGGAGATCATGGTTCCGACTACTATTCGGATGTAGAGAGCTTCGTGGGTGAAGAAGGTCAGGACGTCCTGATAGCCGGCGGCGGCTTCTCGGAACAGACCACGTTCGGCACAGGCGGAGACGACGTTGTGACGGTAACGGCCACAGAGCCCTCGGGGGACTCATGGTGGCCGTACGACCTGTTCCTGCAGCGCTTCGACAGGGAGGCGCCTTGATTGATCCCAGGCCGGCCGCCCACACCGCCTCTGCGGCGACTGCTGAAACGCTTACCTGGCGAGATTCGAGCACATGGGCGCCACCTTGCAGGACATGGATGTCGCCTTGAACTGGAACTGAAAACCAGGGGAGAAAGATGGAGATAGCCTGCCGGAGAGAGCCTGGATTCGGAGAGCCGCGCTGCTCTCTTGGCCGTGCCGGGCTCTCTTCGGCGGCGGTCTTTTTTCTTTCTTTCTTGCTGGCGCTCTTTTCGGGCTGCGGGCGGCAGCAGCGTCGGGTCGATCCTGGATCGGATACTGACGACGGAGGTGTCGACACCGGGACAGAAACCGGTGGGGGTGCTTCCCTTGCTCACGGCTGGGGCGATGCGCCGGGCTACCGGATGGCCTGGGCGGTCGGTGCGGGCGGATCTACCCCCGACAGGTATGGCGACGGCTTCTGGGCGACGGCGCTCTTTCCCTGCGGCGATGTCGGTGTCGGCGGCTCGATGAAATCCGATCAATACGTCTTTGGAGCCGGTACCCAGAACGAGATCTGGCTCGACGGCGCCGAGGACGGCATGCTGTTCGTGGCCAGGTACTCGCACGCCGGCGTTCCGCTGTGGGTATCGCCGATCAAGGGAATCGATTTTGGGATAAGCGAGCTGGAGGCGCCCGGCGACGGCTCGCTGGTCGCCTGGGGAGAGACTACAAACGGCTCCGAGCCGATCGTGTTCGGTGCCGGAGGTCCGGGCGAGATGTCGTTCTTTACGGGAGGTCCCTGGGCGAATTGCTTCTTGGTGCGCTACCTCGAGGACGGGACTCCCGACTGGGTGACGCACTCGACAGGGATGCCCTGCATCGCGCGGGAGGACGGCCTGTCGATCGCGCCGGACGGCGACTTCTGCGCCTGCGGCGGCTACGGCGAGTTCGACCCGCAAGACCCGCCGCTCGAGTTCGACGACGGCTCCGGCGAGCCTTTCGTCGTGCCCAAGACGGGCGACGGGCACCCGCAGGGGTTCCTGGCCAGGTTCGATTCCGAAGGAGGCGTCGAGTGGGCCTACTCCGTGAAAGACGATTCGGGCTTCGCGGACACCTGGTCGGCGCTTGCGATGCCCGACGGCTCTTGTGTCTTCACCGGGTACTACGGCAACAGCGGAGTCTCGTTCCAGGACGGCTCCGGAGGCGAGGAGTCTCTCTCGCTTTTACCGTGGGCGGGCTGGGGTCAGTTCGTTGTCAAGTACGACGAGCCCGGCGATCTCGACTGGATCAGAGACCTCGGTGTCGCCGGGCACCAGGATGGGATAGCCTTGGGTGGAAACGCGATCGTGAGCGTCGAAGCGGAGGGTGACATATTCGTCTCCGGCGTCTTCAACGGGGAGATCATCGCCGGTACCGAGAGCGATCCGTTCTACCAGAGCGCCGGTGGGGACAAGAACGACCATGGGATCTACCTGGCCCGCCTGGACGGCCAGAGCGGAGAGCGCGTGTTCACCGGCCTGGCGCTCGAAGAGAGCTCCGACGAGACGGGGTCGTTCGATATGGAGCCGGTAGATTTCGTGGGGGACCTCGCGGTGCTGCCGGCCGGCGGGATCGTCCAGGGCGGGTCGTTCAGCGGCAAAAAGACTTTCGGAGCCTTGGAGGACAACGAGACCGAGCTGGTGACTACCGGACCGGGAAGCGACGCGTTCTTGGCGGTCTACGAGCCGGACGACGGCTCGTTGAGATGGGCTTTTCGGGTGGCGTTCGGCTCAGAGATTCCTCCTTATTGGCCGGAATGTGGAGAGATAGTGCAAAGCCTCTCGGTCAACGATTCGGGGAGCATCTTCGCGGGAGGAGCTTTCCTGGGCGAGGCGACCTTCGGGACCGGTCAAAACGACGTAACCTTCTTGTCGTCGCTAGGCGCGTACGACGCCTTCTTGCTCAGGCTAGATCCGGTGGCGATCTTCGATCCGCGCTAGCCGGCTGCCCGAAGAAAGGAGTCTTCGTGTGAGAAAGATGATCGTACTGGGAATCGCACTCGCCGTGGCGGCGTCAGGAGCGTGCAGCTCTGCCGGCGGTACGAAGAAGCCGGGCTCTTCGTCCGACGCGGACGCGGACGCGGACGCCGACGCGGATACCGACGCGGACGCCGACACGGACACCGGGACGGAAGCGGTCGCCGAGGGCGAGTGGTGCGACGAGGAGACCGAGCTGTGCTGGCAGAACCCTGCCGAGAACGTGGAGATGTGCTGGTACCACGCGGCCGGCGAGCCGCACATCACGCTGAACCCCGACGGCGCGATCGACTACTGCGGCGACCTGGTCTGGGCCGGCCACTCGGACTGGAGGCTGCCCGAGATCGACGAGCTGATCGGGCTGATCAGGGGATGCTACTGGGGCAACGTAACCGGAGACGAGACTGCCAGCGATTGCGGGGTCAGCGACCCGGAGTGCCTCGACTGGGACTGCAAGAATACGGTGATGTGCCAGTCGTGCCTTCCACATTTTCTCGAGGGTCCGGACGACGCTCCTCCCGGTTGCTTCTGGGAGCCCGAGCTCCAGGGCCCGTGCCCGGGGGCGGAGCCGCCGTTTCTTCCATTTTCGTCGGTCTACTCGTCGGTATCGCCTTGCGCCGACTGTGAAGGGGACGCATGGTGGGCTGTAGATTTCAAGGACGCAGGGGTGCACACAATTTCTCACGATTCCGAGTTCATGGTCCGCTGCGTGCGCGACGGGTCGGGAGGACCTGACTGAGCGTTCGCTATTCGTCCAGCCAGCGGCGCGCAGTGGTACATGTCCATGTAGATCGTCCTGCCAGGCCGCTCAGAGCCGAAGTATTATGAATGAATACCCCACATCCTACGAGGAGGCCGAGAACAACACCTGTGGAATAAACATATGGCCTTCATACAGGTGGTACAGCGGATCTTCCCCCTGATTTTTTGAAAATA
>JAWOBP010000036.1:0-41343 GCA_046484285.1 Polyangia bacterium
TGCGCCCTGGCCGCCGCAGAGCCGATGATGTTGATCACGCTCGGCTCGGGGATGATGTCGTTGTCCGGCGACAAGGCCTCGGGCGGGCTCTCGAGCGACAGAAGCGGGTTGTCCGGGTGGTGGTCCGGCTTGAGCATGAACTGGCGGTCGACGATGTTGGAGACCATCGAGTAGACGATCCCCGGCTGATAGATTCTGATTGGATGTCCCATGCTACCTACATCGGACGATCGGCCCGCTCGGTTGCAAAAAAGTTGGACCCCTGCGCGAAAAACCGCCGGGAACGGAACTTTCCAATCAACTGATTATCTACCCCCGCCGCGCTTCAGCGTGTCTGACACCCGCGCTTCAGGGTCTTCAGTTTGTAGACGCACGGGTCAAGCTGCGGAGGCTCTACCCGATCTTGGAGGCCTGACGTGCTAACTAGTGCCGATCGGCAATCCTGTGCTTCTGGGTGTCTGAGAGGGGTGCCTGGGGCTACCACTTTGCTTGGGCCAGCAGGGCGAAGCCGAGCCTATTCGTCACGTTGTCGTCTTCGTATTTTTTGTATCCCGTGCTTTCGTGCTCTACATCCCGCACGTACTTCGTACGATTTTTGTCCAGGGTATAACGCAACTCTCCAAGCACGACGAAAAACGGCGCCACGTCCCACTTGAGCGTCAGCTTCGCGGAAATGATATCGAACGCCGACTCGCCCGCCGGCAGAATCTCCCAGTCGTCCTCGGATCGGATCACCAGCGTGCTGCGTCCGGTGCCCAGCGTGGGCCAGTCTCCAATCACCGTGTTCATGTCGCTGTCGTCCGTCGTCATCGTCGCCGGTTGCTTGTAGCCGAAAATGATCCCCGGAGTCAGCCGGGCCTTCTCGAAGTAGTAGTCCAGGCCGCCGGCCACGAACCACTCCGGCGACAGATCGGCCCCCTCGGGAAAGGCCCGGTACGGAAAGACGCCCGGAACGTTGAAGACGACGTAATGCGGATTTCGGAAAATGAAATCGGCATGAACGCGCAGCTTGCCGAACCGCAACTTTCCGATCGCCGAGCTCGCCATCGCCGGCTGCACGATCGACTTTTCCGCCTCCTCGAAGCTGAGCAGAGACTGTGCCACATATGTGTATTCACCGGACAGAGACCATGAAAACCCACTGTCGTACTGTTGCTCGGCTGTCAGGATGCTGGCCGGATCAGGGGCTACCCGGTACAGCCTGAAGTCCACCGAGGTGCCGATCGGCAGTCCCTGGTGCAGAGTAAGCCGCGTCGATCCTCCGTAGGCTTCCATCGTCTCGCCGCCCAACGAAGTCCCTGCGGCGGTGAGAAAAGGACCCCGCTGAAAATACCCGCCGTTCGCCTCCCAGAAGAGCCAATCGATGATCTCGATCCCGAAACCGCCCAGGGCGCCGTAGTACGTCTGCTGCTCGTTGAGCTCGTTGTTGAGCAGCCGCGCGGTCTTGGCGCCGGCAAAAAGGTACCCCGAATGCTCCTCGCCGACGTTGAAATCATACTTCAACCGCGCGCCGGGAACCTGTCCCTTCTTGTTGGGAAAGATCTTCTCCCCGCCCCAGGTGATGTCGTAGGTGTAGCCCAACAAGAAGCGCTGCGAGTCCATCGGAAACAGCGTCAGGTTGACGTTGTCTCCCGTGTAGTCCTCGCGCTCGGTGTACAGGTTGAGCCTGAGATAGGAGCCGTCGTCGCCGATCACCGTCTCGTTCTCCCAGGTGTCCTTGTCGACGAAATTCTGCATCTCGAGGACCAGGGCGGCCTCGGCGTCGAGCCTCGGGAAGTAGGAAGGCATCCTCTTGTACAGAACCAGCTGCGTCTCGGTCTCCCAGCCGCGCTTTTCTTGCTGCAGCCCCTCGAAAAACAGCTCGTCGTCCGCGGGACCGATGCCGATGCTGGGCGAGCGCTCCTCGGTCCCGGCCAACAGGTTGTCGTCGCTGAAGACGAACGTGATGCGAGTATCCATGAACCTCTGTCCATCGACGTCTTCACCCTTGGTTTCGTCTTCGGCCGGCGGTTGCTCTTCCCCCGTCTCGGCGGGCTGAACGCAACGCCCGCTCTCGCAGATCCGCTCGCCCTTGCAGTCCACGTCCTTGACGCAGCCGAGCTCCCGCGGCGGCGAGACGCAGCTTCCCTGCTCGCAGACGCGCTTTGCCTTGCAGTCGGTGTCCTTGACGCATCCGGCCGGCGTCGTCTCGACGGCGGGCGCCGTCTCGCCTCCGATCGGCTCCCCCTCCTGAGCTTCGGAGTCTTCTTCTTCGACCGCGGCCTCCTCTTCCTCCGGCTCCTGCTCCTCCGGCTCCTGCGCGGCCAACTCGGGTGCGCACAGAGCCAGAGCCGCCGCGACCCATGCCGCCACTGATCTCGGTGTGCTCTTCATCTGTGTTCGGCTCCTTGGAAGTTGCTACTCGCCGTTGATCCATCCGGGCGCTCACGCAGCGGATCAACCCGCTCGTCTCGTCGCCGTCAGTTCACGAAATCATCGGAGTCGCGGGGCGCCAGCTTGAAGTCGTCGAAGTGGTAGATCAAGACGCCTCGCAGAGCGGTGAAGCCGTCGCCGACCGCGACCGCGGGCATCTCGCCGGACGGTCCCTGTCCTCCGCTGAAGAAGAAATCGTCGACCAGCAACGTATCGTCCACTTCGAACTGGCCGTAGCCGGCATCCGTGTTGGTCACCGTCGGCGATTCTATCTCGACGAGCACTCCCTCGTAGTCCTCCGCCTGCGAGCCGCCCGTCGCGACGTCCGCGGACGATACGACCTCGGGCGCGGGCAGGCTCGCGGTTCCGGTCTCCACCAGATCGCCGGTGTTTTGCACCACGATCTGCGACATGTCGTAGTACTCCTGGTACTCGCCGGTGACGTCCACGACGTCCCCGCGCTGCAGATCGGCCGCCGCGAACGGCTCGTTGTAGAGATAGAGCAGGATCCCGGAGAAAGCTCCCGCCTGCGGATCCTCGATGAAAACGTACTGCTCTTCCTCGTGCACCGGCGAGGTGACGATCGCCCCTTCGATGGTCACGACGTCGTTTTCGGAAACATTTCCCTGCTGCACATCGTAGATGGTGTCCGCTCCGGTATCCGTGTCCGTGTCGACCTCGCCGCTGTACCCGATGAAATCGTCCATGTCCCGCGGTGAAATCTGGAACTCCTCGTACGAGTAGCGCAGAGGTCCGACCACGGCGTCGAAGGTATCCCCCTGGCCGGGCTCCAGGTGTGGACCCGAGGGCCCGCCGCCCTCCTCGAAGAAGAAGTCGTCGACGATCAGGCCACCGGTCAGCTCGAAATTCCCGTAGCCCAGATCGGCCTGGGTCACCTCCACGTTCTCGACCCGCACCAGCACGCTCTCGTAGGCCTCGGCCAGCGAGCCGCCGGTCTCGATGTCGGCCGGATCGACCACGTCGGGTCCGGGCACGTCCCCGTAGTCGCTCACCGCCAGGTCGCCGGGAGCTTGGACCGTCACCTCGGATACTCCGTAGAACTCGGTGTACTCGCCGGAGACGTCGATCACCGCGCCGGGAGTCAAATCCTCGCCGTGCTCCGCCAGCACCTCGCTGTACATATAGAGATAGATTCCCGAGTACTGACCCGCCTCGGGCTCCTCGACGAAGACGACCGAGTCCTCGACATGCACCGGAGAAGTGACCACCACGCCGCTCAGCGTGACCTGGCTCTCCTCGGCGACGTTGCCCTGGCGGATGTCGTAGATCGTGGTATCGGCGTCTCCGTCGGAATCGGAGTCGGCGTCTCCGTCGCTGTCCGAATCCGAGTCTCCGCCTCCGTCGCTGTTGTCCGTGGCGCCGCATGCTCCGATCGACAGCGCAACCGACAGGGACGCGGCCATGGCGACGATCAGTGTCCGAAAGAAAAGTGACATCGTAGCTCCTCCATTACACGGGCGGAGGTCCTGCCTCCGCTGGTTTGCTTCGCCGTCAGCGGCTCTCTCCGCCGAGATCGATATCTTGCGAGCCCCGCACGTAGATGATCCAGCTCGGGCTGGCCGCCATATGGTAGCGAAGGTTGCCGGCGATGCGTTCGATCGTCTCTCCGCTCAGCTCGGCCGGATTGATCTCCGGGGCCGTGTAAGAGCTGACCACATTGATCGCGCCCTCGCCGCTGGAGCAGTCGCCCGCCGGGTCGACCAGCACCTTCCACTGCCCGTAGGTGTGGTATCCCTCCGTCACCGGGCAGACCTCGACGTCTTTCACCTCGACCAGCGCGCTCTCGTAGGGCTCCATCGAGTCGTCGTCTGCGAGCAGCTGAGCGTCGATCCGGACAGCGCCGGGCAATTCGGCCGTTCCCTGGGCCTTCCACGACGGAAAGCCCAGCTCGGTGAAGCCGAAGAACTCGTCCACCGTGCCGCGCAGCTCGACGACTCGATCGCCGATCTCGACATCCGGCCGCGAGAAGCTGTAGGCGTAGATCGAGCTGTAGAACAGGTCTGGCTCGCTGGTATCCGTCACGTAGAACCCGTCCCGCGAGACCCCGGTCACCACCGCGGTCCGCCCTGCGAGGTCGATCTCGGCGAACTGGCCTCGCAACCCGGCGCTGAGGTGCATCTCGCTCTCCTGCGCGTTGCGGATCGTCGGGTGCCTGAAGTGAAGCTTCGGCGAGAGGCCGGTGGCGTAGCTGCCCGGCTGCTTTTCGGTGCCCGTGTCCTCGACCCAGATGTTGGCCGTGGAGTGGATCTTCTCCACCGAGACCTCGACTCCCTGGGCGACTCCTTCGGCGACCTCGAACCAGCGCGTTTGGCCGGAGCTGAGCTTGCCCCGCGGTTGCAGGTCGAGGTGCACCTCTCCGGAGAACCACTCCGCGGTGGAGCCGTCGCCGTCAACCGCGCGCACGTCGAGCAGATAAGTCAACGGTTGCGAGCTGAACGCCAGCGGCTGCTCGGCCGAGCCCGTCTGTCCCTCGCGCAGCGTCACCTCGAACGTGGCCGGACCCTCCAGCTCGCTGTCGGTCCGCACCTCGCACGAAACCGCGGCGGCGACCGCCGCCCCGGCCAGCGCGATCCCGACCGCAGCGATCATCCGTTTCGTGTCGAGCATCCGCATGCTCATCGTCCTCTCAATAGGTCGGCTCGATTCGACCGTCCTCGAAACCGATTCCGCGCGCGCACTGCCCCGTGTCCTGCTCCACCTCGAAGCAGACCGGGATGCTGTCGTAGTCGCGGATGTAGTCGATCACCGCGTCTCGCATCGAGATACCGGTGTCGATCTTGGTCGTGTTGCGCTTGAGCATCTCGAATCCGCTGCCTCCCCACGCGATGTAGTTGTTGGTCGCCATTTCGTAGACCTTGTCCTCGCGCATCGGCTCTCCGGCGATGACCACGTCCTCGGCCACTCCGGTGCGGCAGTTCATGGTGAAGCCGAGGTTCGAGACCTGGATCTGGCTCGAGCAGCCGCGCCCCGCGCTGCGGCGAGTGGCGTAGTCGAGCATTTCCTGCACCTCGGCGCCGCTGAGGTACATGGTGGTGATCGTGTTTTCGAACGGGAGCACGTTGAACATCGTCTCCAGCGTCACCGGACGCGGCTCGCCGCCATCCTCGTCCGGACCGAGGATGTTGGTCCGCATACCCAGCGAGTTGGTCATCGCGAAGTCCGTCTCGACGTACTTGCGGTACTGCATCGCCTCGGCCACCAGGTTGCCCAGCATGCTGTCGCCGCCCGTGGTCCCGAAGCGATTCACGTCCCGGCTGGCATACGTCACCACGCGGCCCAGGTCGTACTCCTGATAGAGCCGGCGCACGTAGTCCTCCAGCAGGTAGAGCACGTCCGGATCCTGCGGCACCCTGTTGTCCACCGGGAACAGCTCGTAGCGATGCGATCGGATCCGGCCGTCGCGCACCACCAGGTCGAGCCGCGCGACGAACTTGGAGAACGCCTGCGGGTGGGCCATGATAACGTCGCGCCGCCACTCGTCGGGGCAGACCTGCGCCGCATCCAGAGCCTGACCACCGCCTTCCTCGTCCATGTCGTAATAGCCGTCCTCTGCCATGCCGGATACGTATTCCGGGTCCGGATCGTAGGGGATCACCTTGGGGGGATCGAGCGCCACGTGGTGGTGGCCGCCCAAGATCAGGTCGAGACCGCACACGTTGCGGCCCACCAGCTCGTCGGTGCCCAGCCCCAGGTGGCTGAGCATGATCAGCACGTCCACCTCCGCACGCAGCGCGTTGACGTGCGCCTGGACGGTCTGCACGGCGTCGAACGGTATGATCCCCATCGAGTTGCCGCCCTCCTCGAGGCTCGTCATCGAGCTGGTGTTGCCCATCCCGATCACGCCCACCTCGAGCCCGTGGAGATTGAACACCACCCAGGGACGCACCAGCTCGTCGAAGCGACCAGCGAAACGCTTGGCGGCCTGATCGAACTCGTAATTGGCCGCCAGGACGGGAAAGCCGGCCCACTGCTGGAACTGGTCCACTATGTTGGTCGGCCCGAAATCGAACTCGTGGTTGCCCATTGCGAAGACGTCCACCCCGGTCAGGTTCAACGCGCGGATCTCGGGCTCGCCGTGGAACAGGTTGAAGATCGGCGCGCCCTGGAACAGATCCCCCGAATCCACGTACAGAGACCTCCCGGCCTTCTTCCGCTCGCGCTGGATGATGTGGGAAACGCGGGCGATCCCGCCGTAAGGCCCGCGCCCGCCGACCAGCCCCAGCTTCTCCTCGGTGTACATCGGCGTGTGCTCGTAGGGCAGAATGCGGGAATGGATATCCGAGGTGTGCAAGATCGTGAGGCGCACGTCGCGCCCCGCCAGGTCCGGATTGTCACCGCTGTAGATGCAGGTGAACGCGCAAAGGCCGCATGCGGCAGCGAGCGCGAAGGGCAGCGAGCGGCGCAGGCCGCGTGCGATCCCTCGAGAAGTAATTTTTTTTTTCATCCCACCGCGCTCTTTGACTTCCATCGAAATACCTTACCAGAAGCCGAATGACGCGCAATCATCGCCTCTTCCATCGAGGGCAGGCTACCATTTTTCTCCTCACCGCATTGTGACGAGCTGATGAGCGCCTCGAAAGCATAGAGTCCCCGTTTTGGTCCCTTCGCTCGGAGCGGGTCGAAGATCCCGCTGGCAGAATGTGGCACAATGATCAGGGAGGCGGGATGCGATCACGATCGAGAAGAGATTTTCTCAAGCGAGCGGGCGGCGTCTTCGCCGCCGGGATGACGGCCGGGCTGAGGCTGGCGTGCGATGGGTGCGGATGCGCCGGTGGTCCTGCGGCCGGAGGAAAAGGGCGGACCGCTGTCGGAGGCGCGCGCAAGCGGGAGCCGGGATACATCGAGCTCCATCGCAGCGGGGAGCTCGCCCGCCGGGGGGACGCGCTGTGGGAGATGATGAGCAGTTGCAAGCTCTGTCCCCGCCGCTGCGGTGTCGACCGTCTCTCCGGGGAGGAGGGGTTCTGCTGCGCCTCGTCCGTTTTGGAGGTCGCCTCGCACCAGCTCCACTGGGACGAGGAGAAGCCGTTGGTGGGCGACGGGGGGTCGGGGACGATCTTCCTGTCGAACTGCGGCCTGCGCTGCGTGTTCTGTATCAACTGGCAAGTCAGCCAGGGTGGACAGGGCACGGAGCGCAGCCTGGAAGAGCTGGCCGCGATGATGCTCGACCTCCAGGAGAAGGGCGCCCTCAACATCAACGCCGTCACTCCGACCCATTACTCGCCCCACATCGTCAAGGCTTTGGATCTCGCGGCCGGGCGCGGGCTTCGGCTGCCGCTGGTATACAACACGTGCGGCTGGGAACGAGTGGAGATGCTGAAGCTGCTCGACGGCGTGGTCGATATCTATCTACCGGACTTCAAGTACTTCGATTCCGAGATGGCCGCTCTATACTCTTCCGGAGCGGAGAGATACCCCGAGCTCACCGAGCGGGCGTTGCTCGAGATGCACCGCCAGGTCGGCGTGGCCAGACCGGCCGAGGACGGGAGGATGTACCGCGGGCTGATGATCCGTCACCTGGTGATGCCGAACGACGTCGGTGGAAGCGTCGACGTGATGAAATGGATCGCGGCCAACCTGCCCGCAGACACGTATGTGAACATCATGTCTCAGTACCGTCCGATGTACAAAGCCCACGAGTTCGATCGCCTTTCGCGCCCGATCACCGACGAGGAGTACGAAGAGGTGATCGACGCAGCGCGTCGCGCCGGCCTGACCAACCTCGACATCCAGGGCTGAGCGGACCGGTCGAGAGCCTCTCGCCGAGGGCTCGCCTACTGGCAGGTGTAGGAGATCACCGAGACGCGGTCGGCGTAGACCTCGATCTCCGACAGCTCGCCCGGGCCGGGAAAGACCGCGCAGCTCAGACCGTCGGGGGGCGTCACCGCGATGCTCGCGGTTCCGGGCTCCACGTTGGGAAAGGAGACGAAGCTGGCGCCGCCGTCGGGTATCGTGTCGCCGAGCTGCGGCGTGCTGCCGGCGAAGACGAACGGATCGTCGTGGTCCGAGCCGATCTCGACGCGCGCTCCCACAACCGGCTCCAGCGCTGGAGTATCCACTCCGACCACGACGAAGCCCTTGCTCGCGTCCACGCTCATTCCCAGCGATCCCATCACGTAGTCGGTGGTGGAGCGCGAGCTGACGAACGACGTCAAAGTGAAGTCGCTCTGTCCGGCGCGGCCGTTGAGCATGTAGTCGGCGTAGCCCGTCGCCTCGGCGAGCAGCTCGAAGGGCGCCTCGGCAGGGACCTCTCCCGTCGCGGTCTCGCCCTCGACCTCGACCGGATCGCCGTCGAAGGTGACCGTCGCTCCCTGCGGGGCGCCGCCGCCGACCGCGTCGACCAGACGCACTGTTGCGGTGACAGTGCTCGATCCCTCCGTCGCCGTGTCGCTGTCCGCGTCCCCGGCATCCGCGGCCGTGCCGCCGCCATCGTCGCAGGCGGCCAGGAGATGCGCGGCCATGATCATCCCCGTCACTCGTGCAATCGAACGTGATCTGCTCATAACTCGCTCCGTTTCGGCTCAGTGCTGCTCTGCCTTGACGAACCTCATCTGGTAGGCGATCTCGGCGGCCATCTCACGCACCCGCCGCGAGTAGCTCTCGTCTTTGGCGATCCGCTCCATGGCCGGCATCGCCTGGCGATCTCCGATGTGTGCGATCTCGTGGAGGATCCTCTCTACGACCGGCGTGCCGCGGCAGAGCAGCACCTCGTGGCCGGTGAAGTCCTCGGCCACGACCTCCGGACAGCGCTCGCCCCGGTCCACCTCGTCGACGAGGCTGACCAGGTGGTCCGAGCTGACCGCGGCGCCGATGTGGCCCAGCGCCTCCATCGTCGGACAGAGGACGCGCAGGTCGGTCTCGGCGGAAAGCAGGCCGTGAAGGTATTCGAGCGCCGCCGGCGAGCCCAGCCGGCCCAGCACCCAGATTCCCACCACCGTCTCCTCGTTGCCCAGCTCTCCGCTTTTCAGCGCGCCGGCCACCGCCTTCCCGGCCCGCTCGACCTGGCCCCGGTCGACCACGTGCCTGTTGCGCCCCAGGGTGCCGATTCCGATCAAGAGGTCCTTTCTGTGTTTTTTCGTCTCCGAGAAGGCCGCGGTCGCCTTTTGCAACGGGCGCAGCTCCTCCAGCTCGGACAGCGACTCGAAGACCTCGGGGCGCTGCTCGCGATCGCTCTCGTCGGCGATGTCGGCCAGCTGGTTGGAGATGCGGGCCAGCGCCATCATCGCCGCCGCGCGCTCCACCGGCTCGCCCCCGACGAGAAGCTCGGCCAGCTCGTCCGCCAGCTGCCGGTCGTTGCGCACGCCCGCTGCGTAGGCGGCCCACTCGCGACCCTCTCCAGGCTCGAAGAGCACGCGTTCGAGCTGCTCGGTCACGCGCGGGTCGCCCACGAGCTGAATCGCCTCCTCCACGGCATCGGCCCGGTCTCCGCCGTCCTCCGAGCGCAGCAGCGACAGCACGTTGTGCCGTCTGGTCTGGGTGACCAGCACGCCGCTGCCGAGCTGATCCAGAACCAGGATGTTGACCGCCAGCGCCAGCAGCACGACGATCGCCTTCTTGGTACCGGTCACCTTGATCGCGCCGGTGTCCAGCTCCTCTTCCCCGCCGCTCGAAGCCGGCCTGCCGACTACCGCCTCCGCTCCCCAGATCAACCTGATCACCAACAGCGCCTCAGCGAGCGCCGCCAGCACCGCGAGCAGAGTCAGGCCCCCGATCAGCAACAGGTTGTCTGCGGGAGACGTCGATCGATTCGCCACGAAGTCGCCGGCCGGTATCACAGCCGCTATCGAGCCCCCCAGCAGCACCGCCGAGGCGACCGCCAGCACGGCCGCGGAAGCGATCAGCCGGCGAATGCCGCTCATGACTCCTCCGCGGGCTCGGCGCCGAGCCGGCGCCCGTCCAGCTCGATCTTCCCGGCGGCCTCGAGCACCGCCTCGAAGTTCTCCTCGGGCACGGAGATGAAGGTCGACCTGGTCAGCATGCGGACCCGTCCCACCGCGGAGCGGGGCAGGCCGCTGCGCTCCACGATTTCCTTCATCAGCGCGGAGATCCTGAGACCGTCCTTGCGCCCGGCGTCCAGATAGATCTCGCGCGCACGCTCCTGGGTTCCTTTTGCATCGGTGGCGTCACTCTCGCGCGCCTCGCCCCTGTCGCGATCATCGGCATTGCTCTTGGTTTCGTCAGAGCGGGGCCGCTCGGATCGCTCCTTCTTCTCGGGACGACCGCCACTTGTCCCGCGATCCTTGCGCGGCGTCTCGGCGGAGCCTTCGGACTGCGCCCTGCGCTTGCGGCGGGAACGGGAGCTGGTCTTGCGCTCGTCATCCTTCTTGCGGCCGCCGCCTCTCTCGCCGCGGGATCGAGCGATCTTCTCCAGGCCCTCGAAATGCGCTTCCAGCAGGCCGGCGACGATTCGATCCGCGCTGACGTCCTGCAGCACGCGCCGCGCCAGTCCGCTGAACTGGCCGCCGGGGCTGCCGGACAGCGCGCGCCTGAGCGTCTCCAGCCTGGTCAGCTCCTGGTCGCGCTCCGCCAGCTTCTCGCTGGGCAACGTGCGCTCCACGGGGAAGATCTTGTAGGTCAGCCGCAGGAAGTAGAGGTTGCCGATATCTTGCGGCGTGACAAGCGAGACCGCGGCGCCGTGGCGCCCCTGCCGCCCGGTGCGTCCGGTGCGGTGCACGTAGGCCTCCAGCGACTCGGGAAAGGAATAGTTGATCACGTGGCTGAGGTGGGAAATGTCGATCCCGCGGGCCGCCACGTCGGTCGCCACCATGAAGCGGAGCTCGCCGCTGCGCGTCGCCGTCATCACCCGCTCGCGTTCCGCCTGAGACAGGTCGGAGTTGATCCAATCCGCGTCGTAACCCGAGTTGCTCAGGTGTCGCGCCACCGCCTGGGTCTCGTCGCGCGTGTTGCAGAAGATGATCGCCGAGTCGGGACGCTCGGCCTCGATCACGCGCACCAGGTCGCCGGGGCGATCCATCCCCGAGACGAGGTAGACGTAGTGGCTGATCTCCGTCGCGGCCACCGCGTCGCCGGAGACCGAGATGCGCAGCGCCTCGTCCATGTAGCGCCCGGCCAGCCGCTGGATGTCGTCCGGAATCGTCGCCGAGAACAGCAGGTTTTGGCGCCGTTCGGGCAGCCGCTCCATGATCTCGGAAAGCTCTTTTTCGAAGCCCATCGAGAGCATCTCGTCCGCTTCGTCGAGCACCAAGACGCGCAGCCCATCGAACGAGATCGTGCCGCGCCGCAGGTGGTCGAGCACACGACCCGGCGTGCCGGCGATCACCGCGCACCCGGCCCGAACCTGCTCGACCTGCTTGGAAAACGAGGCGCCGCCGTAGATGGCCACGCACGACAGCTCCCGCTGCTCGCCGATCGCGTCGAGCTCGCGCGAGACTTGCAGCGCCAGCTCGCGCGTGGGGGTCAGCACCAGCGCCTGGACGCGGGCGGCGTTCGGATCGAGCCTCTGGGCCAGCGGAATCCCGAAAGCGGCGGTCTTGCCGGTGCCGGTCTGGGCCATCACGATCACGTCCTGGCCGGACATGATCTCGCGGTAGGTTCGTGCCTGTACCGGCGTGGGGCTCTCGAACCCCAGCTTCCCGATCGCCTCGGCCACCTCGGGCAGCAGCTCGAAGTCTTCGAAGGATGCCGCGCTCTCCGCCGTGCTCTCGTTCGCGTCAGAGGCTTTGCTGTTTTCCAGGTTGTCGCTCATCGGATCTCCCGTCGCTCTCGTTGTTTGGACAGCTCGCGTCTCGTATTGTTCCGCCGCGAAAGACGCGGCTTTCCCCACGCCCCGACGGATGTCGTGTTAATACCCCTCGCCCAGTCGCCGGGTCAAGGCGAGCAGAATAACGAGGGCGGCCTCTTTCTGAATTGCAACGAAAAGCCCTGGTTGTTCAATCCGCGTGAACCACGAGCACGATTCGGCCGACGGCCTCCTTGTAGTCGGAGCGAAACGTGTAACAGACCGCGTCGTGCAGCTTGAACACGGCGCGTTGCGGGTTCCCGAACTCCTTGGGCGGTGTCTTGCCCGAGCGGATTTGCTGGTCCTGCCAGTAGCGTGTCTCCTCGTCGGCGTTCATGCCCAGCACGCGCTTTCTGAAGGCCTCTCGGACCGCGGTCCCCTCTCGGGCATTGATTGGAATCGCGCGCTTGCCGCCGTGCCAGGACATGCGGCGTCGCAAAAAGACGTCGCGCAGATCCTCTTCGGTGACAGATTCCACCTCGCTGTCCTCGTTGACCACCACCAGGATATCCTGGGGGCTCTCGGCCGGCACCGCGACGGACGAGACGCTGAGCGCGAGCGCGACCGCGACCGCGATGGAGTACCGTACGAGGCCGCGCGGCCTCGCTCCGACCGCGGCTCCCGGCGCTTTCCAACTCGCTTTCGACGGCTCGATCACCCTACACTCCTCGTCGCTCAGAACGAAACCGCAAGCTGCATCGACGCCACCGAGAAGTCCGCGTGTGACAGATTCGGCGAGTGCTTGTACGAGTACTCGCCCTTGAGGGTGACGAACGGCGTCGGTTTGAAGTTGAGCCCACCCACGTAGACGTGCCCGATCATCTTGGGCAGCGAGTCGTCCATGTCGCTCCACTCGAACATCGCGTAGGGAGTCAGGTCCATCGTTCCCAGCCACTCGTCGAGCGGCAGCGTGTAGGCCAGCAGGCCGTAGACGTCGGTGAAGACGTAGTCCGGCTGGTACCCGCCGCCGCGGAACTGGGAGCGCGGCGGGCGCTCGTCGTAGTAGACCCGGCCGCGGACGAACTCGCCCTGCAGCCGCACGCCGGCAACTTCGAGCAGCAGATCGGCGGCGCCGGTGTACTCGCGGTAGCTCTCGGTCGCCTCGACCGTCACGTGAAACTCCGGAGTGGTCACCGCGCTCTTGCTCACGTCGGTGTACTCTCCGGTGTAGCCGTACCCGCCGACCGCGAAGCGCACGTCCGTATCGTCGTAGATCAGCCTCGCCCGCAGACCGATCGCCTTGTCGTGGTCCAGGTCGAACACCGAATCGGTGGGACCGCGTCCGTTGGAGAACGTGACCGCGTAGTCCAGGTACAGGTTGCGCGCCGGGAAGAAGCGTCCGAAGACCTGCAAACCGGTCTGCGCGGTCGGCACCCACTGGTGGATTTGCAACAGCGGGGGACGGATCGGGATCAGCACCGTGGCGCCGTGATCGATGTTCCAGATGCCGTAGGGCGTCAGGAACCTGCCGGCCAGCACCCCGAACCAGTCGACCGCCTGCCAGGTGGCGTGCGCACGCTCGATCGCCAGACCGCCCAGCCGGATGCGCTCGTCGCTGTACGGATCGTTGACCGTGGTGTCGGTCCGCTCGTAGTCGGTGATCCCCATATCGAACGACTCCTCCTGGCCCAACGGCAAAAAGGAGAAACGCAGCTCCACCAGCGCGGACCAGCTCTCCGACATCTGGCTGGAAAAGTAGAGGTTGAGGTGCTGCATCAGGAAGCTGAGATGATCGTTCATGATACCATTGAACAACCCCTTTTCATCGACGAAGAACTTGGAGAACATGACATCGAAAAATCCATAGATCTCCAAAAAGCGCGTCGTGTCCTCGGTCCCCATGTTCTCGAGCTGTGCCATCTCCAGCTCTTCGACGCGGGCCTCCAGACTCTCGACGCGCTCGGCCAGCTCCTCGTCGCCGGCGTCGTCGCTCGCGGGTTCAAGAGCAGGATCGGAGTGGGCCTGCCCGTCGCCGGATGATGCGATCTCTGTCTCGACGCCGGATTCCGAGTCGGCGGGGGCGCTCTCCGCCTCCTGCTGCGGAGCGATCCCCGCGGCCAGCGGTACCAGCATCGCCAGGGCGCACCAGCTCATCGGCTCCGGCTCGCCTTTCCGGGCGCGATCTGTCTTTGCGGGCTTTTCATCCGTCGCACGTGGATCCCAGTATATCGTAGTCCTCGGGCGTCACGCAGAAGTTGGGCACGCCGCTGTACGGAAAGTCGCAGCAGCTGTACTCCCCGTAGCAGTCGTCGGGATCGGTGCTGCAATTCGCCACCGTGCAGTAGCCCGTCTCCTGACCGGGCTGAAGCGCGCAGTAATCGGCCTCGAAGCCCTCGCATTCTCCACCGTCCTCGGTGCACTCCACGCCCAGGCCGGACGGCCCCTCTCCGCCGCCGGCATCCCCGGCGTCGGCGTTCGTGTCCTGTCCGCTATCCGTTTCGGTGTCTGCTTCGTCCTCGGGTATGCAGGTCCCATCCTTCCAGACGTAGCCGCCGCCGCAGCGCTCGTCCGCAGTCGGAGAGCAACCGCCGGCCAGCGCGATCGCGACGAACGCCGCGGCGATCGTGCGAGCTCGCCTCATTCGGCCAGCGCCAGTTCGATCTCTCCCGCGTCCACGTCGCCCTCGCCGAAGGTAAGCTGGTCCGAGTTGCCCACGTAGTCGACGCCTGGGGAGGGCATGGTGTCTCCGCCGCCCTCGACGTAGAGAACCACGTACATGAAGTAGTCGCCTTCGGCCTCGACGCCGGCCATCTCCAGCTCATAGGGGGTGTCGACGCCGATGGCCGGATCATCGATGATCTCGCCCATCACCGACGGCGGGCCGGCCGGGGGCAGCGAATCGTAGAAGTGCGCGCCGATCTTGACCGGCGTGGCGTCGAAGTCGGACGGCACCGAAACGGTGGCGGTCACGGTGTGGCCCGCGTCGGTGTCCGAGTCCGTGTCGGCGTCGGTGTCAGTGTCCGCGTCGGTGTCGGCATCGGTATCGGTATCGGAATCCGAGTCCGTGTCCGTGTCCGCGTCCGTCCCGTCGCCGTCATCGTTGTCGTCGTCGCCGCAACCGAACGCCAGCGCGGAGGCGAGCAGCCCCACCAGGATCATCGCGAAAGTGCTCTCGTGATTTTTCTTCATCTCGTTGCTCCATTTTTCAAAGGATATCATTTCATTGATTATCGGCGAAACCATATCTCCTTTCAACAGGCCGGTTCGACTCGAGCCTCTCGACTGACTACCTGTTTCCCTGGTAGAAAGGCGGCGTTGCGGTCTCCGTCGCAGGCGGGCGGCGAAGCCTCAATAGGGTGCTTCAAGACGAGGAGGAGAAAATGAGGAAGATCGCCAAGACTCTGGTAGCGACGCTCGCGATGCCGGCGCTGGTCGGCTGCGGCGCCGCGGAGCAGCCGGTCGAGCCGGCGGTCGAGCCGGAACCGGCAGCCGAGGAGAGCGACGTGAACGCCGAAGCCAGGGCTCTGTTAGAGCAGTACAACGAGGAGCTGGCCGAGCTCGAGAAGAAGGCCAACCTGGCCTACTGGAAGGCGGCCAACTCGGGAAAGAAGGAGGACTTCGAAGCCTACGCCGAGGCCGACCTGGCGCTGGAGAAGCTGCACTCCGATTCCGATCGTTTCGCCCGCATCGAGGAGCTGCGCGGGGCCGAGGGACTCGATCCGCTGGTCGAGCGCTCGCTGGAGACCGCCTACCTGGCGTTCAAGGGCAACCAGCTCCCCGACGATCTGCTCGAAAAGATGGTCAAGAAGTCGGCGGCGATCGAGGAGAAGTTCAACACCTTCCGCGCCGAGCTGGACGGCGAGAAGAAGTCGAACAACGACCTGCTGAAGATGCTGGCCGAGTGCGACAAGAGCAAGAGGCGCCGCGAGATCTGGAAGGCGCTCAAGCAGGTCGGCGCCGAGGTGGGGCCGATGATCGTGGATCTGGCCGGGCTGCGCAACGAGGCGGCCGGCCAGCTGGGTTACGACAACTTCTGGCAGATGCGGATCGATCTGCAAGAGCACGATCCCCAGCAGCTGATGGCGGTCTTCGCCGAGCTCGAGGAGCTGACCGACGGGCCGTTTTCAGAGATGAAGGCCGAGCTGGACGCCGAGCTGGCCGAGCGCTTCGGTATCGAGGCCGATCAGATGATGCCCTGGCACTACGACAACCCGTTCTTCCAGGCAGCGCCGCCCTCGGCCGCAGTCAATCTCGACGAGTTCTACGAGGACAAGAAAAAGGAAGATATCGTCGAGATAGCCAAGACCTTCTACGCCGACATCGGGCTGCCGATCGAGGGAATCCTGGCTCGCTCCGATCTCTACGAGCGCGAGGGCAAGCACCAGCACGCCTTTTGCATCAGCATCGACCGCTCGGGCGACGTGCGCACTTTGCTCAACATCCAGCCGGACGCCAAGTGGATGGACACGATCCTCCACGAGGAGGGCCACGCGGTCTACGACCTGCACATCGACCAGGATCTGCCCTACAACCTCCGCGAGATGGCGCACATCTTCACCACGGAGGCCGTGGCGATGCTGTTCGGCGCCCTGGCCAAGAACCCGACCTGGATGGTCGGTTACGCCGGCGCGGACGAGGAGCGCGTCGCCGAGGTCGAGGAGGCGATCTACGAGCAGCGCAGGCGCGAGCAGTTGATCTTCGCCCGCTGGACGATGGTGATGCTGCACTTCGAAAAGGCGATGTACGAGAATCCCGAGCGCGACCTCGACGCGCTGTGGTGGGACAACGTGGAACGCTTTCAGATGCTCGAGCGCCCGCCCGACAGGGACGCGCCGGACTGGGCGGCCAAGCCGCACTTCACGATCGCGCCGGTCTACTACCACAACTACCAGCTCGGAGAGCTGTTCGCCGCCCAGCTGCGCGACAAGCTGGTCGAGCTGGCCGGCCACGAGGGCCCGGCGCGCACGCTGAGCTTCAACGGCAGAAGGGAGTTCGGCAAGTTTTTCAAAGAGCAGGTCTTCGCACCGGGACGCTCCATCCCCTGGCCGGAGTTCGTCGAGCAGTGCACCGGGCAGCCGTTGACCGCCGAGTTCTTCGCCCGCGAGGTGAAGTAGAGCCGCCGATTGCATCGCGGGCCCGGACCGGGCTCGACGGGCGAGCGGTCCGATTGCTGCTACAATGCTCTTGGAGGAGGTGCGAAGATGCTGCTGAGACTGCTGCCGATCGTGCCGGTGTTGCTCCTGATCTGGGGCTGCTCCGGCGAGATGCCGCAACCGTTCTCCCTGGACGGCGGTACCGACGCGGACACAGACGCCGACGCGGACGCCGATTCCGACGCGGACGGGGACACGGACGGTGACGGCGACGCGGACTCCGATTCCGATTCCGATTCCGATTCGGACTCGGACTCGGACTCCGACGCCGACGCCGATACCGACTGCCAGGGCAACGGGCACGACGAGGACGGAGACGGCCTCGACGACAACTGCGACAACTGCCCGACCTACCCCAACGGCGATCAGGCCGACGGCGACGGCGACGGCGTGGGCGACGCCTGCGAGGCGCCGTGGAACGACGAGCTGCTGGAGAGCATCGAGATCTTCGATCCCATGACCGGCGGTCCGGGACAGTGGGATCCGGACAGCGAGGCCTGGTCCTGGGGCGAGGACTCGGTTTCGGTGTCGATGAGTCCGTACGGCACCAACAACTACCGCGAGCCGTTCCTCGAGGAGGGCATCTACTCTGTAGAGGCAACCTTCCACTTCGGGGGAGACAACCCCTGGAACGACAGCTACGTCGGAATCGTGCTGGGAGCGTACGACCAGGGACACTGGATAACTTGCCTGTTCGAGCGCGACAGCAACCGCCTGAGCGCCTGGATCCTCGAGGGGAGCAGCTCGATCGACCCGATCGACGGGATCGACGTTCCGGTCCAGACCGAGCCCGGCGACTGGCACAAGGTCCGCGCCTACTACAACGGACTGAGCGTTTTGTGCGCGTACGAGGACGAGGGGGGAGGCTACGGCGAGCTGGTACTGGACGAAGAAGACGTCTGGCCCGAGATGGCCGGCCTTGCCGGCCTGAGGATTTACAACGAGGTGGCAACATTCACCTCCTACGCCGTCTACCGGTAGCACTGCGATTCTTGCGCCGGCGCAGCACGGGGAGCACAAGTCATGAAAGACGAATCAAAACCCGGTAAAAAGAGCGAAAACAAAGAGAAGAAGCAAGACACCAAGCCGAGACGCAATGCGGTCAAGGCCGTGTGGATTCTTTCACTACTCATCGTGTTGATCCTGGTCGGCGGCTACATGTACCTAAGAACGATAAAGGCGGAGCACGAACGCGATATGCTCGAGCAGAAGCAAGAGCAGGGGCAGAACCAGCCCAAAGTGCAGATCATGGAGTGTCGGATGCGCCTGGAAAGCTGCCAAAAAGACCTGGGCAAGTGCGAACGCATGCTGTCGGGCTACCAAGACAACCAATGACTCTATTTCGGGGTGTCTGACACCCGAGAATTCGCCCCCTTTTTTCGTCCTGCGACCGCATGGGATCTAACTTTTTTTTCATGTCCCCGTTTTCAGTGAGTTTGACACCATGAATTTCGGCTCACGTTTTCAGTGAGCCTGACACCACGAATTATTCATATCGTTTGATGTAGAGTAAATATCGCAGCCTGATTTCTTGACGAGCTCGGCGACTTCGACAGGTCTGCGGCCTCGCCCGTTTTTTGACCCGCGGCCGCGTGGCGATCTAGCTTTTTCTCATGTCTTCGCGCGCGAAACGCTCGGCGTTGATCGCATCGCTTCCGCTCGTTTTGCTGCTGGCGCTGGCGGCGGTCTTCGGCCTGGGCGCGGCTCCGGCCGAGAGCGGCGAGGAGCCGGGCTCCGAGATCGATCCTTTGGCTGGCGTCTCGCTCGCCGAGATGGAGCTCGAAGGCGGGCGCTACATCCAGCGTTTCGAGGACGGTCGCAGCGCGGTCTTCACCCTCGATCCCCGCATGCAGCGCTACGCCGACGATCTGTTCGAGCGCTACGAGGTGCCGGCCGGCGCCGCGGTGATGATCGCCTCGCGCACCGGGCGCGTGCTGGCGCTCTCCCAGCATCGGCTCGAAAAAAACGCGGCGGACAGCGACGCGGTGGCGCTCGATCCCTCGCCGCCGGCCGCCTCCCTTTTCAAGATCGTGACAACCGCCGCGTTGCTGGACAGCGGCGAGACCGACCTCGACGAACGCGTCTGCTACCACGGCGGCTGGCAAGAGCTCACGGAGAGCAACCTGGTCGACTCGCCCCGTCTGGACACCGCCTGCGCCGACCTGGCCTCCGCGCTGGGCCGCTCGATCAACGCCGTGTTCGCCAAGCTGTCCGACCGCCGGCTGGAGCGATCCGAGATCGCCGAGGCGGCGAGCCGCTTCGGCTTCGGCCGCGAGCTGCCGTTCGACCTGCCGCTGGCCGAGTCGCGCGCCGAGATCCCCAGCGATCGGCTCGAGCGCGCCCGGGCCGCGGCCGGTTTCTGGCACACCCGCCTCTCCCCGCTGCACGCGGCGATGATCGCCCAGTCGATCGCGCAAGACGGCGCGATGCTCCGTCCTTACATCGTGGACGAGGTCACCGCCGAGGACGGCCGGACGCTCCACGAGTCGGAGCCCGCCTTCGTGGCGCGCGTGGCCAGCCGCGAGCACGCGGCGCGGATCCTGGAGGCGATGAAGCTGACGGTGGAGCGGGGCACGGCCAGGCGCGCCTTTCGCGATCCCGAAAATCGGCCGCTGGTCGGCGATGTGTCCGTGGCCGGCAAGACCGGCACGCTGACCGGCCGCGATCCCTACCGCGGCTACACCTGGTTCGTCGGGATCGCACCGGCCGAGCGCCCGGAAGTGGCGCTGGCCGTGCTGGTGGTCAACCGTCCCGCCTGGCGGATCAAGGCCGCCACCGCCTCGGCGCTGCTGCTCAGGGAGTACTTCTCGAGACGCGAGACGGCCCGCTAGCGAACCGGATCAGCCGCCTTCGCCCCGCAGGACCGCCTTGCACAGGTCGCCGCGGGAGATGGTGCCCACCAGCTTGCCGTCGTCCACCACCGGCAGGATCCGGATCTGCTTGTTGATCATGGTGGAGGCCGCCTTGATCAGGTCCTCGGTGGAGCGGAACGTGACCGGCGAGGTGATCGTGATCTCGGCGATCGACGTGCCTCGCTTCTCGCGCCCTTTTTCCAGGAACACCTTCCAGGCTCCACCCACCGGCGCGCCGTCGCGCATCAGGTCGTCGTACTCGGGCAGAGTAGCGCGGATCAGGTCGCCCTCGGAAAGCACGCCGACGAAGGTACCGTCCGAGCGCACCACCATCAGGTCGCTGGCGCCCGTATCGGAAACCCGGGCGGCGGCCTCCTCGAAGCTGGCGCCCTCCAGAATTCTGACGGAGTTGGTGCTCATCACGTCGCCGATTTTCAACTGTCCACCTCCTGGCTCGCGCCCGAATCGAGCGCCGTGTCCGGCGTCTGGTCGAAGCTTTGCTCCGGCTAGATCGAGGCCTGCAGCATCAGGAAGACCTCGTGTCCCATCGGAATGTAGCTGGGATCGGGCTTCTTGTATCCCGGCCCCGCGGAAAGGCGGTACATCAGCTGTGCCTTGAGGTTGTTGCCGTGCAGGTAGTAGGTGGCCCCGACTCCCGGGTAGAGCCGCGTGCCGCGCACCTCGGTATTCTCGTCGACCATGTCGAAGCGCGCGGCGACCTCGAGCTGCCGCGGCATGACGAAGTAACCCAGCTGAGCGTACGTGCCCAGCCCCGTGGGCTCGCCGTCCAGGTCGCGCACGGCCGTCTTGATCGCCTGGTCGGCGTCGTCCTGGACCCTGGTCTGCGTCCAGAACAGCTCGCCCATGAAGGAGAAGCCCATCCACTGGAAGGCGAGCTCGGCCCCGATCTTGAGCTGGTGGTCGTAGTAAAGATTCCAGACCCCGTCACTGATTTCGACCTCGTTGCCGTGCCGCTTGTTGTACAGCACCGCGCCTCCGACGACGAGTTTGGGCTTGTCGGAGATCGCGCTGTCCGACTCGTTGCCCAAAGGCAGGGGCTCGCCAATCTTCGTCGGCCCCAGCGGGTGTACGGCGATCCGGCCGCCCACCTCGAAATCGATGTTGCCCGGCGAAACGAGATCGTTTTCTGTGGTCATCGGACCGAGATCGTACTTGCCTTCCTCGCCGTTCCAGGCGCCCACTCCGTACTCCACCGTGTCGGCGATCATCCCGAAGATCGAGGCGCCCAGATCGCGGCCGACCCCGAGGCCCAAGAGGGGATCCTGCCAGGCCTGGGCGTATTCGACCATCTGCAGCTTGGTCGTCGACATCAGGAACTGCCGCGAGAACCACGGCCGGAAGTGACCGACGCGCAGCGCCGCGATCCCGTCGAAGGGATCGATGTCCACGAAGTAGTCCACCAGGCGCCCCTGACCCGAGGCGAAACCGCTGTCCAGGTAGAGGCGCGCCCAGTCGAACAGCTTGGCCTGGAAACCGAACCTGGCGCGCTTGAGCGTGAAGCCGGTCCCCGCCAGCGTGTCGTCGTTGTCCGGAACGATGTTCATCCTGAAGCGCGGCTGGACCCAGCCCCGCGGCTGGAACTCGAACTGCCCGTCGTCGGTGGCGAACACGATCGATTTCGTCCAGGTGCCGCGCAGCAGCTTGGGCTCGACCTCCTCGGGCGGCACCGATTTCTCTTCCTCGTCCTCTTCGCCCGCTCCGGCTCCGGGCGGCAGCTCTTCGTCCGCACCGAACAGCTCCTCGGTGTCGACATCGTCCTTGTCGGAGATCTCCTCGTCCGCGTCCTCCTCTGCGGCGGCCTCCCCATCGTCCTTTTCGGCGTCATCCTGCGCCGCAGCGAGCCGAGGCGCCAGAGCCGCGAGCCCGACTGCCAACAGAGCAAAGACAATCCAGTTCCACGGATCTCTCATCGCCAAACCTCCTTCCGGATCCAGTATCCGGATTTGGACCGATGTTTTTTCTGACAAAGAATCTATGTTTTGAAAATACGACAATCTCGAGACAAAACCAAGCACAAGCCCCGTTCGTTCAAAGAAGTGAGACTCACGGTCTGCCCGGCGGAAGATCCTCGCAAAGGAGCTGCTCCTCGAAGAAGATGCCCATGAACACCACCTCGGAGCTGCCCACGTCCACCAGGGCCGCCTGCATGGTGCGCTCTCCGCCCCGGTTGCAACGTTCGATTCCGCGCAGCCGGTCCAGCGTGTCCTCGACGTCGCGATGGGGATCCGAGCCCACCGCGCGCAACCTGGCGACCACCTCCACCGGTCCGGTGCCGGGCGCCCGCTCCATGCCGCTCGAGGGGTACCATTCCCCGTCGAGCTCGCGCCGGTCGAGCCGCTCGACCAGATCGCGCAGCTCTTCCCTCGCCGACTCCAGGTCCTGCGCGGCGAAACGGCGGTGCCGCGGGGCGCAGAAGTCCTCGATTCCGTTTTGCAGGCGCTGCAACGCGGTCAGACGCAGCAGCTCGCCGGTCCAGGGTCCGTTGAGCGAGGGCAGCACCTCGTCAGCGGCGCGGGCGGCCAGCTCGCGAATCTCGGCGGCGTAGTCCCGCACGCCTACCGCCGGACAACGATCGGGCAAAGCGTTGAGCGGACCGCGATCCAGCCCGATCGCTCCGCCGGCGCAAAGCAGCATCGCCGGCTGCAGCCCGCAGTCCCTCTTCAGGCATGGTACGTAGCTTTCCAGCATCTGCTGGTAGGCGTCCAGGCAACGGATCGCCTTCCCGGACGGATCGGCCTCGACGCGCGCCGCCGCGACCTCCTCGCGCCAGAAAGGCAGCGCCACCTCCAGGTGGCGACGGAAAGCCCGCTCCAAAGCGGCGTTCGCCCCCTGCTCGTAGGTGGCCAGCAAGCTCTTTCCCGACTCGACGCCGCCGGCCAGCGCCTCGATCAGCAAAGAACAGTCACCGCGCCGGCGTCGCCTCAGCTCGCGCAGCTTCTGGTCGCCGACTCGAATGCGCCGCACGGTGAGAAGACCCTCCGCTCCCTCGAGCGCCTTCTTGTCTGCCAGCCACTCGGTGCGCAACGGGTGGTGCTTGGGCAGCAGGTAGGGACGACCGAACATGTCGGTTCCGGCCGGCTCCATGGTCGTGCGGTAGGGAATCTCGCCCCGCTCCTGGAGCAGCTTGTCCAGAGTGCCCCGGTCGCGGGCCACGACCGCCGTCTCGGAGGCCGCGGCCTTGACCATCTGGAAGACCCGGTCCTCCTCGGCGGCGTCCATCCCCCGACCCAGCAGCAGCATCACCGAGTCGCGATCGGAAAGGGCGGACGCAAGCTGCGCGCCGCCTTCGCCCGCGATCATCACCGGAGTCCATTCCTCTTGGGGGACGGGGCACTCGAAGCCGCCCTCGAGCGGAGGAATCTCCACCGAGGTGGTCGTCGCATCCGGCGTCGGCGTCGTGGCGAGAACCGCGCCTCCGCCTCCGCCGCAGGCCATGACGAGCAACGCCAGCGGCAACGCGGCAACCGCAGTCCTGTTGTGGTGGAAAAGCATTCTTCACCTCCTGATCCCAGGCCATCCGAATATCTACATTATGTGGCGTACCGGGTCATATATCCATCTTCTTCTTACCAGTTGTACCAAAGAGTCGGAGATCCGGCCGACTATCCTCATCGGCACGGCCCCCAGGGCGACGTGATCCGCAATCTACAACCACGTGCGCTGCGTGCGTCAGGGCTCGCGCAAGAATAACCACGGTTACCGATTCGTCGAACCTGTTCTTGCGCGAGCCCTTAGCCGATCGGCAGCTCGACTGTGAAGACCGCACCGCCGCCCTCGCGGTTGCGGGCCCTGGCGCTTCCGCCGTGCGCCTTTGCGATTCGACGCACCAGGGCCAGGCCCAGCCCGGTTCCGCCAGCGCGTCGCGAGCGGCTGCTGTCCGTGCGGTGAAAAGGCTCGAAGATTCTCTCCAGCTCGGAGTCGGGAACGCCGATGCCCCTGTCGCGCACCGCGATCTCCACCGAACCGTTGCGGAGCCCGAGCGCGAGCTCGACGGGTTCGTCGGAGCCGGAGTACTGCGCCGCGTTGTCCAGCAGGTTGTCGAGCAGGCGTCTCAGCAGCACCTCGTCCGCCTCGATCAAAGGCGAATCCGAGTCGAGATCGACCCGCAGCCCGCGGCCGGGGTGGACATCTTCGAACCTCTTTTTGGTCTTGTCGACGACATCCTCGAGCCGCAGCTTTTCCGCGTGCAGGACCAGACCTCCCCCCAGCGCGGGATCGAGTCGCGCGGTCTCTGGGTCCGGCCTGGCCTCGCGTACGCCTCAGCAGCGCGCGAATCCTGGCCAGCAGCTCGCGCGCGGAGTACGGCTTGGGCATGTAGTCGTCGGCGCCCAGCTCCAGGCCGAGCACTCGATCCGCCTCCTCGCCCCTGGCGGTCAGCATGATGATTGGAACGTCGCTTTCACGACGCAGTTGCTGGCAGACCTCGATCCCAGAAATGCCGGGCAGCATCAGATCCAGGAGAACGGCGTCGAAACGCCCTCGTCTCGCCTCGTTCAGACCGTGCTCTCCGTCTTCCGCCACCGTGACGGAGAACCCCTCGCGTTCCAGGTACCTGCTCGTCAGATCCGCGAGACGATCATCGTCCTCTATCAGAAGGACGGTGGTGAGGTGAGAGTCAGGCATGCGGGGATTCTACCGATCAGCGACCGTGGTTGCGATCGAAATGATCCTCGAAATCCTCGAGCAGTATCGAGCGCTGGGTCTCGTCCAGCAACCCGTAGGCCTCGAGAGTCCTGTCCAGGCTGCGATGGGCAAATGCTCGGACCTCTTCGAAGCGCCGGTCCAGCATCTCGTGCAGCCAGTCCGCGTCCGGACGCCCGCTTTCCAACTCGGCCATGATTTCGTCGTGGTCGGCCTCGTGCTCCTCGTGCAGCGCCACCGCGTCGCGAATTACCAGTCGGGCGCGGGAGAGGATCGCGCGACGCTGGACATCGGTGGCATCCACGTCGTCGAGCGATTCGTTTATCCGCCACAGGACAAAGCTCTCGAGCTTTGCCGGATCGCGCTCGAGATGGTGCAGGCGGCGTCCGTCCTTTTCGGCGCGCTTCTCCTCCTCGCGCACCGGCCTGGCGAAAGACGGGATCGCCTTGGAGTCCACGGCGGTTTTCTTCCCCGTGAACAGGGAAGGTTGTGTTTCTTTCAGCAAAGACCGGCTCACCCCCTTGAAACCGGGGTATCGCGATCGAGCGCCGCCCGCCGGACCCCCGGCCCGAAACGTTTTTCCCACAGCGCGGAGTGCTCCGACCCGGATCAATTTGACCGCAATACCAACTCCCACTATGCTAATCGGGTCCATTTGCAGCTCTTGTCATGTGAATTTGTCTTGTACATCGTGCCTCTGAAAACGGAAGCATTCCGCATGGAAGGAGATCAGTTGACGTCTAGAATCACTGCAGCTCGCTTCTCGGCGACACTCATGCTGTTCGCCGCCCTGCTCTCTTGCAGCTCGGTTCAACGTCCGGCCTCGACGGCGACCGATTACGACGTAATCGTGGTAGGCTCCGGATTGGGGGGACTCTCCGCCGCCACTCACCTGGCGGTCGGCGGTCTCGAGGTGCTGGCGCTCGAGCAACATCACAAGGTGGGCGGGATGGCCACATCTTTCGAACGCGGCGATTTCGTTTTCGACGTCGCGCTGCACGAGATGTCCCTCGGCGCGGGAGAGGGCTCGCTGATCGAAAGCCTCGAGCAGGCAGGCATCCGCGATCGAGTCGAGCTGATCCGCGTGCCCGAGCTGTACCGGGCGGTCTACCCCGATTTCGAGTTCACCCTGGACTCGGACCACGACCGCGCCATGCAGACGCTGTGCGAGCGCTGGCCCGACGAGTGCGAGGGCCTGCACGCCTACGACGAGGTGCTGCAGACAATCCACGACGATATCATCGCGCTGCGCGACCTGCACCGCTCCGCTCCGATCACGGCCGCGCTGATCAAGCTGACCGTGCCGCTGCGGCAGCCGACCCTGTTCCATTACCGCGACGCCACCGTGGAGCAGCTGCTCGACGAAAACCTCGACGACGAGCAACTCGAGGCGGTGCTGGCCAGCTTCTGGCCGTACTACGGACCGCCGCCCTCCCGCATGTTCGCTCCCACCTTCGCGCTGGCGACGCGCAGCTACATGGCCAACGGGGCCTGGCTGGTCAAGGGCACCGCTCAGGCGCTTTCCGACGCCTACAGAGAACGCATCGAGGAGCTCGGCGGAGAGGTGCGCACCGGTGTCAGGGTGGCCTCGATCGACCTGAACGACGGACGGGTCGCAGGAGTGACCACCGAAGCGGGCGAGAGCATCACAGCCCACTACGTAGTTTCCAACGCCGATCCGTTCCAGACCTTCAATGACCTCGTCGGAGAGGAGAACACTCCGCGCGACGCAAAGGAGATGCTCGAGGAGTTCGAGACGGCCAACTCGCTGGCCGGAGTCTACCTGGGTCTCGACGTGGAGGCCTCTTTCTGGGACATCGACGACTACGAGATCTTCTACTTCTCCGGGCTGGACGCCGACGCGATGTACGAAGCCGCAATGGAGGGACGCTGGGAGGAAGGCTTCATCTCGATGACCTTCTACTCGAACCTCGATCCCGATACCTACGCGCCACCGGGCAAGTCGGTGCTGGTGCTCAACACCTACTCGGAGATCGACGCCTGGCCCGAGCGCGGAGAGGGATACCAGCAGCACAAGAGCGACATGATGAATCGCCTGATCGCGATGGCCGAAAAACTCCTGCCCGGCCTCTCCGAGCACATCGAGGTCCAGGAGGGCATGACGCCCAGGACCATCGCCCGCTACACGCTGCAGCACGACGGCGTACCCTACGGCTGGGACTGCACGCCGGAGCAGAAGATGCGGATGCCCAACACCACCGAGATCGAAGGCCTGTACCTGGCGGGGAGCTGGACCGTACCGTTCCACGGCGTCTCCGTGGCCCAGCTCTCCGGCCACAAGGCCGCCCGCCTCCTGCTCGAGGAAATCGCCGAGGACTGAGCCCGGCTTCGCAGCGGCGTTGCGCGATGCTGTGCGGCGAGTATGATCGGTGGTACTTTCCAAGGCCGGCGCGATTGGTGTCGAGAAGGAGGGCGCTATGTACGAGCTGGTGCTGCTCAGGCACGGCGAGAGCGAGTGGAACAAGCAGAATCGCTTCACCGGCTGGACCGACGTCGATCTGACCGAAAAGGGCGTCGGCGAGGCGATCGAGTCGGGCCGGTTGATGCGCGAGGCCGGCTACGCCTTCGACGTGGCCTACACCTCGGTGCTCAAGCGGGCGATCCGCACGCTGTGGCTGGCGCAGGACGAGATGGACCTGATGTGGATCCCCGTGATCCGCCACTGGCGTCTCAACGAGCGGCATTACGGCGCCCTGCAGGGGCTGAACAAGGCCGAGACCGCCGAAAAGTACGGCGACGAGCAGGTGCTGGCCTGGCGCCGCTCCTACTCGGTGCAGCCCCCGGCGCTCGAGCCCGACGACGAGCGATTTCCCGGCCGCGATCCGCGCTACGCAGATCTCTCCGACAGCGAGCTGCCGCGCACCGAGTGCCTGGCGGACGTGGTCGACCGTTTCCTGCCCTACTGGAAGGACGAAATCGCACCGGCGATCCGCTCGGGCAAGCGAGTCCTGATCGCGGCGCACGGCAACAGCCTGCGCGCGCTGGTCAAGTACCTCGACGACGTCAGCGAAGAGGAGATCGTGGAGCTCAACATTCCCACCGGAGTCCCGCTCGTCTACGAGTTCGACGAAGAGCTGCGCCCCCTCGATCACCGTTACCTGGGAGATCCGAAGGCGGTCGCCGCGGCGGCGGCGGCCGTGGCCGATCAGGCCAAAAAGGGCGGTTGACGACCGCCAACAAACCTCTTGTTGGCGAGCCTCGAAAAGCCTACGGCGATGGCGGAGGCACCGAGGGACGAACGCGGCCGGTGGCGATGTCGTGCTCGCGCACCATCTTCTCGTAGAGCTCCACCTCTGCGCGGGTTCCGATCACGAACGGTACGTTCTGGTGCAGCTCGCCGGGCTGGATCTCCAAGATGCGCTCGCGGCCGGTGGAGGCCTCGCCGCCGGCCTGCTCGACGATCATCGCCAGCGGAGCGCACTCGAACATCAAGCGCAGCTTGCTCGCGCCGGTCCTGGCGTTGAGCGGATAGAGGTAGACGCCGCCGTACAGCAGGTTGCGGTGGAAGTCGGCCACCAGCGACCCGATGTAGCGCGACGAGGTCTTGCGGTAGCGCGGCTCGTCGTCCCCCCGTACGTGGTCGGCGAAACGCCTGGTGGGCTCGTCCCAGTCGAGGTACTGGCTTACATTCGCCGAAAAACACTTGCATCTGTCCGGGATCAGGATGTCCTCGTGGCTGAGCACGTACTCGCCGATCTCGGGATCGAGGGTGAAGCCCTGCACGCCGTGCCCGGTGGTGAAGACGAACATCGTGCTCGACCCGTAGATCACGTAACCTGCCGCCACCTGCCGGTGGCCGGCTTGCAGGATGTCCTCGAGCACCGGCTGCTCCTGTCCGACCCGGCAGCGGTAGATCGAGAAGATCGTGCCCGCCGAGACGTTGGCGCCGATGTTCGAGGCGCCGTCCAGCGCGTCGAACAGCACGATGTAGCGATCGCCGTCGTGCCGCCTGACCTCGATCGGAATCGGAGCGGGCTCCTCGCGGGATGCGAGCCCTGCCACCGACGACAACCACTTCAGCGCCGCCTGCATGATCTCGTGCGCCATCAGCTGCGCCCGGCTGATGTCACGCGACCCCGGGTCGGGAAGATCCCGGGCGCCCATCACCTCCAGCAGCCCGGCCTTCTGCAGCTTGATCCCGATTATCTTGCTGGCCACGCCGATCCGGCGCAGCAGATCGGAGAAGACCCCGCGGCTGTTGGGGTGCAGGCGCTGCTCCCTGTTGATGTAGCTCTCGAGAGTTCGCACGTTTTCCCAACCTGCTTCGACCATGAGACCTCCCAGTCGGTTCACAAAAAGCCCGATCTTAGCGACACCTTTCTAGATAACATATCCAGAACGCCGTCGGCGCAAGCTCTTTCCACGTTGACAGGCGGACGCAGCGCCGCCTATCAACTGCCGTGAGACCGATTTGACCAGGAGATCCCGGTGACGGTCGCAAACGAAGTCGAAAACACCGAGCTTGTCCTGCGCGAACGGATCAAGGAGCTCAGCTGCCTCTACGAGGTGCTGCGCCTCGGCGCGCTGGGGTATGCGACACCGCTTTTCGAGATTCTGCGCGGCGTGGTCGATCTGATCCCTCCCGCCTGGCAGCACCCGGACCGTACCTCGGCGCGCCTGGTGCTGGACGGCGAGGAACACCTCAGCTCCGATTTTTGCGAGACCGAGCACGGTCTCTGGGCGACGATCAGCGTGGACGGCGAGGCGCGCGGCCGAATCGAGGTATTCTGCCGAAGCGACGACGAGGAGCCCGACGCCGACCCGTTTCTCGAGGAGGAGCGGCACCTGGTCGAGGCGATCGCCCGCGAGGTCTCCGGGATCATCGAGCGACGCCGCCAGCGGGAGGAACGCAAGCGTCTCGAGGGACAGCTGCGCCACGCCGACCGGCTGGCGACCCTCGGCCAGCTGGCGGCCGGAGTCGCCCACGAGCTCAACGAGCCGCTGGCCAACATCCTCGGCTTCGCCCAGCTCGCGAGCAAGAGCGAGGAGCTGGGCCAGGAGCCGGCGCGCGACATCGAACGCATCATCGACGCCTGCCTGCACGCGCGCGAAATCGTGAGCAAGCTGCGCCTCTTCGCCCGCCAGCAGCCCGGCCGCCGGGTCTGCACCGATCTCAACGAGGTGGTGCGCGAGGGATCGCTGCTGGTCGCCTCACGCGCAAAGAAACAAGAGGTCGAGATCGTGCACGACCTCGAGCGAGGGCTGCCCGAGATCCCGGCCGATCCGGGACAGCTCCACCAGGTGGTGGTCAACCTGGCGATCAACGCGGTACAGGCGATGCCGGACGGCGGGACGCTGACGATCCGCACTCGCGGACGCCAGGCCGAGGTGGCGCTGTTCGTCATCGACAGCGGAGTCGGGATGAGCGACGAAGTGATGGAAAACGCCTTCTTGCCGTTCTTCACCACCAAGGAGGTCGACCAGGGCACCGGACTGGGGCTCTCGGTGGTTCAGGGCATAGTGGCCGCGCACGGCGGCGACATCCAGCTCGAGAGCAGTTCCGGCGAGGGGACCTGCTTCGAGCTGAGGCTGCCCAGGGAAGGCCAGCCGTGCGTGGTGGAGGCGAAGAGATGAAGAAAGAGAGCGAAGGGGAGCGAATCCTGGTGGTCGACGACTCGGCGAACACCGTCGAGGTGATCCAGCGCAACCTGTCGTCGCGGGGGTTTCGGCTGCTGTCCGCCTCGTCCACGGCCGAGGCGATCGAACTGCTCGAGGCCAGAGGTGTGGATCTCGTGATCACGGACATGCGCATGCCTGGCTCGTCCGGTCTCGAGCTGGTCAGGCACGTGCGGCAGAACCTGCCCGACACCGAGGTGATGATGATCACCGGTTACGCCTCGGTGCCGGGCGCCGTCGAGGCGGTCAAGAGCGGAGCCGAGGAGTACCTCTCCAAGCCGTTCACCGACGAGGAGCTGTTCGCCGCGGTCGACCGCTCGCTGGAGAAGCTGTACGTGCGCCGCGCGGCCACCTCGCGGGCGGTGACGACCCCGCGCTCCCCGAGGGGAATCATCGGTGAGTCCGAGCCGATGAAGCGCATCTACCGCATCATCGCCAAGGCCTCGCGGACAGACGCCACCGCGCTCATCTCCGGGGAGAGCGGAACGGGCAAGGAGCTGGTGGCGCGCGCCATCCACTACGCCGGACCGCGCGCCAACGCGCCGTTCGTCGCCGTCAACTGCGGCGGAATCCCCGAGGGGCTGCTCGAGAGCGAGCTGTTCGGCTACGTGCGCGGCGCGTTCACCGGTGCGATGGAGACGCGGGCCGGTTTCTTCCAGACCGCGGACGGCGGAACGATCTTCCTCGACGAGGTCGGCGAGACGAGCCTGGCGATGCAGGTAGGGCTGCTGCGCGTGCTGCAGGACAAGCAGGTCTGCATGGTCGGCTCGACCCGCACGCGCTCGGTGGACGTGCGGGTCATCGCGGCGACCAACAAGAACCTGGACCGTCTGGTCGAGCGCGGCGCATTTCGCGAGGATCTCTACTACCGGCTGAACGTGATCGCCGTGGACCTGCCGCCGTTGCGCGAGCGGGGCGACGACATCCTGCTTCTGATCAACCACTTCGCAGAGAAGTACGCCGCCGCCGCGGGTCGTCCGGTCCCGCGCTTCTCAGACGACGTGCTGCGCGTGCTCAGGCACCACCACTGGCCGGGTAACGTCCGCGCCCTGGAAAACGTAGTTCAGCGCATGATCGTGATGACCGACGGAAACGTGGTCGAGGTACCCGATCTGCCGCCGCTGCTGCGGGCCACCAACCTGCGCGACGGGCCGCGGCTCGACCGCACGCTGGAAGAGGTCGAAGGAGAGCACATCCAGAGCGTGTTGGCCTCGGTGGGGGGAAACAAGACGCGTGCCGCCAAGATCCTCGGTATCGATCGCAAGACGCTGCGCGAGCGGCTCCGCCGCCTGGATTCCTGAACCGAAAACCGGGGAGATCATCCCCGGCGGGAACCATTTCCCCGGGCCCAATCCAACCCCAGCAAACTCTCTTTGCTCGCAAGCATTCGTTTTTACTGAAAAATTGCTTCGTAATCAGCTGGTACGACAGATGCTTCATCTTCCCGCAGCGAGCGTCGACGGCCGCCTGGGTTGCGGCGGGCGCGAGGCGGACTGGAGCGAGCAGCGTGCGGAGGCCGCATGGATACGAAGGACCTCGACATCTGCGCCGACTGCGTCTACGCGTCCGACTGCCCGATTCGACGTCGCAATCCGGGACGGGTCCAGTGGTGCGCCCTGAAGCGTACGCTGCAAGACGCTCCGGAGGCGAAATCTCGCCGCGAGGAGCCGCCCGCTCCCCGCCCCGAGGGCCGATCGCCCAACGTGCGCGAAGAAGGTCTCTGCGCCACCTGCGCCCAGCGCGATCAGTGCAGCCGCAGACACGTGGAGGGCGGCGTGTGGAGATGCAGGGATTACCGCTGACGAAAAGAAGGATGACTCGAAGAACAGGGTTAATCGGACTCCAACAAAGAAAGGGAACCGATCATGGCCACACAATCGTTCAACCCGTTCGAAATGGCACAGCGGCAGTTCGACAGCGTTGCGGACAACCTCGATCTCGATTCCGGCACCCGAGCCCTGCTCCGCGATCCGATCCGCGAGTACCAGTTCGGTATTCCGGTGCGCATGGACGACGGCTCCGTGCGCGTCTTTCGCGGATTCAGAGTTCAGCACAACGACGCGCGCGGCCCCTGCAAGGGCGGAATCCGTTTCCACCCCCAGGAGACGATCGACACTGTGCGCGCGCTGGCGATGTGGATGACCTGGAAGTGCGCGGTGGTCGACATCCCGCTCGGCGGCGGCAAGGGCGGCGTGATCTGCGATCCCCACGACCTCAGCCAGAGCGAGCAGGAACGCCTTTGCCGCGGCTGGGTGCGCCAGTTGGCGAACAACATGGGCCCGCTCTCCGACGTCCCGGCTCCGGACGTGATGACCAACGCCCAACACATGCTCTGGATGCTGGACGAGTACGAGGCGATCCGCGGCGGGAAGTACCCCGGATTCATCACCGGAAAACCGGTGGGGATGGGCGGCTCGCTGGGCAGGACCGAGGCCACCGGCTACGGCACGATCTACACCGTCCGCGAGGCGCTCAAGGAGCTCGGCGTACGACCGTCGGACACGACGGCCGCGGTTCAGGGCTTCGGCAACGTCGCCCAGTACGCCGTCCAGCTCTACCACCAGCTGGGCGGCAAGACGATCTGTGTCTCCTGCTGGGACCAGCGCGACGAGACCTCCTACGCATACGTGAAAAAGGACGGAATCGACCTCGAGGAGTTGGTGGGAATCACCGACCGTTTCGGAGGAATCGACAAGAACAAAGCGCGCGACCTGGGCTACGAAATGCTGCCCGGAGAGAAGTGGATCGAGCAGGACGTCGACATCCTGATGCCGGCCGCTTTGGAGAACCAGATCAACGCGGAGTCGGTGGAGCGCTGCTCCAAGCGGGTCAAAATCGTGGCCGAGGGCGCCAACGGTCCGACCACGCCGGAGGCTGACGCGGTTCTCGAAAAGCGCGGAGTCTTCATCGTTCCCGATTTTTTGGCCAACGCCGGCGGCGTGACGTGCAGCTACTTCGAGCAGGTGCAGTGCAACGCCAACTACTTCTGGTCCAAGGACGAAACGCTGGGCAAGCTCGACCAGAAGATGACCGCCGCTTTCCTCGCGGTCAGCGAGCTGGCGCGCAAGAAAAAACTGCTGATGCGTGACGCCGCCTACGTGATCGCCGTCAACCGCGTCGCGGCCGCCTGCCGCGATCGGGGCTGGGTGTGAGGTTCTCCGGCGGCGATACGGAAAGCGTCCGCCCGCTGGGCGGCTCGTTGCTGATCGGATCCGGCGAGCTGGGCGGCAAGGCCTCCGGTCTGCTGCGCATCGCCGAAGCGCTGGAGTCCCGTATCGACCGGGAGAGCCTCTCCGGGATCGAGATAGGTATTCCACCGTTTTGCGTTGTCGGCACGGATGTCTACGATCGGTTCGTGTCTTGCAATGCGCTCGACGCGCTGGAAACGAACGAGCTGGAGGACGAGCGCATCGCCCACGCCTATATGTGCGCCGACCTCCCGCCCGAGGTGCTCGGAGAGCTGCGCACACTGGCCGAGAACTCGCGGTCGCCGCTGGCCGTGCGTTCTTCCAGCTTGCTGGAGGACGCGCTCTACCGACCGTTCGCCGGCGTCTACGCCACCAAGATGATCCCCTGCGATCAGCCCGATCCGGACGAACGTTTCCGCAGGCTGGTCGAGGCGATCAAGCTGGTCTGGGCCTCGGCCGTGTTCGGCGCGGCCCGCCGCTACCGCTCCTCGCTGAGCCCCCCGCCCGGACCGGAGAAGATGGCCGTGATCATCCAGCAGGTGGTGGGCAGCCATCGCGGTGAGCGCTTCTACCCCACGCTGTCCGGGGTGGCCCGCTCGCGCGACTTCTACCCCAAGGGTCGCACGCGCC
The DNA here is from genome assembly GCA_046484285.1 of Polyangia bacterium. Classification (GTDB taxonomy): domain Bacteria; phylum Myxococcota_A; class Polyangia; order JAAYKL01; family JAAYKL01; genus CAZHCG01. The sequence continues at coordinate 34,232 of JAWOBP010000036.1, forward strand.
CCGAGGACGGGGTCGTGCAACTGGCCTTGGGGTTGGGCAAGACGATCGTCGACGGCGGACGCTGCTGGAGCTTTTCGCCGGCGCTGCCCAAGGCGCCGCCGCCGTTCAACGACCTGCGCGATATGATGCGCAACACTCAGACCGACCTGTGGACGATCGCGATGGGACCCCGCGGGGATCGCGACCCGCTGCGGGAAAACGAGTACATGCGGCTGGCGACCCTCGCCCAGGCCGACTACGACGACACGCTGCGCTTCACCGCCTCCACGCTCGACGCTGATTCCAGTCGTCTCGTTCCGGGCACTGGCCCCGACGGTCCCCGCGTCGTGACCTTCGCCCCCCTGCTTGTTCTGCACGAGCTGCCGCTAGCCGAGCTGACCCGCGCGCTGCTCGACGCCTGCGAGGAGGAGCTGGCCGCGCCGGTCGAAATCGAGTTCGCCATGGATCTGCACCCGCGCCGGGGCACTCCGGCGAATCTCGGTTTCCTCCAGGTGCGACCGCTGGCGGTTTCCGATGAAAAGGTCACGATCGAATCCTCCACGGTCGATGATCACCGCACGATCGTCTTTTCCGACAGCGCGCTTGGCAACGGCGTGCGCGACGACATCCGGGACCTGGTGTTCGTTCGTCGCGACCGCTACGATCCCGCACGCAGCGCTCAGGCTGCGCGCGAAGTGGAGGCGATCGACGCCGAGCTGCGACGCGAGGAGCGCCCCTACGCCCTGATCTCTCCCGGCCGCGTCGGCACCTCCGATCCCTGGCGCGGGCTGCCGGTCGCCTGGAGCCAGATCGCCGGAGCGCGGACGATCGTGGAGTACGCGATCCCCGGCGTCTGGACCGAGCCCAGCCAGGGATCCCATTTCTTCCACAACCTGACCAGCCTGCGCGTGTGCTACTTTACACTGGGCGGCGGCGATCGGGGTCGTATCGACTGGAGCTGGCTGGAGACGCGTCAGCCGCAAAGTCCGCGGCGCTACGTGACGCACGTCCGCACCTCCCGGCCGCTGCGAGTGTTGGTCGACGGTAGGAGCGGACGAGGAGTGATACTGCGCGATGAGTGAAGACCAGGAACGCGGCCGACACAGCCTGATCCCACAGCTGCAGGAACGCGCCAAGGAGCTGGCCTGCCTGTACAGCATCGAGGAGCTCCTCTCGTCGCCCGACAGCTCTCTCGACGAGGTTTTTCGCAGCGTCGTCGAGGCGGTTCCCGATGGCTGGCAGTACCCCGACATCTGCCAGGCCCGGATCGTCTACGGCGGCAAGTGCTGGCAGACCGCCGGCTTCCGCGACGGCCCCTGGATGCAATGCGCCGACATCGCCGTACAAGACGAGGTCGTGGGTCGCCTCTGCGTGCACTACACCGACGAGATGCCGAAGCTTCACGAAGGGCCGTTTCTCAAAGAGGAGTCCAAGCTGATCGGCACGATCGCCGCTCGCCTCGGCCACTTCGTCCTGCACGACAGGTTGAAGAGGACCTTCTCCAAAAACGGCGAGATCGTGAACAGAGAACGCGGCGAGTGGCGGATGGCCCTGGACATGCTGAGCCGTACCGATCCGGGGCTGCTCAACCGCATAGCGCGGCGGATGATGAATCACCTGTGCTGGATCGGCATTCCCGAAGCCAACCGCCTCTTGCAGCGCTACGGGGAGGACGTCAGGGAGGACTTGGACACGGGCGAAACGAACGAACCGCGCCGCAAGGCCTCTCCCGACGCGCTCGCCGATCTGGCGGAAACCACCTTCAGCCTCGCTTCCAACCACCTCGACGACGAAGAGATTCTCGACCGCGTACAAAAATGGATCGACGAGGAGAAATCCAGTTTCTTGTTGCGCGCCACGAGCGAGAATCGCTCGTCGCTCAGCGAGATCTGGGACGCGCTGAGGCGCTACCGGGCGCTGCTGCCGGATGGGATCGTGCTCAGCGACTCGGCTGACAGCAGCGTGCGCGTGGCGCTGATCCGGCGCTTCTTCGCCGACCAGCTAGATTTCATCAACATCGCCAAGCACTTCGTCGAGATCGAGGACTTCGTCAGCATCGTGGAACGGATCGTGGCTCCCGGCGGCAGCCTCGGCCGGTTGGGAGGCAAGAGCTCCGGGCTCTTCCTCGCCGAGCGCATCCTCTCACGCGCCACGCGCGAAGGCGAAGACCTGGGACCGATCGAGACGCCCAATACCTGGTACGTGGCCTCGGACGGGCTGCTGCAGTTCCTCAGGTACAACGACCTCGACGACGTCTACGAGCAGAAGTACAAGGAAGTCGAAGAGGTGCGCCAGAGCTATCCGCACCTCGTGCAGGTCTTCAAGAACAGCCACTTCCCGCCCGAGATGGAGCAGGGCCTTTCGATGGCGCTCGACGATTTCGGCGAGCGGCCGCTGATCGTGCGTAGCTCCAGCCTGCTGGAGGACCGGCTGGGCTCGGCGTTCTCCGGCAAGTACAAGAGCCTGTTCATTCCCAACCAGGGCAACAAGAAACAGCGGCTGGAGAAACTGATCGACGCGATCGCCGAGGTTTATGCCTCCACCTTCGGCCCGGATCCGATCGGCTACCGCGCCGAGCGAGGGCTGCTCGACTTCAACGAGGAGATGGGGATCCTGCTCCAGGAAGTCGTGGGGCAGAGCGTGGGCCGCTACTACCTTCCGGCTTTCGCGGGCGTGGCCTTCAGCAACAACGAGTTGAGATGGTCGCCGCGGATCCGCCGGGAGGACGGGCTGCTGCGCATGGTGCCCGGGCTGGGAACGCGCGCGGTGGACCGCCTTCCCGACGACTACCCGATTCTGCTGGCGCCGGGGCAGCCGGGTCTGCGCGTCAACGTCACCGACGACGAGACAGTGCGCTACTCGCCGAAGATGATCGACGCGATCGACCTGGAAAACGAGCGCTTCGTCACACTCGAGGTCGAGCAGCTGCTGGCGGAGGCCGGCGACGACTACCCGGCGATCGAAAAGATCGTCTCGCTGGTCGATGGCGATCGGATCCGAAAACCGATCGGTCCGCTCGACGAGATCGATCCGCGCCGGGCGGTCGTCACTTTTGCGGGGCTCGTGGAGAAGACGCCGTTCGTCGGGCGCGTCGATCGCATCCTGCGCGTGCTGCGCGAGACCCTCGGCTGGCCGGTCGACATCGAGTTCGCCTCGAACGGAGAGACGTTCTACCTGCTGCAGTGCCGCCCGCAGTGCCACGCGCGGGAGGCTGTTTCCGTCTCGATTCCGGACGACCTGCCATCGGAGCGAGTGATCTTCAGCGCCTCGCGCTACGTCTCCAGCGGCCTGGTGCCCGACCTGACCCACGTGGTCTACGTCGACGCCGACCGCTACACAGAGCTGTCCGAGCTGGACGATTTGCGCGCGGTGGGAAGAACGGTCGGCGCCCTGAACAAGGTGCTGCCCAAGCGCCAGTTCGTGCTGATCGGTCCGGGCCGCTGGGGCAGCCGCGGCGACATCAAGCTCGGCGTGCCGGTCACCTACTCGGACATCTCAAACACCGCCGTCTTGATCGAGGTCGCGCGCAAGAAGGGCAACTACGTCCCCGACCTCTCGTTCGGCACGCACTTCTTCCAGGATCTCGTGGAGTCGTCGATCCGATACCTGCCGCTCTACCCCGACGAGGAGGAGAATGTCTTCAACGAGCGCTGGCTGCTCGGCTCGCCGAATATTCTGGGCAGCATTCTGCCCGAGTACGCTCATCTTTCGGACGTGGTTCGCGTAATCGACGTTCCGGACAACAACGACGGGCAGGTTCTGCGGCTGTTGATGGACGCTGACGCCGACCGGGCCGTGGCCCTGCTCGCCGAGCCTTCGGAACCCGTGGCTGTGCGTCGCGAGCCGAGCGTCGGAGAGACGCGACGCCAGGAGGATCACTGGAGCTGGCGGTTGCGAATGGCCGAGCGGATCGCCGCCGAGATTCCGCCGGAGGATTTCGGCGTGGCGGGCGCCTGGGTCTTCGGCAGCGCCAAGAACGCCACCGCCGGACCGGCCAGCGATATCGACCTGTTGATCCATTTTCGCGGCGACGAGAGGCAGCGCGAGGCGCTTTTGCACTGGCTGGACGGCTGGAGCAAGTGCCTGGCCGAGATGAACTACTTCCGCACCGGATACCGCACCGAGGGCCTGCTGGACGTGCACCTGATCGGAGACGCCGAGATCGAGCGCCGCTCGAGCTTCGCGGCCAAGATCGGAGCCGTGACCGACCCGGCCCGCCCGCTCAACCTGAAACGCCGCCGGCGGCGGGAGTAGGGACCGGTCGGATCCAACCCGGAAACGGCACAGCACTGGCTTGTCACTCGACCGGTTTGGCGTGCTATCATTCGTGTGGGCGGCAGGACGAGTTCCGGAAAACGGCCTCGGCACGCCATGGAGGAAAAAATGAGCACGGACATCACGGCCTCGGATCTCTGGCCCCTGGTGCAGAAGCTGACGCGCCAGGAACGAATCCGTCTCGCCCGACTCGTGCTGGTCTCTGCGTCGCGGACCGGTGGATCCGACGCGAAAGCCTACGAAGGCGCCCCACCCACGCCCGACGAATTCCGTTGCGCAGAGGATGCCTTGGCCTGGGAGGCCGAAGGTTGGGAAGAGTTCGATGCAAAGGGGTGAAATACGCTGGTACACCTTCGCCGCCCCCGACAAACGGCGCCCTGTGCTGATACTAACACGCGACTCGGTTATCGAATCACTCAACGAAATCATTGTAACTCCGGCGACCAGAACGATTCGCGGCCTGGCCAGTGAGGTGTTTCTGGCGCCAGAAGAAGGAATGCCCGCAGCGTGCGTCTTGAACTTCGATCACATCGCTCTGGCCCAAAGAGTCCGCATCGGATCGCTGATCACGACATTTCCAGCAGATCGATGGCCGGAGGTGAAAAACGCGCTCTTGACGGCGTGTGGATTCGAAAAACGCCGCCGGCGGCGGGAGTAGAGCCTGCGCGAAAAGGGCCGCTCGAGGCTCAGAGGATGTCCTCCCAGTCGCACTCGGCGTGGAGGGTTCCATCCTCTTGCTGGCTCTCTACGCAGACCTTGTAGCGGTCGGCGCAGTCCTCGCTTTCGACCCAGGTGGTATCCGGGTCCGCGGCCTCGAACAGCAGGTCGATGAAGTCGTCGTCGTCATCGTAGTAGTCGTCGTCCGTCTCGTAATCGTCTTCTTCCTCGACGCAGACCATGATCAGCGTACCGTCGCAAGAACTCTCACCCCCCTCGCAACCCCCCTCGCAGCCGCCCAGTGCTGAAACGGCCCCAACTAGCGAAACGGAGACGCCGATCGTGAAAAGCCGATCCATGTCTCTTGGACCGAATCGGCGAGCCCGTTGTTCAAGGACGGCCGTTTCCGAAAGGAGTCAGTCCGGCAGGCACTTTCCGTTGGAGCAGGTGTAGCCGTCTCCGCAGCCGTCGGTGGGCGTGCACTCCAGCACCAGCATGTCCTTCGGCGAGAACAGATCGTCCTCCAGCTTGGTCTGGTAGGCCGGCTCGCTGGTCGCCTCGCTGAAGAGGAACACTCCTCCCGCGTCCAGAACGTACAGGGTGTGCGCCGCGTCCAGCAGGGACTTCTCCGGCAGCGTCATCGCGGTGCTCGAAAACCAGTTGCTGGTCGTGGTGTCCCCGCTGATCGTCGAGGCATCGTGGAAGATGAGCACCTTGTAGTCGTCCGGAGCGTCGCTGACCGTGACGACCAGCATGTCGTCGCGCAAGAAGATATGCCCGGCGTCGGACAGCTCCGAAGCCGTCCCCATCGTGACGTCCGGATCGGTTCCCGCCGTCAGCGAGCCCGAGTACCACCGATTCACGTACGGCTCGTGCCACGAGGCCAGCCACAGCTCGCCGTTTGCTTCCGCCATCGCGGCCGGACCCAGCGACGACTCCGGAGCGTAGAGCGTCCAGTCCTCCGCTGTCACGTCTCCGCTGAGAGTGCCCGGATCGTTCCAGGCAAGAATGCCGGCGCCGCTCACCTGGCCGCCGAACAGAATACCGCCGGCGATCGCCATCGAGTAGATCTGCGGTCCCCACTCGTGGGTCAGGTGCGCCGTCGCCGTGCTGTCCACGTCCAGCGCCGAGGCACCGGCAAGCCGCCAGATGTCGCCGTCACAGATCCAGAGGTCGCCTTCGGGACCGACGAACATCTCGTAGATCGTGTTGAACGATCCGTCATCGAACGCCGCCGCCGGCAGAGCCTCGTCCGGCGCATCGCCGCTGTCCACGCCGGAGATCGAGTCGAAGATCGCCAACGGATTGCTCTCGTCGCCGGTTGCGACGAGCAGTCGCTCTCCGGCCAGGGCCAGCCCCAGACCGGAGCCGATCCCGTCCAGCACCACGTCCGCCGCCGGCTCGCCCGATATCGAGAGAGTGTCGTTCCAGATTCTGACGCCGTTGTCGTCGGCCACGACCAACCGCGGGTACCCCGGAGCGAAGATCGCCGGCTCGCTCGTGTCGGTGTCGGTATCGGTATCGGTGTCGGCATCCGTGTCGGTGTCGGTATCGGTATCGGTATCGGTATCGGTGTCGGTATCGGTGTCGGTGTCGATGTCGGTATCGGTATCGGTGTCGGTATCGGTGTCGGTGTCGGTATCGGTGTCGGTGTCGATGTCGGTATCGGTATCGGTGTCCGTGTCGCTGTCGGTATCCGTGTCGGTGTCCGTGTCGGTATCCGTGTCGGTATCCGTGTCGGTGTCCGCGTCGGTCCCGGTGTCGGTGCTTCCGTCCGGGCCGTAGTCGCTGCTCGAGCTGCTGGAGCAGGCGGCGAGCGACGCGGCCAGCAGCAGGCAGACAGTGGCTCTTATGAGAACTAGCATATTCGATACCTCCCGTTCGATTTCTCACGATTGTACCATTTTCTTCGTCGTATACCGCCCTTACCCCACCGCCCTTACCCCACCGCCCTTACCCCCTGAACGGATCGCGTTGAGATCGTTGGGGTTTTCAAAAAAATGCAACTCTAGGGGCCGAGCGGCCGATATCTACTGTGAGCAGCGCCGGATGGGACGGCGCGCCGCAAGCCGGGAGGACCGCGATGAGATTCTGGAGCCCCGACAAAGCCTACTTCGTCACCAACCGCTGCGAGCAGGAGCGCCTCTTCCTGCTACCCCGCCCAAGAGTGCTGAAGCTGATCGGCGCCTGGCTGGCCAAGA
>JAWOBP010000115.1:0-10354 GCA_046484285.1 Polyangia bacterium
GACGGCGACGTCGTAGCCCAGGTCGATAAGGTGCGTCTCGATCTCGTCCTCCTGCTGGTACCAGCCATCGGCGACGAACAGCACGCTCAGCGGGTCGGGAGGATCGACCGCCAGCCCGAGGCGCGGGAGCAGCAGCACCATTGCCGCCGCGAGCGCGGCCGGCGCTCGTAGTCTACATCGCCCCGCCCTCCGAAACCCTTTTCACCTCGCGCATCGTCGCCTCCCTGTTGTTAGTTTGTGCCGGATTCCCCGCGGATGGACGGCTGATTACCAACAGAATAGCTTTGCGACCGATGGGCTCGCAAGCGTTTTCTCGCGCCGGGCGGGCAGAAAGACGAGATCGTTTACCGTACCGGCTGCAAGATCAGCCCGAGCAGCGGACCTCGCGGAAGAAAGCTACAGCGCGGATTGCTCGAGCCCGGCCGGGCTGGCGTCTTTTGCCAGGCGCGCTAGAATCCAGGCGATGGTGCGGCTGCGTTTTTTCGAGGTGCACCCGGTGCTCGCGTTCTCTTCGGCGGTGCTCGCGCTGGCCGCGGTCGCCTGCTGCGGAGATTGCGGAGGCGGGAAGCGAGATCTCGACCTGGTGGGCGCGCCGGTCGAGGCTTCGGCACCGGATGGCGGCGAGCCGAAGCGCGCGGCGGCGGACGCCGCGGGTCTCCGTAACCGCTTCGTCTTCGACCTGATCCAGGATCTGGTCTTCAGACAGCGGCGCGACGGCTGGACGCTGACCACTCCCGGGGCGCACGTCAACGTCGAGAAGCTGAGGGCGGCGGGCGTCGACCTGCTGCTGGCGGCGATCGCTCCGCTTCCCGGCCGCGATCCGGCCGAGGCCCTGGAAGCTCAACTGTCCGCGACCGAGGAACTGGTCGAGGCGACCGGTGGTGCGATGCGGATCGTCGTCGGGCTCGAGGAGGCGGACGAGGCGCGGCGGCGGGGCGTGATCCCGGTGATGGTGCTGCTCGAGGGCGCGGACGCGCTGGTCGGGAAGGACGACGAGCTCTACGACCTGCGACGCAGGGGCCTGGCGGCGGTCGGGCTGGTGGGGTCGCATTCGAACGGCGCGGGAGACTCGGTCTCCGATCCCCGCGATCCGGGAGGCCTGACCACCGCGGGCGCGGAGCTGGTCGCGGCCCTCCGGGATCACTCGCTGGCGCTGGACCTGACTCACGCCACGCGCGAGCTGTTCTGGGACGTGCTCGTCGGCCAGCACGTGCCGGCGATGGTCAGCCACGCCGGAGCGCGGGCTCTGCGCGAGCACCCCCGCAACCTCGACGACCTCCAGATCCTGGCGCTGGCTCGCAGCGGGGGCGTGCTGGGCCTGGTGTTCAACCCGGATCTGCTGGTCGCGGGTCAGGGCCAGGCGAGCATCGAGGACGTGGTGGCGCACGCCGAGCACGTCAAGGCGATCGGGGCGCTGGAGGCGCTGGCGCTGGGGACCGACTACGGGGGGATCAGGCCGCCGCGCGGGCTGGACGACGTCTCGCGCCTGCCGGCGCTGGTCGAGGCGCTGCGCGCCGCGGGCTGGACAGAAGAGGAGATCGACGGGTTGCTGGGCGGCAACGCGCGGACCTTCTTCGAGCGCGTCGAGCGCCGGGTGGGAACGGCGGAGATCGCCGAGCGGGAGCCGGGGCGGCCGATCGCGCTGGAGTGCGAGACCCTGATCGGAGAGGCCGAGGGCGCTCCGGCGCTGGCCTGCGACGGCTACCTGACGCGACCGGCCGCCGAGCTGCCTCCCGAGAGCCGCCAGCGGCTGCGGCTCCACGAGATGGATCGCACTCCCTCGAGGCTGGAGCTGTTCGGCGATCCGGGCACGCCCTGGCAGGTCGAGGCCCAGAACCTGGAGGGAGAAGTGATCGTGCAGCGCGTGGTGATGATCGGCGAAAACGGCAGGGGATCTCTGTCGATGCCGGCCGACCGTGGCCTGACCCGCCTGTTCCTCTCGCCCACCCGTCCCTCGGCGCTCAGGGAGGCGGTCGTCTGGGGTCGTTGAGCGCGAGCCGGCGCAGCCTGGATTCGAAAGTCTCCAGGTCGGCCAGCGCCGGCGGCCCCTGGTCTCCCGAGCCGATGCTGTCCGCTCGCGGAAAGACCCGGCCCAGCAGCGCGACCAGCGCCAGGAAGCTCTCCCGGGAGGTCGGGCGCGGGGCGCTCATCAGCTCGGCGTAGCGCAGCTTGCTCTCGTCGAGCAGCAGCACGCGCGTCGGACCCGGCCGTCGGCCGGCGAGCAGCAGGGCGATCAGCAGCGCCGGCGGGCGGGGGATCGTGCCCGAGGTGAAGAAGCGCTCCGCCGGCCCGGGCTCGAGGCGGTCGATGCGGGCCGCGGCAAAGGCCTTCACCTGTCCGGGAGTGATTGGCAGCTCCTCGCCGCGTGTCGTTCTCGAGTGAAAGCCCGCCGAGTCGATCTTCTCGAGCGAGACCTCGGCGATCTCGAGCGCCGGGGCACTCGGCTGCGAAGAGGCGCCCCCCGCGGTCTCGCTCCCGGTCTCGGCGGTCGATTGCAGGGCGACCAGCGGGAGACCGTCCGGATCGAGCTCGGGCTCGTCGGGCTCGCGACCGAGCACCCGCGTTTCGAAATCGGTCAGCCGCGCGGCGACGGCGGCGAGCACACCCGCGGCGAAGCCGCCCACGTGCGCCCAGTAGGCGACGCTGCCCGTCTCGAAGAAGAAAGACGAGAACAGCTCGCCGGCGAACCAGAGCGGCAGCATCATCCAGGCCGGCGCTTCGAAAGTCCCATAGCGGGGCCTGAGGAAGATGAAGAAGAGATAGGCGAAATGGATGCGAGTCGTGGTCAGTCGCACCAAAAACGCCCCCATCATGCCCGCCACCGCGCCCGAGGCCCCGATCACCGGCGTGGTCGACTCCGGGTCGGCCGCGTGGTGCGCGAGCGTCGCCAGCGCGCCGAAGGCCAGGTAGAGCACGAGAAACGTCGCCTTGCCCCAGATGTCCTCCAGCTTGACCGCGGCGAACCAGAGGAAAAGCATGTTGAACACCAGGTGGAAGACGCCGGCGTGCAAAAAGGTGCCGGTCACCAGGCCGAGCGCGCTCGGCTCTGCGGGGGTGTACCCGAAGCGCCGCGCGATCGACTCGCCGCGCGCCGCCAGGTAGCGTTGCGCCAGCTCGTCGGCGCGCCGCTGGTGGGCGGTTCCCTCGCCCGGCTCGAGGTCGGCGATCCGCGTAAGGAAGATCGCCTTGCGCAGCTCCTCGTCCTCGCGAGAGAGCGGCTCGGGCGAATCCGGGATCGGGTAGCCCTCGAGGAACGACTCGACCTCCTCGGGGGCGGTCGCGTACCAGGCGATCCATTCGCGGTGCCGCTCGTAGCGGCGCTGCTCCGAGTCGCGAAAACCCGCGACGATCTCGTCGGGCAGCTCGACCCAGAAATGAGCCTCGTAGAAGCTCATCAGCTCGGCGAGCCGCCGGGACTCTCTTTCCGAGTCCCGCTCCATCGTCGAGCAGGTCGTCGCGAAGATCGCGATGTTGAGCGCGATGATGCCGAAGGTGGCGAAGGGTAGGCGGCCGACCGTGAGCCGATCGTGGCCTATCGGGATGATGAAGGGAACGAAATTCAGCATTCGCCCTTCCCGGACGCGAGCGTTCCGTCAGAGCGGTCGCTCGCAGACGTACGGCAGGCTGACGCCGCAGTCCACGTCGTCCCATTCGCCGTCGGATGACTGTATCTTCGCGCAGTCCTCGCCTCCGGAGTTGTCGGGCTGGTATTCGCTCCAGCCGTGCCAGGCGTGGGCGGTCCCGTCGGTGAAGACGAAACGCCGCACGTCGAGGACGTAGTCGCCCACGCTGACGCTGTAGGCGTCGACGACCACGGCGTAGTCTCCGGCAAAGAGCGTGGTCACCAGGAACGACTGCTTGCACTGCGGGTCCACGTCGTCGTTGCAGGCGATCTGGTCGCCGATGCAGGTCGTGTAGTTGCTGGTGTCTCCGGTCGAGGAATAGATGGCCAGCACCGTGTCGTAGCCGCTCTCCAGCAGGGAGAAGACGTATACGCCCAGCTGGGGCGCGTGGAGCAGGAAGATCAGGTCCGATCCGGTCGAAGAGCAATTCGGCTCCACGTCGTCGTTGGTGTCGTTGGTTCCCGAGTAGCGGCCGCCCGCGGAGTCGATCCAGTAGCTGGCGGTGCAGTCGTCGTTGCTGCTCACGCCGCTGGCGTTCAGCGTGGCCGGGTCGTGCAGCCCGATCCAGGCGTCGGACTCGGCCAGCTGGGCCGCGAAATCGTTCTCGGCGCTGTCGGCGATCGACGCCAGGTGCCCGCCCGCGGCGACACAGGCCGCCTCGGCCGACCAGAAGTCGGCTCCGGTCGCCACGTACCAGTAGCAGCGATCGTCGTAGACGGATCCCTCCGGGCAGGGATCGCTATCCGTATCGGAGTCCGTGTCCGTGTCTGCATCGGTATCGGTATCGGTATCTGTGTCCGTGTCCGTGTCCGTGTCTGTATCGGTATCGGTATCTGTATCGGAGTCCGTGTCCGTGTCTGTATCGGTATCGGTATCGGTATCTGTGTCCGTGTCCGTGTCTGTGTCGGTATCGGAGTCCGTGTCCGTGTCTGTGTCGGTATCGGAGTCGGTATCCGTGTCCGTATCGGAATCCGTGTCGGTGTCGGCGTCGGCGTCCGGTCCCGAGTCCATGTCCGAAGTCTCGGTTCCGCTTCCGGTATCGCTGTCGTCGATCAACCCATCGCCCTGGGAAACTTCGATGCGGGCGCACCCGGTCGTCGCCTGGAATCCGATCAGGAGCAGGGCAGAAACGAGAGACGAGGTGGTTGTCCGAGGGCTCATGCGATCTCCGCCGGAATCGTGATCGTGTGAAATCATACAGTACGAGCGTTCGGTTGTCATTTGCGATGGTTTTGAGCGGGAAAGTGGGGAGTGGATGCCGTTGGAGCCGGAATGCTCGGCTCAGTCCTGGAACCCGGGAGGCGGAGGCGGAGGCGGAGGGGGCTCCTGGGGCTGCGGCTGCTGGGGTTGCGGCTGCTGCGGCTGCTGCGGCTGGTACCCCGGCGCCGAGGGTTGCGGCTGCCGGGGAGGCTGCGGCTGTGCCGGCGCTCCGTATCCTCCCTGTGCCGGCGCTCCGTATCCTCCCTGTCCCTGGGAAGGCATTCCGAACCCCGAAGGCGCCGGAGCCTCCCCCTCCTCGTGGATGATCGCCTGCTTGCAGGTGGCCGGGCCCTTGGCGGTCGGTGCCGGGCAGTAGAACACCTTGGTGGCGAAATTGAGACCGAGAAACCACACGTCTTTCGTGTACCAGACCTCCCCGGTGACCGAGGTGCTCGGAGCGCGGCTGGAGGCGACGTAGGTGCAACCGCCGAACGCCAGGGCCAGCGCCAGGATTCCCGCTGTCGCTATTGCTCTGCGCATGGCCGTCACCTACTCCCTTTCCTGCTCGCTGACCGGCCAGCACTCGGGGTTGCCGTCCGACGCGTCGCAGTAGAGCATCCCCGTGCCGAAGATGCTGCCGTCCATCACGTAGGCCTTGCCCTCCGTGGCCGGCGCCGCGGTGTGCGTGATGCATCCTCCGAGCAGCGCAGCAGCGGCCAGCGCGGCGATGACCAGAGCTTTCTTCCAACCCATCTCGTCTCCTTTCGCAAGGAATACGGTTTTCGCACCGAGATTCGAAGCGGTGGAATTTTGCGTGACGACCACCGATGATGTCAACGGTTTTTTGATTTTCATGAGAGTCGTTTGGCTTGTCAATTGCAGGGGTGTTGTTTCGAGGCTACTTTATACCCCAGTCAGCATAGGAGGGCAGATCATGAAAAAGAGCGCCACAACGACAGCGATCGGGCTGTTCGTGCTGTCGCTGGCCGGCGGCTCGGCGGCATTCACCGGCGGCGAGCGCCGGGTGGATAGCGTGCCGCCCGGGACGGAGTGGCTCGCCGGTCACTCCGGAAGCTCGAAGGTGGGGTTCGTCCGGAAAGGCCCCGCCGAACTGAGCGAACGCTACGGCGGGCACTGGACACAGCGCCGCGGAGGACCCACCGGAGATTTTCGGCGCATCTGGGGATCGGGGGTCCCAGTCGGCCAGGCCGCCGTCGGCGACGATCTGGTCGCCCTGGAAGTCGCCGAGGCATTCTGGGAGCAAAACGAGGATCTGCTGCCCGGCGGAGCCGGCGCGGCCGACCTGGAGCCGGCGGTCACCTCCGTGTGGCAAGGGCTGCGCACGGTCACCCATCGCCAGACGGTCGACGGCGTGCCGGTGCTCGGCTCCAGCGCGATGCTGGCGATCCGCGCCGGCAGGATTGTCTTGATCGGCGTTCACCTGTTTCCGGTGCAACCGGTCGAGACCCGTCCCTCGCTGGACGTCGACGAGGCCGAGCAGGCCGCCCTCGCCGCGCTTTCCGATCGCGAAGTGGCGGCCGACGTGGAGCGGTCGGAGCTGGTGCTGTTCCCGGTGCTGCGCCAGGACGCGCCCTCGCTGAGGCTGGTCTGGGCCGTGGAGCTGAAAGGCGCCGCCTGGGGCCGCTGGACCGCCTACATCGACGCCCGTCGCGGGTCGCTGCTGGCCCTGCGCGACGAGCGCCTGTTCGTGACCGGCTCGCTCAGGGGCAGGCACCACGAAAGGCATCCGGGAGGCGAGATTATCGAGAGCCCGCTTTCCCACCTTTACATCTCGACGGACGACGGAGACGACACCACCGACGCGGACGGCGCCTTCTCGGTCGCGGGCGACACCACCGCCTTGCAGGCCTGGCTGTCGGGGATGTACGCCACGATCGCCAACAAGAGCGGCAGCGACCTGTTCATCGACGAGATCGACGTGGGCGCCGATCCGCTCGTGCTCGACAGCGAGGCCTCGGAGGCCGAGTTCGCCCAGGTGCACGCCTACGTCTTCACCAACAAGGTCCGCGACCACGCCCGCGAGTTGGTGGACGATCTCGCCTGGCTGGACGCCCCCCTGCCGGTCAACGTCAACAACATCGACCTCGACGGCGACGAGCAGCAGGACTTCTGCAACGCCTGGTTCGACGGCCAGTCGCTCAACTTCCTGATGGCCGGCGATCCGGGCTGGGGCATGGAGTGCAACAACACCGCGATGATCGGGGACATCCTCTACCACGAGTACGGCCACGGCTTTCACCTGGAGAACGCGATGCTCGGCTCGATGGTCTTCGACGAGGCGATCAGCGAGGGCTTCGCCGACACGATGGCCTCTTCGGTCACGCTCGATTCCAAGATCGCTCCGTACTTCACGACCGAGGGGCACCACATCCGCGACCTGGAGCCGGACCTGGTCTGGCCGACGGACGTCTCGGAGGATCCCCACCAGACCGGGCTGATCGTGGGCGGAGCCTACTGGGATCTGCGGACCGCCTTTCGAGACGAGCACGGAGAGGAGCAGGGCAACGCGATGCTGGACACCCTGTTCGCCGGCGCCACGCGCGTCGCAACCGACATCCCGTCGGCCTACGAGTCGACGCTGGTCGCCGACGACGACAACGGCAACATCGAGGACGGCACGCCGCACTTCTGCCAGATCTACGACGCCTTCGCCGCGCACGGGCTCGCCAACGAGGGCGCCGGGCGGGTCGTGATCGAGCACGAGCAGCTGGACGAGCTTGCCGATCCCGCCCAGCCGGTCGTCGTGGAGGCCGACGTCTGGGTGGCCGAGGAGGCGTGCAACGAGATGGGCCAGGTGCGGCTGGTCTACAGCGTCGATGAGGGAGAGACCTGGACCTCCGAGGAGATGGAGAACCTCGGATCGGACAGCTTCAGCCACGAGCTGGGGACGTTCCCGGAGGGCACGGAGCTGCTCTACCGGATCGAGGCCGACGAGGAGCTCAGCGGCGACGTGATCACCCGGCCCAGCAACGCGGCCGAGCCGTACTACCGCGCCTACGTCGGACCGCTGGAGGCGATCGTTTTCGACGATTTCGAAAGCGAGGACGACTCCTGGACCCACGAGCTGACCGAGGGGATCGAGCGCGAGGGCGCCGACGACTGGCAGTGGGGAGTCCCGGCGGGCAAGGGCGGAGATCCGGAAGAGGCCTACAGCCCGACCCACGTCTGGGGCAACGACCTGGCGCCGGCCTCGAACTGGAACGGCGAGTACCAGCCCGGCAAGGTCAACGCGTTGATCAGCCCGGCCTACGACCTGAGCGATTACGAGATAGTGCGCCTGCGCCTGCGCCGCTGGCTGACCGTGGAGGACGGCTATTACGATCAGGCCACGATCTACGTCGGCAGCGAGGGCGACTGGCAGCCGGTCTGGACCAATTTCGTCTCCGAGGGCGACCAGAACGAGTCGCACGTCACGCACCACATCGACCGCGAGTGGGTGCTGTTCGACCTGGACATCAGCGAGTGGGCCGCCGGGCAGAGTGACGTCCAGGTGCGCTTCGAGATCGCCTCGGACGCCGGCTTGCAGTTCGGCGGCTGGACGATCGACGATTTCGGTCTCTACACCAAGGGCCAGGCCTCCGATCCCGACGAGGAGGCGGACGCCGGGGCCGACGCCGGAGACGGCGGCGGGTCCTCGGGGGGCTGCGGTTGCTTCGCGGCCGGCGCGAGCCGCTCTGCCGGCGTCTTCGAAACCCTCTTCTCGCTGCTCTGATCAGCGATCCGGATCGTACTTCAGCGACAGCACCCAGGCTTCCCAATCGCGCTGGAAGGCGTCCAGATCGTCCACCCCGAGCAGCCCTCGCAGTGTCGCGACGCTGCGGGGATCGCCGGCGACGTTGTCGCGGAGCTCGCGGTAGAAGCGGCGCAAGAGCCCGCGCTCTTGCAGGTAGAGGCACAGGTAGCGCGACTGGGCGTAGTTCGTCCCGGGGTCCTCGTCGTAGAAGCGGCGTTCGTCCAGGGCCAACAGCTCCTCGAAGCGCGGCAGATCTCCGGAGCGGATCGCGCGGCTCAGGCCGGGCAGTCTCCAGTTGACCAGACCGTGGATCCGCCCGTCGCGCTCGGCGCACTGCTCGAACAGCGAGCCGAGGCCCTCGTTCAGCCAGGGCGGGCAGTCGGGGAAGTCGGCCTCGACGAAGGGGTGCACGATCTCGTGGACCAGCGTGCCGCCGCCGGTGGCGATGTTCATCACCAGCGCGCGGTGGGGCGGGGAGTAGTAGCCGAAGGGCGTGTCCGGCCGCCGGCCGAACAGCTCGCGGGAATGGCGCGAGTAGCTCTCCGCTCCCGAGAAGAGCCAGATCGAGATCGCCGAGGACGGCTCCTTGTCGAAAAAACCTTCACGCAGCCGCTCGACCGCCCAGCGGATCGTGCGCTCGGTGAAGCGGCGCAGCTCCCGCGGCTCCAGGTCGCCTGTCACCACGAACGGAGGAGCCTCGAGCAGGACGAACCCCTCGGGCGCCATCTCGGCGACCTCGGCCGCGAGCTTTTGCATGTCGTCCGGCGCGGGCGGCGGCGAGCCCGGCTCGGCCTCGACGGGCGCTCCGGCGGGCGGGGTCTCGGGAGTCGGCTCGGCGGCGGATTTGCGCGAGGGAGCCCCGGTCGTGCCGCAGGCCGCCGAGATCGCGAGCAGAGCCGCGAGCAGGCGAACGGACGCGATCTCGAGCTTTGGAGCCATCTCTCCTCCCGGCGGCCTCGCCTCGGGCATGATAGCAGACGCCGCCAGGGGAGGGAGGAGCAATCCGCGCTGTAGGGTTTTTCAGAGAGAACCGCTGTGGGTGATCTTGCCGCCGGTAGCGGTAACCGACCTCGCCTTTTCTGCCCGGCCGGCCAGAGAAAACGCTTGCGAGCCCATCGGTCGCAAAGCTATTCTGTTGGTAATCAGCCGTCCATCCGCGGGGGATGCGGCACCAACTGAGAGGGAGGCGACGATGCGCGGGGTGAAAAGAGCGTGCTGTTCGTCGCCGGCGGCTGGTACCAGCAGGAGGACGACATCGAGACGCACCTTCTCGACCTGGGCTACGACGTCACCGTCAAGGCCGACTACCAGGTGTACGGCTCCACCGACCTGAGCATCTACGACCTGGTCGTGATCACCGAGTTCGCGCCCAACCTGAGCTACTCGGCGCTGGACAACATCGAGTCGTCGGAGGTGCCGGTGCTGATCGTCGAGTACTGGGACTTCTGGTACTCGTACCAGCTGGGGCTGACCTCCACGGAGCAGTGCGGCTACGTGGGCACGGACACGATATGGGAGAACGGGGAGTCCCGCTGGTGCTGCCGATGGTGATGGTCTGGTACGGGACAGCGATCAATTTTCCCGAGGACATCGGCTTCGACGACAGCGACCCGAAAAGGCGTCCGACATCGTGGGCCGGGTGGTCTTACGACGGCGAGAGGTTCTACGCGGCCTACACGAACGGCGCTGGAGAGGCGGTGCCGTTCTCGGTGGACGACGCACCGGACAGCTGCCCCAACAGCCCGGGAACTACTTGCAGCGACCCGGGCATCCCTGC
>JAWOBP010000006.1:0-36745 GCA_046484285.1 Polyangia bacterium
TCTTATCCTTACGAGGGTAGCTTTATTGTGCAGCGTCCCAGTGTTGGTTTCGCCGCCGAGCGGCGCAGGGAGGGTCGACCGGCCCGGGGCGTGCCCGCGCTGTACGAGCTGGACCCGCGGGATCGCCCGAGCAGGCCGCGGGAAAAGAGCGGTCCCATCCCGCGGGTGCTGGCCTCGGACCCGGAGCTGAAGAAGCTGCGCGAGGAGCGGATCAGGGAGACAGAGCGGGAGCACCGGGAGGCGTCGCGCGACTACCTGGCCGGGGACTACTGGCGCGAGTTTCCGGCGGGCACGTTCAGGCCGCCGATCATCGAGCCCTACAGGCCCAAGCACCGGTACTGGAGCGGGTACGTCTAGCCGGGCTGAATCGGCAGGGGCGAAGGGGGAAGTGACGCCGCCGGGCGCGGCGCCGGGCGCCGGGGTGCGCCCGAAGCCGGATTTCCAGCAGAAAACGGACGAGATCGGGGGGCGAGCCGGGGCGAGAACCGGCCGCCGGCGACCGATTCGGGGCGGGAACAGCCGAAATGTCAGGCAGCAGCCCGGCCGGATGTGCTTCGGCCGGCGAACACCGCCGCTGTTTGTTCTTGGTGTCTGACACCCGGGCCTTGGTGTCTGACGCCGGGATCGTGGGCAGGGGCAGCTCTCACCCGAACGGGAGAGGTTGACTCGACACTAGAAGAGCTTGCCCGAATCGAGCAGGATCGTGACCGGACCGTCGCCCACGGACTCCACCTCCATCATCGCGCCGAACACGCCCCGCTGGCACGGCACGCCGAGTTCCTCCAGCCGCTCGACGAACCGTTCGTATAGCCGCTCGGCAACGCCCGGCTCCATCGCCTTTTCGAAAGAGGGGCGCTTGCCGCGCCGCGCGTCCCCGTGCAGCGTGAACTGGCTGACCACCAGCGCCGCTCCGCCCGCGTCGAGCACGCTGCGGTTCATCGAGCGCGCCTCGTCCGGAAAGATGCGCAGCCCCGCCACCTTGCGCGCCAGGTAGTCCACGTCCCGCTCGCCGTCGCCGCGGCCGACTCCCAGGTAGACCAGCAGCCCCGACCGGATCGCGCCCGTCGTCTCGCCTTCGACGCGCACGCTGGCGCTGCTGACTCGCTGGACGACCGCGCGCACGGCTCAGGGTCTGGGCACCCGCAGCGCCTTGAACAGGCGGGCGGTCTGCTCGAAGTACTCGCTGCGGCTGTACCGTTCGTTGAGGATGTGAAAATCCTCGCGGACCAGTCCCACGCAGCCCAGGCAGTAGTTGCACTCCGAAAGATCGCGGCACAGCACCAGGAAGGCCGAGCTGGTGCAGGCGTTGCACTCCACGCAATTCGAGAGGTGATGGGAGGCGTTGCAGCCAACGCAGTGCGTGAGGTTGGTCGAGGCGCTGCAGCCTTCGCAGTACGAGCAGCGGTAGCAGCGCTCGCAGCTCGCGCAGAAAACACAGCTCGAGCAGCGCTCGCAGTTCTCGAGGCGATGGCTGCCGATGTTGATCGCATCGCTGTCGAACTCGTGCTCCAGCTCGGCCAGCCTCGCTTTGAACTCTTTGGCGTCCATTTCTCTTTTCCGGCTCAACCGCCGAGCTTGGAAGCGATCAGCTGGTAGTCGACCTGCTGCGCCAGCTGCATCGCCGCCTGCTCGCTGGCCGCGTTGCTCACCTGTACGTTGACCATCACCCTGCTGCCCACCACCACGACGATGTCCGCCTTTTGCGTTTTTTTGTGAAACGTCCTCATCCCCGGGTAGGCGCCGATGTTGATCCTGCCCACTCGCTCCTCGCTGGAGTCGACCGTGGGTACCATCGCAAAGCCCGCCGCCGCCATCCCCGCGGCCATCGCGTTGTCGATGATCTCCACCTCGGCTCGCATCCGACCGCTGGTCAGCTCGCAGCCCGCGGTGGAGACCGAAAAGCCCATCGCGGTGGCGGTCTCGCCGCTGGGCTTTCCCTGGAGCTTCCAGCCCGCCGCCGCGGTCGGCAGCGCCGCGGAGAGCTCGTTCCAGGGAATCAGCGGGTTGGTGCTCTGCACCCCCTGACCCTGCTGGGTCGGCTGCTGGCCGCCGAGCTGGCCCATCGCCTGGCCCAGGGCCGCCAGCCCGGCCATCGGGTTGTCCGGCTGCTGGGTCGGCTGGGCCGGTTGCGCCGGCTGTGCGGGCTGCGCCGGCTGCATCTGCCGGCCGGGCTGTGCTTGCTGGCCCGGCTGCACCTGCTGGCCCGGCTGCACCTGCTGGCCCGGCAGAGCCGGTTGCGCCGGCTGTGCCTGCTGGTAGGCCTGCGGGTGACCCTGGGCGCAGGGATTATCCGGCTCGGAGCTGCATCCGAAAAGCAGCGCGAGCACGGCGGCCGCGGGCGCAGCCATTTTCGTAATCGTCTTCATCTCACGGCTCCTGATCGCAAGTGTGCTTTCGCCAGAAAACGAACGGTACCACCCGCACCCCGGGCGGTCCAGCCGAGAGCACCACCGCGAGCGCCGGTCCAAGGGCTCGCGCAAGAATAACTTCGGCATTCGGCCGCCGATCCGTTCCGGCCCGCGGCGTCGCTCGTCGGTTGAATACGTCAATGTATTCGCCCTCCTCGCTCCTTGCGGGCCGGGCGCCTCGGCAGCCTCGGTGCGTCGAACCTATTCTTGCGCGAGCCCTAACGCAGCCGGCGGGCGGGGAGGCGGGCGTCCGGAGCCCTCAGGTAGACCGGCTCGACGGCCGCCGGGTCGTCGCCGCCCCGCTCGGCGAAGCGCGCGGCGCCGAGATCCGCTACACAGATCGCCCGCGGCGCCACGGTCGGGGGCTCGGACGGCGTGCCGCAGTCGCCCAGTTGCTCGCCGTAGCGCCGCAGCGCATCGCCGACCAGCAGGAGCGGCTTTCCGCCGGCCGCCGCCTCCAGCATCGAGCGAGCAGCGCCCGGCTCGAGGACCCGCTCCTCGACAAGCGGCTCGGCCACCGCCCGGCCGCCGCGGCGCATCACGCGCCACAGCGCGGCGTAGACCTCCCCCCGCCGCGCGTCGGTCAGGGTCGCCACGAGCCCCTCGCGGCCGCTGGAGACGGCCAGCGCCTCCAGCGAGGAGACCCCGACCAGGGGGATACCCAGCCCGCGGGAAAGCCCCTTGGCCGTGCTGGCGCCGATCCTCAGGCCGGTGAAGGTGCCGGGACCGCGCCCGAACGCGACCAGGTCGACCTGGTCGAAACCGAAGCCGCCGGCGGCCAGAATCGACTCGAGGCGCGGGACCAGCGTCTCGGCGTGACCGGGGTCGGCCGGGGCCGTCAGCTCCGCGTACCGCTCCCGCCCGTCTTCCGGCGCGGAGAGACAGCCGACCGATCCGAGCCGGGTCGAGGTATCGAAAGCGAGCACCAGCATCGAGAAGGCAGGCTACCACGAGCGGGCGCGTTCCGCGCGGGTTTTGGTGCTGGCATGGATTCGATCCCCCTGGAATTCGATCCCCGTTCCCTTGCACGAGGGTGTCATTTCGCGTATCTTCCGCGGGCTTTTGGGGGCGAGGAGGAAAGCGATGGCCCGCGTCACGGTCGAAGACTGCCTGGAGAGAATTCCGAGCCGGTTTGCGCTGGTGGTGATCGCCGCGCGCAGGACCCGCCAGCTGCTCAAGGGATCCGACGCCCGCGTCAAGAGCAAGAACCGCGCGGCCGTCAGCGCGTTGAGGGAAATCGCCGCCGGCGCAGTGGGTGTCAAGCAGGACGTCCAGGAGCTCGTGGAGCAGACCGTGGAGACGTCCGGCGAGGTCGGACCCTACTGAGAGCTCCCCCTCCGTCGCATCGGCGGTCCGCTACTCGATCGGCGGCATGTCGTCGCACGCCATCTCGATCGTATCCAGCATCGTGTTGAACGCTCCGGCCAGGTCCTCGTCGCAGATGTTGGCCGTGGCCACGTTGCTGCCTCCGACCATCTGAATGAACTCGTGGAGCCTGGGCGCGGAGCTCGCTCCGCCGTAGTCGCTCTGGCAGCTGTCGTTGGGCGGACCCGCGATCACGCCGTAGACCATGTAGTCGTAGCTCGGCTTGATGTCGAGGAAGGCGTCCACATACTCCTCGAGCGGCGCGGCGTTGTCATTCGACCAGATGTCCTCCTGGAAGCTCTCGGGATAGGTGTCGGCCCGCGACTGGTCATCCTCGTCGGTGATGATCAGAGCCACGAACAGCGATTCGTCGCGCAAGAAGCCGGCGTTCTCGTCTTCGATGTGGCCGTCTTGGTAATCGAACGCCGCCATCCCGTGCGTCATCCCGCGGCGGATCGCCTCCAGCGGCATCTCCTCGGCGAAACCGCTGGTGCCCAGCTCGGCGATGCAGGCGAACTGGTCGGCGACGTGGTCTCCGGGGCCCTCGATGTAGCGCAGGGGCGGCGGATCGCAGTTGCCGTCGTTCCCCTGCGCCTCGTTCTGCAGCACGCCGTCCTCCTCCTCCTCCTCGTGGCAACCGAAAAACGGCTCGCACTCGATGTGGGCCACGCCGGTCGAGATCACGCCCACGTGGTAGTCGAGCTGACCGCCGCTCCCGCCGACCTCGTACTCCTCGATCGCCTGGATGAAGCCGGGGAAGTTGTCGATCAGGTTCTGCTGCTCCTCGTACATCGACCCGGAATTGTCGATCACGAACAGGATGTCCATCATGTCGCAACCTTCGTTGTCGCCGTCGGAGTCGCTGTCCGAGTCGCCGTCGGAGTCGCTGTCCGAGTCGCTGTCCGAGTCGCTGTCCGAGTCGCTGTCCGCCTGGCCGACGTCGTCCCCCTCGCACGCCAGCGGTCCCGCCGCGACTAGCAGCGCGAAAAGACCGAAAAACGACATCTCAAAGAATTTGATGGTCATGATTGTCACCCGTTGTTGCTTTCTGACCGCATCTCGAGACTCCAGCTTGATGAAGTATACTACAATCGCCGCTCGAAAACAGAGTTGCTTCGCGTGCCGGCCGCCGGCTTCGTGGCTCAACGATTCCCCTGCTGGTCGATCGTCTCGCGCACTCGACGCGCCAGATCCACCAACGAAAACGGCTTTTCGATCAGGTTGATCGAGGCCGTGCGATTCCCGTGGTGCGCAATCACATCGTCGCTGTAGCCTGACATGAACAGCACCGGGATCGCCGTCTTGCGCGAGCGCAGCCTCTCGACCAGCTCGACTCCGCTGATGCCGGGCATCACTATGTCGGTCAGCAGCAGGTCGATTGACTCTCGGGCAGACTCCACGATCGAGAGCGCTTCCTCGCCCGAGGAGGCCTCCAGCACCCGGTAGCCGAAGTGCTCCAGGATCATCCGGGTGGGCTTTCTGACCATCTGCTCGTCTTCCACGAGAAGAATCGTCTCTCGCCCCCCGATCTCCTTCGATATCCCGATACTACTCTCGCATGCATCGCGCTTTTCGCTCTTCGAAGTCAGCGGCAGGTAGATCCCGAACCAGGCGCCGTCGCCAGGAGAGCTGCGGACAAAGACGAACCCGCGGCTCTGCTCGACGATGCCGAACACCGTGGAGAGCCCCAGACCCGTGCCACGGTCGGCCCCCTTGGTCGTGAAGAACGGATCGAAAACCTTCTGTCGGGTCTCCTCGTCCATGCCCGTACCGGTGTCGCTGACCTCGAGCAGGGCGTAGCTGCCCGCTTCGAGAACCACTCCGTCGATCTGCGTCTCCGAATCGACGGAGACTTTCGATGTGCCGATGGTCAGCTCACCACCGGTCGGCATCGCGTCTTTGGCGTTGATCACCAGGTTCATCAGCACCTGCTCCAGCTGCGTCTCGTCCACCTCTACCTCGACCCGCTCCCGAGCCAGCTCGAGCACGAGCCGCACGTCCTCGCCGATCAGTCTGCGCAGCAGCTTCTCGGCGCTGGCGACTATCGAGTTGACGTCCACCACCCGGGGTCGCAGAACCTGCTTGCGACTGAAGGCCAGCAGCTGGCGAGTCAGGCTCGTCGCCCGCCGCGCGGCTTCTACTATGCCCTCGACCTCCTCGACAGCCCGGCCTTGCTCTTTCAGATCCCGCGCGGCGATCTCCGCGTACCCGATGATCGCCGTCAGCAGGTTGTTGAAGTCGTGGGCCACGCCGCCGGCCAACCGACCCACGGCCTCCATCTTCTGTGAGCGACGCAGCTGCGACTCCAGATTCTTCTGGCTCGTCACGTTCCAGCTGGCACAGATGATCCCGTCGATCGACCCATCCGCTCCCCGTATCGGCTCGACGGTCAGGTCGTACCAGTGCTCGCAGCCCTCGATTGTAGTGCGCACGATCTCCCTGGCGCCGCGACCGCTCTCCAGCACGTCCCGCTTGATCTCGACGAGCCGCCGCGCGTCCTCGGCCCGCAGCAGGTCTTTTTCGGTCTTGTTGATCGAATCGGCCTTTTCGAAGGCCGGCGGGGCATTGTGGATCCACGTGTAGCGCAGCTCCCGGTCCTGGGTGAAGACCGACAGCGGGGCGTTCTTCAACGCCACCTGGAAGCGGTGCTCGCTGAGCCGGCGGGCCTTCTCGGACTTGTGGAGAATCCTGCGCGTGCTCTCGTGGCCCACGATTTCCGACATGAGCGAGGACTCCTTTTCCGACAGCTGCCTGGCCCGAGCTCGCGCCCGCCGGCGCTGGACCAGCGCCAGCACAGCAAGCGCCAGCAGCAGCAGCGCCGCAGCGCAGGAAACCCACCAGATCCAGTAAGACGACTCGGCCTTCACCTTCCAGCCGAACCAGCGCTCGAGGGACGAGTTGTAGACCGAGCCCGGATCGCGCTTCATCGCAAGTAGATGACGATCGATCGCATTCAGCAGGTGCGCGCCACGTCCTCTGGCAGCCGCAAAGCGCGCCTCGGCGGGAGAAAACATGATCGGCGTGCGGCGAACTTCGAACTCGTGCTCGTGGCTGTGGCCGTACGTTCGATTGACCACCCCGGCGAAGACCTCTTCGCCCGAAACGAGGCGCAAGACCTCCGAGTTGTCGCTCGCCTCCACGATCTCGGAATTTACGTGAAAGCTGTCCAGCAGGTTTCGAAGATCGATCTCCTGGATGGATTCGTCCAGAATCGAGACGCGCCGTCCGTCGAGGTCCAGCAGCGAGGAGACCTCGGTTTCCTCGTGAACGTAGACCTGAACCCAGTTGAGGAGAACCGCCTCCTCGTTGAAATCCCAGCGCCGGCTTCTCTCCTCTGAGTATGCGACGTCCATCATCAGGTCCAGCTCGCCACTGTCCAGACGATCCAGGCACTCGTTCCAGCTGCACGGCACGTACTCGACCGACCATCGCTCACGACCGGCAATCTCTTCCATTGTTTCTGGGAAAACCCCCCTGGCCTCGCCCTGCTCGTCTAGAAACACGAGCGGCCGGTTGGGGTAGACCCCGACGCGAATCCGCTCCCCGGCGGCCGATTGCCGCGACAAGGCCGTCGGCGCAAGAAAAAACGCGGTCGCCAGCAACGCGAGAAGGCATGCGGATGGATTCGACGGCACCCGCATTCCCTCCGCTCCTCTGTCGGACGCCCGCTCGCCGCTCTCGGTTGGCATTCCAACTATGCTACCCGAAACATCCTCTCGGCGCCAAACACGAAAAATCTATAATGACGAATAATTGGTAAGCTGGTATCATTATCCGTTGCACTGGGGTTCGGACAAAAAACGCGATGATTGTCCGGCTAATGCACGGCGTTTCGAAGGAGAGCACCGATGAAGAAGATAGTTTTGACACTACTGGCCATATGGCTTTGCGCCGCCTGCACCGATGCCGAGGTTCAGGACGTCGGCGAGAAAACGGGTGGCGACGCGGATAGCGACGGCGACACCGACGCGGACTCCGACGGCGACACCGACGCGGACTCCGACAGCGACACCGACCCGGACTCCGACGGCGACACCGACGCGGACTCCGACAGCGACACCGACGCGGACTCCGACAGCGACACCGACGCGGACTCCGACGGCGACACCGACGCGGACTCCGACGGCGACACCGACGCGGACTCCGACAGCGACACGGACACCGACGTGGATACCGACACCGATACCGACGCCGACACCGACATCTCGAATCCGGGAGAGCAGTGCTACCCGATCGGCGAGTGCCTGGGCGACGCGATCTGCGCCCAGTCGTTCACCGGCGAGATCACCAGCTACTGCTACCTGGACTGCCTGCTCGACCAGAGCATCTGCGACAGCAGCGGATACCCCCACTGCACCGTGCTCGGCGGCGACGCGATCTGCCTCAAGGAGACCACGCTCTCGGGCGATTTCACCTGCAAGGTGGACGAGTTCCAGACGAGCAACTACGTGGCGCTGCAAGTCGGAGACCAGGATGCCAACGCGCTTTCCGAGTGCACCGCGGCCTACAACTCGACCACGGAGCAGTGGGTGATGCAGTTCTCGGCCTTCGTCGGTGACTACCAGCGCGACGCGGTCCTGTTCGTCGACAGCGCCGACTACGCGGTCGGCGAGGTGGACGCCACCGGCCAGGTGCAGGACGGCCTCTACGAGTCGAGCGTGCTGATCGAGGACTGGCTGCTGGGCATCTTCCTCGATGGATCCGGCAGCATCACCTTCAGCGAGGTGAGCACCACCGCTGGCGAAACGGTCAGCGGATCGCTCGACTACGTGGGACGCGCCTACACGGCAGAGTTCGATCCGGATGCCAAGTAGTCAGCCTCCCCGCTCGCCGGACGGCCCGGCGCTCGCGCCGCGGCGCAGCTCCGCGAGCCTGAGGCCCTCGATCGGCAGGCAGATCCCGCCGGCCAGGCTGCTGGCGCCGATATCCACGATCCAGCTGAAGAGGCCGTAGGCCGCGGCGACGCCGCTTTCCACGCCGAACAGCTGCAGGGCGAACGCGGCCGCGGCGTGGTAGGTCCCCACGTAGCCGGGCGCCGAGGGGACCGCCACGCCGAAGCCGAGGCTGGCCAGCAAAGCCAGGACCACCGGCAGGCTCGGCTCGAGGTCGAACGCCGCGAGGCGGAACGCCATCGTGGCCAGCGCCAGCGTCCAGATCAGAACCGCGAGCAGCAAGGCGAACAGAATTCCGCGCACTGTTCCCAGTGCTCCGAATCCGGCCGAGAAGCGCACCCACAGGTTCCAGATCCCCGCCCGCCAGCGGCCCCCGATCTCGTCCTTCTCGGCGCGGCTGCGGCGGGCGAGAACCGTCAGCACCCCGAGCGCAGCCACGAGCGCACCGCCGGAGACCAAGGCGGCGACGCGAATGCCCGCGGGCAGCGGCGCGACCTGGATCGCGGCCAGCCCGATCGCCGCGACCATCATCATGTCGAGCACCCGCTCCACCGCCAGGCTGCCGACCACCGAGGGAAAGCGGATCCCGCTGCCCCGGTGGATCGCCACCGAGCGGGCCACGTCGCCGGCGCGAAACGGCAGCACGTTGTTGGCCAGAAAGCCGATGCAGATGTAGCGATAGGCCTGCCCCACCGAGACCTCGCCCACCGAGCGGAGCAGGTGGCTGACCAGCACGGAGCGGAGCAGCACCAGGCCGGCCCAGTAGCAAGCCAGCGATCCCAAAAGCGGCAGGAACCGCACGCGCTCGGCCGAGCCCAGCAGCGCGGCGGCATCCACGTCGTGGAAGACGTACCACAGCCCGGCGGCGGACAGGGCGAACCCCACCGCGACGAACGCCGCGCGGCGCGGATCGATGCGGCGGGAAACGCCCGGCGAGCTCACGGTGGGACCTCCCGAAAAAAGCGGCGCCAATCGCGCTCGGCTTGAAAAGCCTTTCGGCGATCGCCTATCATCCCGCTCGATGGACCACCAGAAAAATGTAGACGAGCGCATCGCCGTGATCGGCGGAGGCAGCATGGGAACCGCGCTGGCCAAGCTGCTGGCCGAAACCGGTCGCGAGGTGCGAATCTGGGTGCGCGAGCCCGAAATCGCCGAGGAAATCGAGCGCGATCGCACCAACCGCACTTTCCTCGACGGCTTCGATCTGCCCGAAACGCTGAGCGCCACGACCTCGTTCGACAGCGTTCTGGACGGCGCATCGATCGCGCTCTCCGCGGTGCCCTCGCAGTTCTTGCGCGGCGTCTGGGAACGCGCGGCCCGGGCGCTTTCGGACCAGACGGCGGTCGTCAGCGCCTCCAAGGGCGTGGAGGTGGGCAGCGCCAAGCTGATCTCCGAAGTGCTGGCCGACGTGGTCCCGGGCGACGGCGACCGCCGGCTGGCGTTCGTCTCAGGCCCGAGCTTCGCCGTCGAGGTGGCCTCGGGCAGCCCGACGGCTGTGGTCGCGGCCTCGCGCAGCCAGGAGCTGGTGGAGCGCGTCCAGCGACTCCTGTCCACCGGCTCCTTCCGGGTCTACACCACCGACGACGTGGTCGGCGTGGAGCTCGGCGGCGCGCTGAAGAACGTGATCGCGCTGGCGGTGGGGATGGCCGAGGGGATGGGGCTCGGACACAACACCCGCGCCGCGCTGATCACCCGCGGGCTGGCAGAGATATCTCGGCTCGCGGTCGCCTGCGGAGCCAGCCCGCTGACGCTGGCCGGGTTGGCTGGTGTGGGTGACCTGGTGCTGACCTGCACCGGACACCTGAGCCGCAACCTGCAAGTGGGGATGCGCCTCGGTCGGGGCGAGAAGCTGGAGGAGATCCTGGGCGCTATGAAGATGGTCGCCGAGGGAGTCGAGACCTCGCGCTCCGCCCGGGAGCTGGCCCGCCGCCACGAGGTGGAGATGCCGATCGCCGAGGCGGTGGTCGCGATTCTCGACGGGCGACTCGCTCCGGCGGACGCCGTCACCGATCTGATGTCCCGGCGGCTTCGCGCCGAGCGGGAGTTCTGACACTTGTTGCGCTTTCTCGGTCGTAACGCCATCTTCTTGCTGTTTCCGCTCGTGGTGGTCGCGATCGTGTTTCTCGGCAGGATCGTGTTCCGCACTGCGCTCAGCTTCGGCGAGTGGGGCGAGCAATCGATCGTTGAAAGCACGATCCTGCTGGCCAGGGAAAAGGTGGAGCGGGTCGAGCAAACCGTCTCGTCTACCGATCGCACCTTCTTCCACGCGGTGGATCCCAGCCAGATCATGCTGACCGACGAACGCTGGCAGAGCACCTCGCGCGTCTCCAGGCTGGTCGAGGCCGCGGCGATCGTCGACGAGTACGGCGATATCGCGGCGTTCTTCCACCGTGACGACGACCCGGCTCGCGCGGACGAGCTGCGCGAGCTGTTCAAAAAAAAAGTGATCCTGCTGCTGGACGAATACGAGTCGCTCAACCAGCACAAGCATCTCCACCGCGAGATCGAGGGGACCTACCGCCTGATCACCTCGCTGACCACGCACCACGAGGGACACGACTACACGGCGGTGCTGCTCTACGACACGGACGAGGTCACCGAGCGGCTCTTCGAGCGCCTGCTCGGCGACGTGGGATCGGATCGGTTGATCAACGTGGTCGACCAGCGCAACCGGGTCGTGTTCGGCAGCCGCCTCTACGGGGCCGGGGACTTCATCGTCGCCCGCCGCTTCCCCTCCACCTTCTACAAGTGGCGCCTGCAGCTGGCACCGCGCTCGGCCGCGCTCTACAGCGAGCAGGCCAAGGCGGGACGCATGCTGCAGGCCGCCCTGATTCCGCTCTCGCTGGCCGTAATCGTGCTGGGCCTGATCGTGGCCTACATGTCGGTCGTCCGCGAGCGGCGGCTCAACCGCCTCAAGAGCGACTTCATCGCCAACGTCTCGCACGAGCTCAAGACCCCGCTGTCGCTGATCCGCATGTTCGGAGAGCTGCTGCAGATGAAGCGGGTCCGTGACGAGGGACAGGCCGACCGCTACCACCGCATCATCCTGCGCGAGACCGACCGGCTGACCGCGCTGATAGACAAGGTTCTGGATTTTTCGAAGATCGAACGCGGAAAGATCTCCTATGAATTCGAGCTGCGCGACATCAACGGCGTGGTGGAGCGCGCGGTCGATCTCTACCGCCATCGCATCGACGAGATGGGAGCTCGCCTGGAGGTCTCCACCGAGGACGGCCTGCCGCCGGTCCGGATCGACGAGCACGCCATCACGCTGGCCGTGATCAACCTGCTGGACAACGCGGTCAAGTACGCCGTGGGCACAGACGTGATCGGGGTCGAGATCGCGCGCCGCGACGGCGTGATCCACCTGGACGTCTACGACAGGGGCGCCGGGATTCCGAGTCATCACCTCAAGCGGATCTTCGAGCGCTTCTACCGCTACCAGGCCGGCGACCTGGAGACGCGCGGGCAGCGGGGATCGGGGATCGGACTGAGCCTGGTACGCCACATCGCCCGCGCTCACGGAGGAAGCGTGGTCGTGAGCAGCACACCCGGAGAGGAGACGCGCTTCTCGATCCGACTCCCGGCGAGGGACGACGGGGCGCGCGCTACATCCCCAGCTTCTTCTTGAATCCCTCTGATCTCGGGTCGTCCGGGTAGAGCCGCACGAACTTGCGGGCCGTGCGCTCGAAGCCGGCCCGGTTCCCCTGCCGCAGGTAGAGCTTGGCCAGCAGGGCCAGCACGGCGCGGCCGTTGCCACCTTTTTCGAGGATGTCGATCGCGGCGGCGGTATCCCCGCGCTCGAGCGCCTTGCGCGCCTCGTCGAGGGGATTCCAGGTGATCGCCGAGCCGCCGCCGCTCGCCCCGGGCGGCTTCTCCCGGTCCAGCACCTGTCCGCCGGCCGCCTGCGAGCCTCCACCTCCCGAGCCCGCTTCGTCAGAGGCGTAGGGGTTGTCCGGTTTGTCCTCGCCGTCGTACGGGTTCGTCTCGAAAGGGTTGGTCGCCAGATTCGCCGGGCGGCCCCTGGACGCGGCGCCCCCGCCGCCGCCCGGCTGGCCCCCTCGCCGATCCAGCTTCTCGCGCAGCGCCGTGGCCTCCTCGCTGCAATCGCCGGGCGGCTCGGGGATATCGTCGATCTCGTCGAGCACTTTTCTCGCCTCGACCGGATCTCCCGAGCGGGCCACGAAACGCGCCTTGACGAGCAGCTCCTCGCAGAGCTTCTTCGACATGGCGCTCAGCTGCTGGGCGTCGAAGTAGTAGCTCGAGCGCGGAATGCGCTCCAGATTCTCCACCGCCTCCCGCCAGTTCTTGCTCTCCCCGGCCGCCAGGGCCGCCACCAGCGCGGATTGCGACTCCAGCTCCGCGACCGCGGTCCGCTTCAGGTCCTTGACCGCCTGCGCGTCGGGCCGGAGGCGCAGCGCCTGCGCGAAAAAACGAGCGGCGCCCGCCCACTCCTCGGTCTGCATCTTGTCCTTGCCCCGCTCGATCAGCTCGGCGAAGGACAGCTCGTCCGGAATCTCCTCCACGCCGCCGTCGACACCGGCCGCATCGGTGCCGCCTCCCAGCCAGACGGACAGCGCGATCGCGATCACCGCCGCGCCGGCCAGTGCTCCCAGCCCGATCAGCAGCTTGTTGCGACCCGCCCCCGACTTCTTCTGCACGGGCGGCTCGTCTCCGGCCTGGTACTCGTACGGCTCGCCGGGAGCCACGAAGCGTAGCCTGACGGTGCCAAGCTCGATCACGTCTCCGGACTTGAGCAGGTAGTCGTCCTTCCTCATCCCGTTGACGAAGATGCCGTTGATGCTGTCCAGATCCGAGATCGTCCACTGTCCCTCGTCACCGTCCAGGCGCGCGTGGGCACGGGAGATCGAGGCGTCTTCGATCCTCATGTTCGCCTCTTCGGACCGTCCCACCACGTAGAGGTTGACCGTCAGATCGAACTCGCGCCCAGGTTCCGGATCGCTGAGCATCACCAGCCGCGCGTGGGGGGTGACCTTGCCCATCCCGGCGCTCTCGCCCGGGTCCATCTGCCGTCCCATCGGGATTCCGGCCGAAACGTCGGTCCGCACCGAGAGGTTGTAGTCGCCGATCGCGACCTGGTCTCCCGGCTTGACCAGGCGGGGCTCCTTGCCCACCGGCTCGCCGTTGACCTTGGTTCCGTTGCGGCTGCCCAGATCCGTCAGCTCGAATGTATCCTCGCCCTTGCGGTTCAGCTGCGCGTGACGACGGGAGACGTTCCGGTCCGTGAGCCGGATCGTGTTGCCCTCCTTGCGACCAATGGAGACCTCGTCCCTGATCAACGGGACGATGGTGGTCTTGCCTTCATCGTCGTAAATGACGAGCTTGTACATCTTCCCGGATCCTCGGGCCGGTGATTACGTCGCCGCGAAAAAACGCGTCAAGCTACACTTCCCATCGCGCGAGTGTCAACGTCTACCATATCGTTCCAGATTTTTCAGTTGCATTCGAACCTGCCGAAAAACGCCTGCTGGCGCATGTTGCGCCGCAGCTCCCAGACAGCCGTCCAGGCCGATCCGTCCCACGCCAGCTCGAGCTCCGAGCAGGTGTTGGGGTTGTCGGAGAGCGTCACCGGGGCGGAGCGGGGCGCGCCCTCGGCGTCGAGCACGGTGGCGAAGACCTGATCCCGGCACGAGGACTGGGCGCACTCCTGGGCGCCGTTGGCCTTGATGCTGAGCCAGGCCACGGCCCACTCCGAGCCGTTCCAGGCCGGAACCGCGTGGCTCACATCGTTGGTCGTGTACGTCACCCGCCGCGCATCGCCGGCCGGATCTCCGTCGGCGTCGAGCGGCATCGCGAAAATCTCGAAGTCCTCGTGGGGCCTCTCGGCCCAGACCAGCAGGTAACCGTCCGCGCCGGCCGACAGCCGCGGACGCTGGCAGAGCGTGTCCCCGTCCACGACGAGGGTCTTCTCCGCCTGCAAAGCGCCGTCGGAGCCGATCTTCCTGACCGCGATCTCCCTTTGCGAGACGGTCAGCCAGGCGACCATCCCGCTCTGACCGCGGGAGGCGACCCAGGCTCGCCGGTCCGGCGCGGCTTCGTATTCCCCGCTGATATCACGCACCTGCCCCGGGTTGCCGTCCGCATCCAGCGCCAGCGCGCGAACCGTGGCCGAGGAGCCGTACGAGTCGGTCCAGGCCAGCAGGTATCCGCTCTCGGTGGCGGCGATCGTGGGACGCCCGTTGACATCCTCGTCGAGAGTGAGCTGGACCGGATCGGAGCTTCCGACCGGCTGCCCGGTTGCGTCGACGCCGAGGAAGGCCAGCTCGCGACGGCAGTCGTCGGGCGCGTCGGCCTGACATGTGGAGTCCCAGCGCGCGTCGAGCCAGACCAGCCCCCAGTCGCTCTGGCGCGCGGCGATGATCGGCATCTCGGCCAGCACGGTGTCGCTGGCCGGCTCCAGCGGGGTCCCCACCGGCGGCTCCTGGCCCGGATCGAACCCCGCCACCTGGATATCCCAGTCCGGCGTCTGCTGCTGCTCGTCGTAGGCCCACGTCATCAGCGTGGTCCCATCTCCGTGAGCCAGCGCGGGCCAGCGCCCGTCCTCCTCGCCGCTGGCCGGCTGGTTGACCGACAGCTCGCTGCAATCCTGCGGGAGATCGGGCGGAGTCTCGTCCTCTCCCGTATCGGTGTCGCTGTCCGCGTCGGTGTCCGCGTCGGCGTCCACGTCGGCGTCGGCGTCAGTGTCGGCATCGGCGTCGGGACCCCCGTCGCCAGTGACAAAACCTCCGTCGTCGTCGGAGCAGGCCGCGGCACCCGCGGCCAGCAGCGCGACCAGCATGCTCACGATATGGTATTCCATGGAAATCGCTCCCCAGACCCGCGGGCAAATCCGTCCGCAAAACCCGATCGGTGCTCTCTTCTACTATATACGTTGCCCAACGTTCTTGTATGCACCGTTGCCAACCTGATGTAAACATGGCCGGTCGGCACCGTCGAGCTGGAAAACGAAACGAAAGGAAAGAGATGCGAGTTGCGGCGAAGCTGGAATCACGAGCGCTGGTTGCGATGCTGGCCCTGATGCTGCTGGGCTGCTCCGCCTCGGCCGACAGGTGGACCGGCAGCGTCGACGCGGTCTTCCGCTACCGCCCCTCCGACAACAGCACCGTCGTCTACGAGGTCCGTCCGGGCTCCGCCAGCGAGGAGGTCGGCCTGAAGGCCGGCGATCGCGTCCTGTCCGTGGACGGCGAAGACGTCACCGCGGCGGCCTACAACGAGGTCAGGGCCGCGCTGCGCGGGCCGGTGGGCACGCGCGCCCGGGTGACCGTGGAGCGGGACGGCGAGGTGATCGAGCTGGAAGTGGAGCGCCTCCCGATTCGGGGCGAAGACGAGTAGTCGACTCCGGTCGATTCGATCCGTATACTGCCAGGCTCGATGCGCCGGAAGTCTACGACAGCTTGGGGCCTCGCTTTGGCGATCGCCGTGCTCGGCGGGGCGGTGTGGCTGACCTTCTTCACCGAGCGGCACGGCGGCCTCGACCTGGAAGCGGACGCCCAGGGCTCGTCGGCCGAGCGGAACGCCGCCGGGGAGATCCCGGACTCGACCACCTACCGCGCGCTGTACCGCACGATCAACCTCGTACAGAAAAGCTACATCGATCCGGCCCGGATCGATTCCCGCCGGATGTTGATCGAGGGGATGCGCGCCGTGGAGAAGCAGGTGGCCGAAGTGCTGCTGCGGCTCGAGGGCGATCGGCTGGTGGTCCGCCTCGGCTCCGAAAAGCGCAGCTTCGACCTGGCCGACGTCGAGACCCCCTGGATCCTCCTGCAGCGGGCGCGCGAGGTGCTGGATTTCGTGCGCAGCGGCATCTCCGAGCGGGACATCGACTTCCAGGACGTCGAGTACGGCGCGATCAACGGAATGCTCCAGATCCTGGATCCGCACACCGCGCTGCTCACCCCGGACGTCTACCGCGACATGAAGGACAAGACGCAGGGCGAGTTCGGCGGTCTGGGGATCGTGATCTCGATCCGCGACGGAGCGCTGACGATCATCTCTCCCATCGACGGAACGCCAGCCGACGTCGCCGGGCTGCAGGCCGGAGACCGGATCGTCAAGATCGGCGAATTCTCGACGGTCAGCATGTCGCTCAACGACGCGGTCAACCTGCTGCGCGGGGAGCCGGGGACCACGGTCGGCGTGCACATTTTGCGCAAGGAGTGGGACGAGCCCCGCGAGTTCGAGATCGTGCGCGACATCATCGAGGTCGAGAGCGTGGAGTCGCACCGCCTGGAGCGCGGGATCGGCTACGTGCGGGTCAAGGACTTCCAGGGCAACACCGCCGAAAACCTGCGCGAGCAGCTCGACGAGATGGAACGGGACGGCATCCGCGGGCTGGTGCTCGATCTGCGCAACAACCCGGGCGGGCTGCTGGCCGCGGCGATCGAGGTCGCCGATCTCTTCCTGGAAAAGGGGGTGATCGTCACCACCGCGGGCCAGGGCCCGGCCCAGCGGGACGTCAGCCGCGCCAGCGACGGGGACGACGAGCCCTCCTACCCGCTGGTCGTGCTCATCAACTCGGGCAGCGCCAGCGCCTCGGAGATCGTGGCCGGCGCACTCCAGAATCACCGGCGCGGGCTGCTGGTCGGCCAGCGCACCTTCGGCAAGGGCTCGGTGCAGGTGCTCTACGACTACCGCGACGGATCGGCGCTGAAGCTGACCGCGGCGCAGTACCTGACGCCGGGAGACGTCTCGATCCAATCGGTCGGCGTGGTGCCGGACGTCGGCCTCTACCCGGTGCGGGCGGACGAGAAGGTGCTCGATTTGAAAATCGATCTCGGCTACCGGGAAATCGATCTCGAGGGTCACTTCGAGGAGCGGAGCAGCGCGGCGGGCAAGGGCGGCGTCCCGGACGAGACCCTGCGCTACCTGTGGACCCCGCCCGAAGAATCGGAGCGGCGCGCAAACCGCCGCGACGCAGGACTGCCCCCGCGCGAGGAGGAGCGGGACTTCGAGCCGGACTGGGAGGTGCGGCTGGCGCGCGACCTGGCGGTCGAGCTGTCGGACGACGGCGAGCGCGAGGTCGACGTCTCGCGGCTGAAGCCGGTGCTGGAGCGGCGGGCGGCAAGGGAAGAGGACAAGATCACCGCCGCGCTGCGCAAGCTGGGTGTCGACTGGCGGATCGGTCCGGACGACTCTTCCGCGGAGCTCGAGGTCGGCCTGAGCCTCTCCGACGGCGGCGGCCTCGTCGCCGGCCAGGAGGGCGCCCTGGCCGTCCGCGTGCGCAACGACGGCCCCGGCACGCTCTACCGGATGCACGCCACGACCAGGTCCGACATGCGCGCCCTCGATGACCGGGAGCTGGCCTTCGGTCGGATCGAGCCGGGCGAGACCGTCGAGCGGACCCTGGATTTCAAGATTCCAAAAGGCGAGTTGTCGCGGGTGGACGACGTGCTGGTCTCCTTCGAGGAGCCGCGCGGTCGCGCCCCGGAACCGGCGGCGCTGCGCTTCGAGGTCGAGGCGCTGCCCGAGCCGCGCTTCGCCTACGGAGTCCAGATGGTCGACGCGGAGGGCGGCAACGGCGACGGGCGCCTCCAGGTCGGCGAGCGGGTCGAGCTGCTGGTCGACATCGAGAACGCCGGACAGGGCGCTTCACTGGACACCTACGCCACGCTGCGCAGCCTCTCCGGCAAGAAGGTCTTCCTGATCCGGGGCCGCGAGGAGCTGGAGGAGCTGCCTCCGGGCGAGCGCCGGCTGGCCTCTTTCGAGTTCGAGGTCAAGCCCGGTTTCTCCGAGGAGTCGGCGCGCTTCGAGCTGGCCGTGATGGACGTGGAGCTCAAGGTCTACACCGCCGAGAAGCTGGAGCTGCCGATCGCAGCGCCGCTGGAGACGCGCCCCGTCTCCGCGGTCGTCGCAGCTCGCGAGCGACCGGTCGTCGTGCGGGAGTACCCCGCCGATTCGGCGCCGGCGATCGGCGAGCTGAAGGACGGGCTGGCGGTCGCCGCGACGGCCCGCACCGACAGCCACTACCGGATCGAGATCGGCGAGGGACGTCCCGGCTGGGTGTCCGCCTCCGCGGTCGAGCCCTCCTCGCAGGAGCCGGTTGCCGAGCCGGTCGAGCCTGCGATCAACTCCTCGCCCTCGCTCGAGCTGGATCCGGTGCCGCGCGTGGTCAGCGGCGCCTCGGTCGAGATCTCCGGCCGAGCAAAGGACGAATCGAGGGTGCGGGACATCTACATCTTCGTCAAAGACGACAAGGTCTATTTCCAGCACAATCCCGCGGACGGGACCCCGGCCGCGATCCGGTTCTCCACCGAGGTCCCGCTGGAGCCGGGCTTCAACCTGGTGACCGTGGTCGCCGAGGAGACCGCCGATCTGGACACGCGCGAGGTGATCGCGGTGCGCCGCGACCGCGAGGACGGCATGCCGTACCTGGGATCGCAGAAGCCCAGCGGCGATCCCGCGCCGCTCGGAGTCCGACCCGCGAGGGCCGATTCGCAACCCAGGTGAACTTTTTTGCAACTCCCGGCCCCGATCGTCCGATATCATCTGCATGGAACGCGCAAAAAGAATCATCTGGGTGGCGATCGCGACGCTCGCGGTCGCCTGCATGGACCTCGACCTGCTCGACGACCTGAACCCTCCCGACTCCGGGGCCGACCCCGCGGCCCAGGGCGGAGACGCAGACGCGGACGGCGACTCCGACTCCGACTCCGACTCCGACGCTGACGCTGACTCCGACGCTGACGGGCCGCCGGCCACGGACGCGGACGACGACCAGCCGCCGCTGATATCGGCGCCGGGCTGCTCGCCCGGGGAACGGCCGGACGGCGACGTCTGCGTCAGCGAGGGTGCCCTGGCGGTCGCGCTGAGATTCGAGACCGACGAGCCGGCCGTGCTGGAGGTCGATGCCGGGGAAGCCGCCGCTGCCGTGATCTCCGACGACTGGAGCGAGCAGCACCACGTCGTCGTGCTGGCCGCTACCCCCGGCGAAGAGATCGAGATATCGATCACCGCGGCCGACATCAACGACAACCCGGCCGGCACGACCGTCACCGCGACGACCGCCGGCGGCATCCCGGTCGCGCTGACCGAGGTGCTGGCCGACCCGCAGGGCCCCGAGCCGGACCAGGAGTTCGTCGAGCTGGTCAACCTGGGAGACCAGCAGCTGGATATCGGCGGCTGGATGATCGACGACAACGGCGACGCCGACGGCGACGAGATTCCCGCGGGCGTCGCGCTGCCGCCCGGCGGCGTCGCGCTGCTGGTGGATCCCGACTACGACAGCCAGTGCCCGGACGATCCCCAGCCAGACCCGGCCGCGCAGATCATCCGCCTGGATTCGTCGATCGGCTCCAACGGGCTGAAGAACAGCGAGGCCGAGTCGGTGGAGCTGTACGACGCCGACGGCCTGCTGGTCAGCGCCTACCCGGGAGGCGGAGGCTCGCCGAGCGAGGGCGTCTCCCGGCAACGCGTGACCGCCGAGGCGCCGGACAGCGACCCGCTGGCCTGGCACGAAGACCCGGAGACCGGCTCCACCCCGGGCGAGGCGCCGACGATATGAAGTTTTGACAAGAAAGGCTCCGATTGCCAATTGACACGTAGAATGTGTCCACTTATTATGTGTAAAGACTGGAGATGACGGCCATGCCCAACGTTACTTTGTCCATCGACGAAAAATTGCTGGCCCTGGGCAGGGACTACGCCCGGCGGCGCGGCACCTCGCTCAACGCCATGATCCGGGAGCTGCTCAGCCAGCACGTCGCGGCAGACGGCGCTCGCGAGGCCGACGAGCTGTTTTCGCGGATGGACGCGGCCCGAGGCGACTCCAGGGGCCGCAACTGGAGCCGGGAGGATATTCACCAGCGGTGAAAAAGACCTTTTTCGACACGAATGTCCTCGTCTACGCGGCGGACCGCGCCCGGCCCGGCAAGCGGGATCGAGCCAGAGCGCTGATCCGGGCCGGTCTGGCCGAGCGCAGCGCGGTGATCTCGACCCAGGTGCTCCAGGAGTACTTCGTGACCGTGACCCGCAAGCTCGGCGTCGATCCGCTCGCCGCCAAGAGCACGCTCTCGGCTTTCGGAGGATTCGAGCTGGTCCAGGTGAGCAAAGAGATCATCGACCGGGCGATCGACGTGTACGTGCTGGAACAGATCTCCTTTTGGGACGCCCTGATCGTCTCCGCCGCCCGCTCCGCGGCCTGCGATGAGCTCCTGACCGAGGATCTGAACCCCGACCACAGCTACGCGGGAGTGCTGGCGGTCGACCCGTTCGACCTCGCGACTCGGGAGGCCTGAAGGCGGTGATGAAGCCGTGTCATGGACTACGTGCGAGAGTGCCTGGATCTGCTCGGGGCCGAGAATCTGCGCTACGAAAAACTGGAAGCTTCCGAGGACGAGATCCATTATCGTTTTCATTTCGACTCGCTCGGTCGGGAGAGCTGACGGCCCCGACCGGATCGAGGTGAGATGAGAGCGTCGGTTCGGCTGATCGCGATCGCCTTCTCGGCCCTGGCCGCCGCGGACTTCGCGGCGGCGGACGGCGAGGTGCTGCCCCTCGCCGCCGAGGACGGCCAGCCCGGCGAGGCTGTGCTCGAGGCGCTGCTGGCGCCCGGCGAGTTTCCCAAACGGCGGTTCTCCCACGCGGTGGAAGGCGACGCGGCGCTGTTCTGCCTCGACGCCAGCCTCGGATCGACCGAGCCGTTCGCCGAGGCCCACCCCTCGCGCGTCAGCTGGCCGGCCGTGGCCGGGCTCGAGCTGCGGGTCGTCGGCGACCCGCTGCGCCTGGAGCCGTCCTCCCCCGCAATCGACGACACGGTGCTGGACTCCGGCTTCGCCGTGCGCTGGATTCTCGAGCCGCTGG
Organism: Polyangia bacterium; assembly: GCA_046484285.1. GTDB lineage: Bacteria > Myxococcota_A > Polyangia > JAAYKL01 > JAAYKL01 > CAZHCG01. Next base: position 21,485 of record JAWOBP010000006.1, read on the forward strand.
GGCAGCGCTTCGATCCCGAGCCGCGCTTCGAGGCGCGCCCGGTGGCGGTCGAGGTGCTGGCCGCGGACGACGGGCGGCGGCTGCTCTCCTGGCGGCGGAATCGTCCAGCCGCGATCTGCCGCCGAGACCCGAGCTCCGGACGCCCGGACTGCGACCTGGCGGGGATCAGCCGCGAGGTGCGAGCGGTGGCCCTCTCTCCGGACGGCGGCCTCGTTGCGATCGCGACCGGAGGCCTGCGCCCCAGAATGGAGGTGTACGACGTCGCCGGAGTGCCCTCGCTGCGCTGGCAGTCGCTGTTCCCCCCGGGCTCGGGGGGCGCGGTCGAGGTGTCCTTCTCGGCGGACGGACGCTGGGTGGTCGGGCTGACCGCGACCGGTCGGGCCCACCGCTTCGAGGCGCGCGGCGGGGGATGCCACCTGGAGATACCGTCGTCGGGACGAGCGGCGCGGGCCGTGCCTCCCGGACGGCTGCTGGCCGTGGGCGGCGAGCGGGGCGAGCTGACGCTCTGGCACCTGTCGGACGGCACGATCGAGTGGCGCCTGCCGCCGCGGCGCGGGCGCGGTCCGGTGGATCGGGTCGCGGCCAGCGGCGACGGAAGCAGGCTGGCCACCCTCGAGTACGCCGAGCGACACGCGGTGATCCGCGTCTGGGAGACCCACCGCCGGCGCGTTCTGACCGAGATCGAGGCCGCGCCCTACGAGCTGGCGGACCTGGCGCTCGACGGAGAGGGAGGCCGCCTGTTCGCGGCCCACGAGCGGCTGGGGCTGCTGGCGGTCGATCTGTCGCGCGGCGAGCGCCAGCTCGAGCCTTTGGGCGGTCCGGTCGGAGAGCGCTGCCGGGGGAGGTTGCACTGGCTGCCCGAACGGGGGACTCTGGCTTGCGCGTCGGGCGGTTTCGTGCTCGAGCTCGGTCGCGACGGAGAGCTGCTGCGCGAGCTCGACGCCGGAGGCGCCGACGCGGAATGGCTGGTGGCCGCGGCGGACGCCGGAAACCGGTTCGTCGCGGTGGGCGGAGGGCACCTGCTGGTCTGGAAGAGCGAGCAGCCGTCCGGAAAAGGACGGGCCGAGGGGATCCGATGAGCGAATTCGACGACAAGATCGCGCTGGTGACAGGCGGCAGCCGGGGAATCGGGCGCGCGGTGACCGCCGAGCTGGCCGCGCGCGGAGCCGACGTCTCCTTCACCTGGACGCGCGGCGAGGAGGCGGCCGCCGAGGTGGAGCGCGAGACCGGGGCGCGCGGGTTGCGCTGCGACTCGAGGGACTCCGCCGCGGTCGAGGAGAGCGTAGAGCACCTCGTCGCCGAGCGCGGGCAACTGGACGTGCTGGTCTGCAACGCCGGGATCACCCGCGACCAGTACCTGATGCTGATGAGCGAGGACGACTTCTCAGCGGTGGTGGACACCAACCTGACCGGGGCGTTCCGCTTCGCCAAGGCCGCCTGCCGTCCGATGTTGACGCGCCGTAGCGGTGCGATCGTGACCGTGGCGTCGGTCGCCGCCCTGTTCGGCGTGGCCGGCCAGCTCAACTACTGCGCCTCCAAGGGAGGGCTGGTGGCGATGACCCGGGCGCTCGCCGCCGAACTGGCGCCGAGGGGGATCCGCGTCAACTCGGTCCTGCCCGGCTTCGTCGAGACCGAGATGACCGCCAAGATGCCGCGCCGGATCAAGCGCGAGAGCCTGGAGCGGATTCTGCTGGGTCGCTTCGCGCGCAGCGAGGAGGTGGCCTCCGTGGTGGCGTTTCTCGCCTCCGAGGCGGCCAGCTACCTGGTCGGCCAGGCGATCGTGGTCGACGGCGGCATGACCTCCACGGTGGCCTGATGATAGCCTTTCTATTTCCCGGACAGGGCGCACAAGAAGTGGGGATGGGCCGCGATCTGATCGGCCGCGAGCCGGGCGCCGACGAGCTGATCGCGCTGGCCTCCGAGCTTACCGGCGAAGACGCGGCCCGCCTCTGCCGGCGCGGTCCGCCGGGGCGGCTGGCCGAAACCCGCCTGCTGCAGCCGCTGCTCAGCGCCGTCGGCCTGGCGCTGTGGAGCCTGCTGGAAAGGGCCGGTGTTCGCCCCGACGTGGCGGCCGGCCACTCGCTGGGGGAGATCCCGGCGCTGGCCGCCTGCGGCCTCGCCGCCCCCGAGGACGCGCTGCGGCTGGCGGCGCGGCGCGGGCAGCTGATGCACGAGGCCGCGCAGCGAAGCAGCGGGGCGATGATCGCGGTCACCGGCCCGCCGAGCGAGCTGGTCGAGAGGGCCGTGGCTGCGCTATCCTGGCGGGGTATCGTCTCGCTGGCCGCGGTCAACGCGCCGACCCAGACCACGATCTCGGGAGATCCGGATCTCGTCGCCGAGGTCGCGGCCACGCTCCGCGCCGGAAGCGAGGCGAAGATCACGCCGCTGCGGGTCTCCGGCGCCTGGCACTCCGAGCAGATGGAGCCGGCCCGCCAGGGGTTCGCCGCCGCGCTGGCAAAGACGCCCCTGGCGCCGCGCTCCGAGGTGCCGATCGTCTGCAATCGCGACGGCGAGCCGACCGAGGACGCGGGCGCCGTGCGCGAGAAGCTGGCCGCCCAGCTGACATCTCCGATTCGCTGGGACCTGGCGATGCGGCGGATGGCCGAGCTGGGCGTCGGCGACTTCGTGGAGATCGGCCCGGGACGCGTGCTGCGCGGTCTGGTCAGGCTCAACCTCCCCGATCCCGAGCTTCGCGTGCACAACGTCAGCGATCGCCGCTCCGCCGAACGCACCATCGACCAGCTCTCCTAGTGCCTCGTCAACCCCACAATGCCGGGTCGGGCCGGCCCTCATCGACGATCCCTGCGTCACTCCTCCTCGAATTGGCACCGCCAGTCCTTCGTCGTCGTTCCTTGGCCTCGCCGATGATCTCTCGCCCCGTACCCGAAATCGTCGGGTTGACGAGGCACTAGTGTGATATGATTGTGGATCCGCGAAAGGAGAAGCCATGCCAGAGGTGCTACCGATGCGCGCGGTTTCGCGCGCTTTGTGGTTGGCGGCGCTGCTCGTCGCCGGCTCGGCGTGCGGCTGCGACGACGAGGGAGACGACTCGGGAAGCGGGGACGCGGATGCCGACACCGATGCCGACACCGATGCCGACACCGATGCCGACACCGATGCCGACAGCGACGCCGATGCCGATTCCGATGCCGACGCCGATGCCGATGCCGACGCCGATGCCGACAGCGACAGCGACACGTACCCGGACGACACGATCGTCTGCGACCCGTACCCGCCGACCGACTGCGAGCAGCTGGGCGACACCCCCGACGAGCAGTACGAGGGCTGCTGCAGCCCTGATCTGAGCACCGTCTACTACTGCGAGGACGGAGTGCTGTCCCAGCCCTTCGTCTGCGAGGAGATCCACCCTGGATCGCACTGCGGCGCCGAGTACGATCCAGATTACGGTTACCAGGGTATGTGGTGCATCGAATAACGACGAGGAGAATGCTGTGAGCGACAGAGAGGTCAACACCTGCGCGCGCTGCGGCGTACCGATCCCAAAAGGAGAGGTGCTGTGCAACGTCTGCGCCGGCGAGGCGGACGATCGGCAGTCGGTGATCCCGTGTCTCGCCTGCGGGGCGACCAATCCCTCCGACCTGACGGCCTGCGCCGTCTGCGGTGCGCCGCTGCGCTCGATGAGCGGCGAGGAGGAGGACGCCGCGGGAGGCGGATCGGCCAACCCCTGGATCATGAGCCGCCGCGCCGAGCTGCAGGTTCTCGAGGACTGTTTCGACCTGGCGCTGGAGCGCGGCCGGGTCGGCGGCGCGATCGTCACCGGCGAGCCGGGGATGGGGGTCAGCACGCTGCTGGAGTCGTTCGGCGAGCGGCTGACGGGCAGGCTGCCGCTGTACCGCATCTTCCACGTGCGCTGTCTGGGCGACGAGGAGGTCTACGGCCCCTTGCGGCACATCCTCTGCGAGCGGTTCGAGACCACCGAGGAGGAAGATCCGATGGCCTCCCGCCTCAAGTTCACCAACCAGGTGGGACGCGTGCTGGGCGCCAGCTCAGCGGCGCTGGTGACCGAGACGGCCCACCTGCTGGGACACGTGGGCGGTACGCCGTTCCCCAACAGTCCTGTGCTGCGGGCCCTGGAGTCGGACCAGGAGATGTTGCAGCGGCGGATCAAGGAGGCGATCGTGCGCTTCGTGCAGGCCGACGCCGACGACGATCCGATGGCGCTGGTGATCGACGACCTGCACAAGGCGTCGGCCGAATCGCGCAGGTTCCTGATCGATGTGCTCGAGGGGCTGGGAGACGTGCCGGTCGTGATCGTGGTCGGCGGCCGTCCCGAGATCAACGAGATCACCGACAAGCCCGGAGTGGTCAGGCTGCAGCTCGAGCCGCTCGACGACGAGGTGATGCGGCGCCTGTTCGGCGCCTTTTTGCCCCGCCTGCCCGATCCCCCCGAGGAGCTGGTGGAGGCCGCGGTCGATCGGGCCTCGGGCAACGCGGGCTCCCTGCGCGAGCTGTGCGCCCTGCTGCAGGAATCCGGCGTGATCGACACCTCCACCGATCCCTGGACCGCGGATCCGAGCAAGCTGACGATGACCGACATGCCGGTCAACCTGCTCGACGCGCTGCGCGCCCGGCTGGAGCGCCTCGACGCGCGGGACCGGATCGTGCTCGGGCACGCCGCGGTGATCGGAGAGGTCTTCTGGGACGAGGCGGTGGTGGCGCTCGGCCGCAGCCGCACCAGGCTCAAGGAGGAGATCGGCGCGGCCCAGATCTGGGCCGACGACTCCGACGGTTTCGCGGTCTCGGCCTCGCTGGAGCGTCTGGTGGGAAGGCAGTTCGTGGTGCAGCTCGAGGAGCGGGACATTTCGGGATGCATCAAGTATGCCTTCGCCCGCTCCGGGGTGCGGGAGATGGTGCTCGACGAGATGGACGAAGAGGAACTGGTGGCCGCGCACTCCCTGGCCGCGCAATGGCTGCTGAGCGTGGCGCGGCTGGAGGACGGCCGCGCGCCTTTCGCCGAGGAGGAGGCCGAGCACTGGAAGCAGGCCGGCAACCACGAGCGGGCCGCCCGCGCCTTCCACAGCGCGGCCAACCACGCGCGGACCCGCTATCTCAACCAGAAGGCGATCAAGCTCTACCTCGAGGCGCTGGAGCTGTTCGACGAGCAGCAGGACCGGATCCTGATCGTGGACGCGCTGCACGACCTGGGCTCGATCCAGGAGCTGCTGGGGCAGTACGAGGCCGCCGAGCTGTACCTGACCGAGATGCTGCGCCACGCCTGGATCCTGGGCCACCGCGGCAAGGCCGGCGCGGCGCTGAACAAGATCGGGCGGCTCTACCGGGCCCGCGGAGACTCCGCCGCGGCGCGCGCTTTCCTCGAAAGAGCGATGTCGCTGTTCCGCGCCGCCGGAGACGAGAAGGGCGTCGCCGCCTGCCTGGGAGACATGGGCGAGCTGGCGCGGCGGCAGGGATCCTACGATCGCGCCTTCAAGCTGGTCACCCAGGCCCTGGAGCTGCAGCGCAAGCTGGACAACAAGCCGTCGATCGCGGTCTGCCTGCACACGCTGGGACACATCGAGTCGGCCCGCGCCTCCTACTCGCAGGCGGAGCGCTACCTGGAGGAGGCGCTCGAGATCCGGCGCGAGGCCACGGACAAGGGCGGGATGGCCCAGACGCTCTCGGCGCTGGCGATCGTGCTGTTCAACCGCGGCGACCTGGAGAAGGCGATCGCGCGCTGGGAGGCGGCCCAGTCGCTGGCCGAGGAGGTCGGCGATCGGCGCATGCTGGCGATCGTCAACAACAACCTGGGAGAAGCCTGCCGCGACCAGGGGCAGCTCGAGCAGTCGATGCAGCACTTCAAGGCCTGCGAGGAGGTGGTCACCACGCTCGACGATCGCCTCCTGCACGCAGAGGTCTCGCGCAACATCGGGATCCTCTCGCACAAGATGGGAGACTACGAGAACGCCCGGCTGCAGCTGGAACGATCACTGATGCTCTCGCGCGATGTCGGCGGCAAGGAGCTGGAGGGTCTGGCGCTGCGCGGGCTGGGAGAGCTGGCCGCCTCGACGATGTGGGACACCTCGCAGGCCGGCGACAAGGAGGACCCGGCCGTGGAGCGCTTTTCCGCCGCGCTGGCGATCTTCGAAAAGATCGGCAACGATTTCGAGGTGGCCCGCACGCAGCACGCCTGGGGCAACCGGCTGCTCGAGCGCGGCGACGTGGAGGGCGGCAGGAAGCGGCTCGAGGTGGCGCGCAAGATCTTCCGGCGCATCCAGTCCAAGGCCGGCGACAAGGTAAGCCGCACGATCAGGGAGCTGATGAGCCAGGGGGAGAGCTCTCCGGAGAAAAAAGAACGCCTCGGCGGCGTGGCCGCGACGGTCAAGCGCGCCTTCCAGAAGAAGCGCGAGGCCGGCATCCCGGACATGACCGAGGACCTGGAAAACGGCGACGAGTGATCGGAGCTGCATCACAAAGGAGAGGGCGATGGATCGAGAGAACGGAGACGGCGCGGCGGGAAAACCGCAGGGCAAGATGCGGCTCAAGATCAGAGCCGGCGACGACGTGGTGCGGGGGACGTACTCGAACCTCGCCGTGATCCACAACAACGACACGGAGTTCGTTTTCGATTTCGTGTACGTGGAGCCGCAACGCCCGCAGGGACACGTCGTCTCGCGCGTGCTGACCAATCCCAAGACGGCCAAGCGGATGCTGCTCGGTCTCCAGGAACTGATGCGGCGCTACGAAAAGCGCTTCGGCGAGGTCTCGACCCCGGAGCCCGAAACCCCGCCGGGAACCTACCACTGAGCGCGGTCTCGATGTAGAAGCTCTTGTCGGGAGGCCGCCCCGGCAAGCGAGACGGTCACGCGGCGGTGGAGCTGAAAAATCGGATGCTCGTCGAGAGAAGAGCCAGCCCTCGGTACGAGATCTTCGCCCAGATCCGGGTCAGGCGAGGCAAGGTGAACTACATTCTCGACGTGCGCAACATCAGCCTCACCGGCATGTTCGTCGCCAGCGAGAGCCTGCTGTCGCTGCCCGCGTTCCGCGTGGGCCAGACTCTGGAGGCGGACCTGTTCGATTTCGAGCGGCTGGACAACATCCGGGTCTCCGGTCGCATCGTGCGCATGGTCGAGGACGCGCCGCCGCAAAAGAGGGGGTTCGGCGTGCAGTTCTCCGAGATGGAAGCCGTTGGGCGCGAGCGGCTCCGGGACTTTGTGCAACGGGCCGCCCAGAGATCGATCGTCCCACCGCCGCTGCCCGGCGACAGAGGTGGAGGAAAGGGGAGATGAGATGAGACGAGGATTCGCCCGGAGAGTGGGGATTTTGTTGGCGGCGCTCGTCGCGCTCGGCTGCGAGGCCGAGCTGCGAGACGCGATCGAGGACGTCCGCGCCGCCGCGCCCGAGGTCTGCAAGGACTGGTGCGAGGACAGGCTCTCGTGCGAGTGGCTCCCCGCGGGCGGTCCCGAGGAGGACGCCGCCTTCTCCGCGGCGATCAAGGAGTGCACGTTGATCTGCGCCTGGTACTCCTCGGACGGCGCCTACGTCACCAGCTGGGACGCGCTGGAGCAGGAGACCGTCTACGAGCAGCGGATCCGGGGCGGTCAGCTGCGCGACGCGCTCGAATGCGCCTGGAACGCGGGCGCCTACTCCTGCGTCGAGACCGACACCTACACCAGCTACGAGTTCTCCGCGCCGATCGAGCCCCAGTGCGAGGCGGCCGCGGAGTGCCTCGCCCCGCTGGGAATCGATTTCTCGGTGGAGTGGGTCCCGGATCCCGCCGCCGGCGGCGGAACCTGCTCGATCACCGGCGAGCAGGATCTGCAAACGCCCTTCTTCTGAAGCTTCTACGAGACCTCGCTCGAGCGGAAGGGGGGCAGCGCCAGCCAGTCGCGGAGCTGGGCGCGATAGACGTCCACCTCCAGCGCGCCCACCTCCTCGACCAGCGAGTTGATCCGCTCGACCAGCTTGGAGGCGGTGCGGCGCAGCTTGCGACAGCTCTTGCCCTCGCAGCGGGTCACCTCGAGCCGCTCGAGGACACCGTCGCGCGTCACGGCGCGCCAGGCCAGGCTGATCCGCCGGCCCGAGGGGTGGATCGGATCGCAGTCGACGGCGAAGCCCAGCGGGTTGATCTCCAGCAGGCAGCGCAGGCGGTGGACTTCGTTGACGCGCTCCAGCAGCGGCGGCAGCTCTTTCGCCTCGGACAGCGCCACGGCCAGGGGCGCGCGCGGCTCGTCCGGCAGCACCTCCTCCCAGCTAGCGACCGCCGGCAACACCGCCGCGGGGTCTTCTCCCACCTCCCAGGCCGCGACCACATCGGCCGCGACCGCGCGCGCCGCCGCGGCCGGAGCGGACTCGACCCGCGCCGAGACCCACTCGCGAAAAGCCTCCCGATCCTCGCGCGCCTCGTCCACGAGCGGCCGCACCAGGTCGAGCGGGGGTCCGTTCCAGCGCGCCATCCGGACCAGCAGGTCGAGGTCGCAACTGCTCCGCAGCTCCTCTTCGGGCAGTGAGCGCAACAGCTCCCAGTGCGGGAAGACGTCGCCGGGCTCGTCGATCTCGCGCAGGCAGGGATGGATCCGTTCGGCCGCCCGAGCCTCCTCCGGCTCGACCGTGTCGACGACTGCCGCCGGCGTCACCGCTGAACCCGGCTCGGGAGGCGAGCTCGGCTCCGGGGCTGGCGGGGCGCCGCAGCCCCAGAAGACGGCCGCGGCGATCAACGAGCAGAATCGCTTCATCTTCGCACTCCTTCTTTCCGTTGATTCTACCGGTTTTCGGCTTCGCGGGCGACAGGTCGAACTTGCCGGCGAGGCCCGAGGAGTTCATAAAGAATGCCGTGAGCATGGAGTGCCACAGCGAGGCGATGGTGACAGGCGTCCTTCCCGGCGGGCGGGTGCGGGTCACCGTGGCTCGCAGCGAGGCCTGCCACTCCTGCGCGGCCCGCGGAGCCTGCAAGACGCTGGGCGGACAGTCCCGCGACGTGGAGCTGACCGTGGAGAACCCGATCGGCGCCGAGAGCGGCGACCGGGTGCGCCTCAGCCTGCCCGAGAGCGCGGTGGTTCAGGCCTCGGCCGTGCTCTACCTTCTACCAGCGCTGGGGCTGATCGGCGGGGCCGCCGCTGGCTGGGCCGCGGCCGATTCGATGGGCTGGCCCGCTGACCCGGCCGCGGTGATCGGCTGCCTGGCCGGCCTGTTGCTGGGTCTTTTCATATCACGATTATTGGGGAGAGCGGCCGAGCGCCGCAGCGCCTTCGTTCCGCGCCTGACCGCGATAACGGCGCGCGCGCCAACGCCGCGGCCGGAGTCGACCGCGACATCTCGATCCGAGTGAGCGGTTCGTGCCAGTAATCGAGAGTTTTTTTGGCACAGTTGTGACCGGGGCCGCGCCGCGCTATCTTTCCCGGATACCGGGCTCACAGGTCCTCATTCGTGCATCTTTGGGGGTTGGCATCGCGGTTGCAGCGACCAATACGACTCGATCAAAAGCCAGGTCGCCCGTGCAGCGAAACACTACGGCGGCCGACAGGAGGAAACAGATGAAACGCGCGCTCGAAATCGTGTTTCTCGCGGCTCTGGTCTCGACGCTCGCGGCCTGCGGAGACTCCGGGATGCTCTCGGGCGACGACTCCGGGGGCGGATGGGACGACTCCGCCGGGGACGCGGACGCCGACATGGACGCCGACGCCGACGCGGATTCCGACGCCGACTCCGACGTTCCCGAGGAGGAGGAGCAGGTGGACTACCGCATCCCGCAGGGCTCGGGCCGCTACGTCTTCATCGCGGACGAGACCCACGATTCTGTGGTGGTCGTCGATTCCGAGTCGCTGGTGATCGACGTCGCCGAGGTGGGCAGCCATCCCACCCACCTGCTGCCCCTGGCCGACGAGAACGCCGCGGCCGTGATCAACGTGGACTCGGACGACGCCACGGTGCTGCGAGTCGACCAGCCAGGTCAGATCTCGACCGTGGACCTGGATACCCGGCCCGACACCAACGCCTTGTCGGCCTCCGATGACGGTCGTTACGTGACGGCCTTTTTCGATCCGATCTTCGCCGAGGAGAGCGGCCCGCCGGGCACCGACCAGGAGATCACGGTCATGCACACCCTCGAGGGCTACGAGTCGGCGCATCACCTGACCGTGGGGATGCACCCCAGCCGCGTGGTCTACAACGATGTCGCCACGCGCGCCTTCGTCATCACCGAGGAGGGGATCAATGTCATCGACCTCGAGAACCTCGGTGATACCGGGCTGCCGCCGATGGTGACTCTTTTCGACCCGGTCGAGGTCGACGCGGACTCGGTGGAGATCGCGATCGATCCCAACGGCGACTTCGCCGTCGCCCGCCAGGAGGGCTCCGAAATCGTAATGGCCGCCCCGCTGGACGGCAGCGGCGCTCCGCGCAGCTACGAGCTCGAAGCGCCGCCCACGGATCTAGATCTGGCCGAGGACGGCTCGTTCGGCGTGTTGGTGATCCGGTCGCTGGGCGAGGTGGCGCTGTTCGATCTGCCGCTGCCCGCCTCCCCTTCCGAGGATCCGTTCACCTACGTGGAGCTGGGCGAGACGATCTGCGGCTCGGCGACGATCACTCCCGACGGGCAGACCGTGCTGCTGCACACCACCGTGGCCGGCGAGGTGGACGACCGCCGCGTGCTGACAGCGATGCGCCGCGGCGGAGAGGGGGGCTGGGAGGTCGATCACGCGATGCTGGAGCGCGAGATCCACTCGGTGGCGGCCGGAGCGGACTCGACCACGGCGGTGGTGATCCACCAGCCGGCCTCCAGCTCCGAGCTGGAGATGCCCTACTCCTACTCGCTGATCGAGCTGGGCCAGCTGCAGGTCAAGTTCCAGCAGATACCGGTCGACCCGGGACAGCTGCTGCTGACGCCGGACGGCGACTACGGTTTTCTGCTGCTGCGCGACGACGGCCAGGGAATCCGCGACGTCGACATCATCGACATGAAGAGCTTCATCGTGGACACCCTCGTTTTGGGATCTCCGCCCACCGCGGCCGGGTACGCGGCCGAGACCGACAAGGTCTTCGTGGCCCAGGAGCACCCGGCCGGCAGAATGACCTTCATCGGCGTGCACGAGGACACGGTCAAGACCGTGACCGGCTACGCCCTCAACGACGAAATCGACGACTGAGGAGGGGCTGATCATGAAAACCTGCTTGTTGCTGGCCGTCTCGCTCGCCCTGGCGCTGGGCGCCTGCGAAGACGAGGGCCTCTACGGCGAGATGCCGGATCTGCGCTCCACCCGCGAGCTGAACGACGGCCTGGCCTTCCTCTCGGGCCGGCCCGGGTCGATCCACCACCTGCGGGTCGCGACGGACGGCGTCGAGATGAAACGGCTCTTCTCCGCCCAAGAGGGAGAAATCATCGACTGGATGCGGATCGGGCCGGACCCCGGCTCGGCGACGTCGATCTTCGCGCTGATCGCGCCCGCCAGCGAGCGCGAGACCAACATCGAGGAGAGCCTGGTGCGGATCGAGCCCGAAGGCGGCGCCAAGACGCGCTACGCGGTGGGCTCGCTGTTCGGCGGGCTGGACTTCTCTCCGCAGGGCCGCTGGGCGCTGCTCTACCACGTCGATTCCGACGCCGACCAGACGGGAAACCTCTACAACCCCAACGAGGTCGTGCTGGTCGACCTCTCCCAGCCGCCCAGCGTGGACAACCCGGTCACGCTTTCGGTCGACCTGGGCGGCCGCTCTTTTGTCGACGTGATGTTCGTCGAGCCGATCGAGGTCGAAGGCGTCACCCGCCATCTGGCGATCTTCGTCGCGGACGGGATGGTCAAGATCCTCGACCTGCGCCGGCCCGGGAGCGGAACCGTCTCGGTCAAGCTGGCCGCGGACGACGACCCGCGCACGATCGTTCCCGAGCAGGTGGTGGCGAGAGCCGGAGACGAGACCCGCAATCCGATGCTGTTCGTCCGCACCGGCGGCACCCCCGAGATCTACGCGATCTCGCTGGTGCCCAGGCCGGACGGGCAGCCCGGGCTGTGGGCCTCGCTCAACCAGTACGACGGCGGTTTCTCGCCGAGCGACATGGAGCTGGTGCAGGACGGCGAGCGGCCGCTGCTGGTGGTCGCCAGCTCCTCGGGCAAGCAGGCGCGGATCATCGACGTCGACACGGCGGACAGCGGCGTTTTGCACCTCGAGAGCCGCTGCGGTCAGGTGCTGGCGCGCGAGTCGGCCGCGGGCCGGGAGCTGGTGCTGTACGGAACCGGCCAGCCCGCCTGGGTGCACTTCCTGCAGGTGGAGGGGCTGGCGATGGAGAAGGGATCCAACCTCTCCGAGAAGGCCGTGCCGACCGGGATCTCCTCGGCCGCGCAGCTCGACGCCGACCGGCTCATGATCTTCGATTACTGGGGCGATCTGCTGCTGTTCGATCTCGAGCCCCGCTCGATGACCAAGATCGCGGTGGGAGACGGCGGCGGCTGGCAGGACGCCAGGCTGCACGGCGACTCGCTCTACCTGGCCGACAGCGGAACCGACCGGCTCGCCGCGCTCGACCTGGAAAGCGGTCACCCCGAGTCGCTGGTCTTCGACGAGCCGATCGATTCGTTCCACATCGTCGACGACAGCGAGACGGGGCTGGTTCTGCATCCCGGCGTCACCGGCCGCGCCACGATCTTCCCGCTGGCCGCTCCCAGCCGGGAGACGGCGGCGATGGTCGACGGATTCTGGCTGGAGGGCTTCGTCGACGACAAGGAGGTGCCGTGATGCGACGCTCCGCGCTTTGTGGGTTCGTTCTCGCCGCCGCGCTGGCCTGGTCCGGCCGGGCCGAGGCGAGGGAGCACCTGGAGCTGGCCGCCGCGCTGGCGCCGATCGTGCTGCAAGACGCCGGATACGAGGCCTTTTCCGAAGGTGACCTCGCCCAGCCGAGGTTCGGCGCCGACGTCCGCTACGAGGCGGCATCGTTCGCCAGGGGCCTGCGGCTGGTGCCGCTGATCGCCTACCGGGTCGGCTACGACCAGGGAGAGCCGTTCGACGAGATCGACACGCGGCTGTTCGTCCACGACTTCCTGGCCGGGCTGCGCCTGCGCGGCTGGCTGCTACCCTGGCTGGGGCTGTTCGTCGAGGCGAGGGGCGGCCTGCTCTACGCCCGGGTGCACGGCGAGGTGGAGGACCTCGGCGGACCCGGTGTCCGCGAGCGCTACGAGGACGACCTGCTGACCTGGTCGGCGGGCGGCCTGGGCGGAATCGAGACGCGCATCTCGCCCCGCTGGCTGGCCCGCCGCGGCGTGCGTCACTTCGGCTTCGGGGCCGAGATCTCCGCGGGCTACCTGCGGCGGGGAAACACCGAGGTCAGCCCGGAGCTGAAAGGCGGAGACGACAACTCGCTGCCGCTGGCCCAGACCGCGAAGTGGGGAACGCTCAACCTCTCGGGCTGGTCGATCCAGACCGCGGTGGTCTTCAGCTTCCGCTAAGGGCTCGCGCAAGAATAGGTTCGACGCACCGAGGCTGGCGAGTCGCCCGGCCCGCAAGGAGGGAGGAGGGCGAATACATTGACGTATTCAACCGACGAGCGACGCCGCGGGCCGGGACGGATCGGCGGCCGAATGCCGAAGTTATTCTTTCGCGAGCCCTAATCACTCCACGTAGCCCAGCGAGCGCAGGGTTCCGGTCGCCGAAATACCAATGATTCAATATTCCTGCGAGCTTCGGCCGATAGGTCCGCTGTCGCCTCGGCCACCGAGGTGCTGGTGATCTTCGGTTCAGTGTTGACGGGGACGCTGTCTTGCCCTACGCGTTTTACGCTATTATGTTATACTAAGGGGCAACGGTTGCCCACTAAGGAATCATGACGAGCCAATACCCACTGATATTCTCGTTCCGGCAGTTGATCGCCGGAAACGGGTTCATGGCGGTTGTCGGTATCCGAGGCCGCGCCGTCCTCGCCGACGAGGGGGACGGTTTTTGGATGTACGGTGTCCAGCCCGGGGGCATCTCGGGCGGCGGCCCGGATCGAGGGCTGGCTTTTTACAAGTTCCGTGAGAGCTACAACTCCGTGTTGTTCGATATCGCGTCCGAGGCCGCGACTTTCGCCGAGTTCGAATCGCAGGTCGAGGAGCTCTTCTCACAGATCAACCGGCCGAACTTCGCGATCTGGGACGATGCTCTCGACGAGGTGCGCCGGAGCAAGCTGTCGCTGCAAGGCCTGGAGCGGGTTGACGCTGACACGCGGACCCCCGAGCTGACCGTCTTCGAAGTCGACACCAGCCGGACGTCCCCGTCAGACAACCAGATCGATTCAATCGGCGAAGCAGCCTAGTAGCACGTCAGGCCTCCAAGATCGGGTAGAGCCTCCGCAGCTTGACCCGTGCGTCTACAAACTGAAGACCCTGAAGCGCGGGTGGGGCGGGTGTCAGACACGCTGAAGCGCGGCGTGGGTTGATAGGAGGTTGATTGGAAAGTTCCGTTCCCGGCGGTTTTTCGCGCAGGGCCAAACTTTTTTGCAACCGAGCGGGCCGATCGTCCGATGTAAGGAGCATGGGACATCCAATCAGAATCTATCAGCCGGGGATCGTCTACTCGATGGTCTCCAACATCGTCGACCGCCAGTTCATGCTCAAGCCGGACCACCATCCGCAAGAACCGCTTCTGTCGCTCGAGAGCCCACCCGAGGCCTTGTCGCCGGACGTGGGTGCGGGTCAACGTGCGCGAGATGGAGGAGGGTTTCGCCGCCGAGCGGCGCAAGGAGAACCGGCCGGCCCGGGGCGTGCCCGCGCTTTACGCGCTGGACCCGCGGGACCGCCCGAGCAAGCCGCGGGAGAAGAGCGGTCCCATCCCGCGGGTGCTGGCCTCGGACCCGGAGCTGAAGAAGCTGCGCGAGGAGCGGATCAGGGAGACAGAGCGGGAGCACCGGGAGGCGTCGCGCGACTACCTGGCCGGGGACTACTGGCGCGAGTTTCCGGCGGCCTGAACGTGCCCGCCGGAATCGAAAACGAGGGACTTCGAAATTTCAAACGGCGTTGGGCAAGTACTGAGGAGGTCATTAGCTATACTATTTTCTCTAGATTACCCCAGGCTAGAAAAGCAAATAGCCCGCTATATATGAAAATAGTGTCGGCAATTATTACACATTCGCCACATACAATATGCAAAATCGCTGGAAGATTGCTATACAGGCACTATGCCTGATTCAGGATTCTAGGTAGTAAACTAAGCTTAATTTCATTTTACCAGCGATCTTCTTAAGCATATGTAGGTGATGAACGACAACTGATATTCCCGCTCGTGTTGCCTCACAGAAAAATGTTACCGAGCTGTAGTTGTCGTTTCCTCTTCTCTGTTCATCTCGGA
>JAWOBP010000138.1:0-37310 GCA_046484285.1 Polyangia bacterium
GAGCCTGGCACATTTCGGGGGTGCCTGTCGGCAACCACACGGTCACGGCCACGCTGGCGGGCTACGCCGAGCAGAGCTCGAGCCCGTTCGAGGTGGTGGCCGGGGAGACGACCGTCGTTCCGCCGCTGATTCTGAGCGAGGCGACGGGATCGCTGTCCGGCACGGCGCTGCTGGCGGGCGAGACGGATCACGCCGGCATTTCAGTCGTCGTGGAGGGCACGTCCTACTCGGCGGTGACCGACGCGACGGGCGCGTGGAGCATAACCGACGTGCCGACGGGCAACTACTCGGTGCGCGCGAGCCGCGCGGGATACGACGACGAGGTTGCCACGGATCAGCAGGTGAGCGCCGGACAGAACACGGGCGTGGGTACGCTGACCTTGCAGCTTTCATCGTACATGATCGTGTACGTGTCCGGAGGATCGCAAGAAGACGATCCGGCGCAGACGGGTACCGCGGGGCAGCCGCTGGCCGAGCCGTTCGTGGTGCGGGTGCTGGATCCGTTCAGTGTCGGCGCCAGCGACCTGACGGTGACGTTCACGGTGGAGGACGGCGCCGGGTCGGTCGAGGACGAGGAGCTGTTCAGCGACGGAGGCGGTTTCGCCTCGACCACGCTCACTTTGGGGACGAATACCGCCTTGGAGAATCGGGTGGTGGCGCGCAGCGACGCGACGCCGGGCCAGAGCGTGACCTTTTTGGCGTACGCCGAGGCCGACGCGCCGGATCACATTTCGGTCTCGGGCGACGGCCAGACCGGCAGCGTGGGGCAGCCGCTGGCCGAGGACCTGGCCGTGACCGTGCTCGACCAGTACGAAAACCCGGTGCCGGGAAGAAACGTGACCTTCACCCCCGCTGCCGAGCACGGGTTCGCCGAGCCGGCCTCGGCGGCGACCGACGACGGCGGAACGGCGAGCACGACCTGGACGCTGGGCACGACGCTCGAGACGAGCGCGGGCGAGCAGACGCTGGTGGCCGCGGTGGAGGGCGGCGAGCTGGAGCACGCCTTTTACGCGGTCAACCACTCGGATGCGCCGTTTTCGATGACCAAGGTGAGCGGCGACGGGCAGTTCTGGCACGTGTCTTCCGAGCTGCCGGCGCCGCTGGTGGTCGCGGTGGAGGACTCCCACGGCAACCCTTGCTACGGCTGGGAGGTGACGTGGAGCACGGCGGACGGCGGCTCGCTGGCGCCGGCCGCGTCGCCCGTGGGTCTCGACGGTCTGTCTTCCACGGTGGCGAGCAGCGGCGCGACGGCGGGCTCGCAGAGCTTCACCGCGTCGTGCGGAGCCGAGGAGGTGACGTTCACCGCCGAGGCGACCTCTCACCACATCGAGCGGATGCGACCGGATCGTGTCTGGCCCGGCTATCCGCACGACCTCGAGGTGGAGATCTCCGGCGCCGGCTTCGACGCGGGCGCGGTTGTCGTCTGGAACGCCGGGGGCGACGAGCAATCGTTGATTCCGAGCTCGGTCGAGGCGGAGCGCATCTTCGTGACGCTGCCGGCTTCGCTCCTGGTCGACGGCGGGGTCTTCCCGCTGTCGGTCGACCAGGCGGGCGACGGACGCTGCGCCGCGGTCGACTTCGAGATTCGAGCCCTGCTGCCGGATACGGGGCAGACGAGCTGCTACGACGACGACTGGGAGACGAGCTGCCCGGCCGAGGGCGAGGAGTACTTCGGCCAGGACGCCCAGTTCGGCTGGGATCTGTACGTCGCTCCGGCCGAGCGCTTCGAGCGCAGCGAGCCGATCGTCGGCGAGCCGGTGGTCTTCGATCGGATCACCCAGCTCGAGTGGCAGGGATGCGCCGCCGGTGAGAGCGGAAGCGACTGCGCCGTCGGCGAGGCTTCCGAGTTGGCGTGGGAGGACGCGCTCGACTACTGCGAGGCGCTCGACTGGGGCGGGCACGATGACTGGGAGCTGCCCGCGGTGACGGATCTATTGAGCATCGTGAACTCCGGCCTCCACTATCCGGCGATCGACACGGACGTCTTTCCCGGATCGGGCACGGGCGACAGCTGGTCGTCGACCACAGAGGCCTGGCGCAACACGATGGTCTGGGTCGTGAGACTCTACAGCGGCCACCTGGTCAGTCACATGGAGATGGTCTACGAGCACAAAGCCCGCTGTGTCCGGGGAGCGGCGCCAGATGCCGATCCGTTCGAGGCTCTGGTCGTTCTCGGGGAGCGGCTGGTGGAGGACGTGGATACGGGGCTCGTCTGGCAGGGATGCGCCGCCGGAAAGAGCGGAGAGAGCTGCGAAAACGGCGAAGCGACCTCGATGGAGTGGCCGGAGGCGCTCGCCTACTGCGCCGACCTGAGCTGGGGAGGCTTCGATGACTGGCGGCTCCCCAGCCGCGCCGAGCTGATGAGCACCGTGAGCTTCGACGACTACGATCCGGCCGTCGACGAAGCGCTGTTTCCCGAGACGCCCCCGGCCAACTTCTGGATGTCCACCACCTACGAGCCGAGCACCAGCAAGGCGTGGCACGTGTATCTCGACAAGGGCTCGCTTTCCGCGCACGACAAAACCTATTACAGCTTTCGCTGTCGCTGCGTCCGCGGCGGACCGTGAGCGCTCCAAGCCGCGCTTTTGGGCGAGATTTCGACGGACTTTTCTTACTCGCTGGTCGGGTGCAGGCCGCAGCGGTAGAAGGTGGACGAGACCTGCGGGTCCTGGCCGCCGGCCGAGACGCGCAGGTAGTAGGTCTGGTCGGGCGAGACGGTCAGCGCCGGCTTCGAGGCGCCCTCGTAGTCGGACCACCAGATGTCGGCGGCGTCGCTCTCGACCTCGAACTGCAGCTCGTTGTCGGCATCGTCGTGGATCGCGAACCGCGCGCTCTCGAGGCCCGAGCCGCTGCGCGCCGCGCCGCAGGCCACGCTGAGGGTATCGGCCGAGCCCACGTCGAAGGCGAAGTAGTCCACGTCGCCCGCGGGGTCGATCTCGCCCAGGATGAAGCCGCTGCCGTCGGAGATGGTGATCGTCTCGGCCGTGGCCAGGGTGTCGTTGGAGTTGTCGCCGGCCTCCTGCTCGGCCGGGTTGTCGGTGTCGGTGTTGAGCTGCCGAATCACGTAGAAGTCGTTGGCCCCGGCCGTGGCGCCGTCCGGGCGCTGCAGCCAGAGCGCGACCTCGGCGCCGGCGGGTAGCGGTACCGACATGTCGCTCGAGCCCAGCGAGGCGTCGAGCGAGGCGATCACGTTGCCCGACCCGTCGCTGAGCTGGACCAGTCCCGGCTCGGCGGTGGAGCCGTGGCCCTCGGCGGCGTCGGCGCCCGATCCGCCCGGGCCGATCGGCATGAAGTAGAAGTGCGAGGCCACGTTGCCCGCCGGCTGCGTGTAGCTGAAGACCTCGACGTCGTCGGCCGGGTCGAATACGCCATAGGGGAAAGCGTAGGTGTTGGACGAGCTGGTCGGCTCGTAGAACTCCATCTCCTGGGCGTTGTCGAGGTCGTCGTTGGGCTCGGCCTCGGGGTTGGGGCCGTTGACCGTATCCATCGGCAGTGCGAACAGCACGTACTTCCAGGACGAATCGCTCTCCGGCGTCTCGCCGGCCCAGCTGCTCCACTCCTCGACCTTGAGGCAGAGCGTTCCGCTCTCGGCGGCGCGGTAGAACAGCTCGGTGTCGGTGCTGAAGCGCGGAATCGAGTCGTCGCCCGTGGCCAGCAGGGTCGAGCCGTCCTCGTTGTAGACGCTGACCACCGTGTCGAGCATCTCGGTGTCGTCCTCCGGGTTGGCCGAGGTGAAGATCGCGATGAAATCTCCCTCGTCGACCTCGAGCGCGTAGTGGTCGGCGTCGCCATCGGAATTGATCCAGCCCTCCACGCCGGCCTCGTCGCCGAGCTCGATCGGGAGCGCCTCGGCGCAGCTGTCGTCGTGGATCTCCGTGTCGGTGTCGGTGTCGGTGTCGGAATCGGCGTCCGTGTCCGCGTCCGAGTCCGCGTCGCCCCCGTCGGGAGTCCCCTCGTCCTTGTTGTCGTCGCCGCAGCCGAGCGCGAGCGCGGCCGCCGCCAGCACGCAAATCAAAAGCGTCCAGTTTCTCATCTTCCCCCTCCTTTCGAGATAGCGGGGATTGTTTCGATACATTATCGCGCCAAGCGACGATATCCACAAGAGCGATGTAAACGAAGGGGGAGCGTTCTGTTTCGCTCGCCCGGGGAGCATCGATCCGTCAGCGCACGTGGAGCTCGCAGACCTTGCGGAAGTGGTAGCCGGAGATGGCAAGCTGGATCGCGAACGGCAACAGGGAAGGTCGCCTGAAGGCGGTCCAGAGCAGGAGCTTCCAGTACTGGAGGCGCTCCTTGCCCAGCACGCCCAGCTGGACGATCGAGCGGCCCAGGGCGAGCAGGTCCGTGGGGTGCGGTCTGAACCTGATCTCGGGCTTCTTGAACTCCCTGAGCAGCGTCTTGACGCGCTCGTAGTAATGGCGCGGCGAGTAGATGTGATCGAGGATCCGCCGGTACCCGGCGTGGAGGCGTTCCGGATCCATCAGGGTTCTGATGTTGGTCGTGCCCTCCACGTTGTCCCCGCTCGCCGTGCCCAGCAGGCGTCCTTCGTCCATCATGCGCTTGTAGAGCCGCGTGCCCTGCGGCGCCTGCAGCAGGCCGACCATCGCGGTCACGATCCCGCTGCGCTGGATGAAATCGATCTGCCTGCCGAACACCGAGGGATCGTCGCTGTCGAAGCCCACGATGAAGCCGCCCTGCACCTGGAGGCCCGCCCGCTGGAGGCGCCTCACGTCCGCGACCAGGTCGCGGTTCCGGTTCTGCTTCTTGCCGCACTCGGAGAGGCCGACGTCGTCCGGAGTCTCGATCCCGACGAAGACGGCGTCGAAGCCGGCCGCGGCCATCAGCTCGATCAGCTCGGGATCGTCGGCGAGGTTGATCGAGGCCTCGGTGTGGAACGTGATGCCGCGCTTGCCCTCGCGCCAGGCGATCAGGGCCGGGAGCAGGTCGGCCTTGAGGCGCCGCCTGTTGCCGATGAAGTTGTCGTCCACGAAGAACACCTGGCCGCGCCAGCCGCGGCTGTAGGCCGCGTCGAGTTCTGCAATGATCTGCTCCGAGCTCTTGGTCCTGACGCGGCGTCCCAGCAGGGAGGTGATGTTGCAAAACTCGCAGTCGAACGGGCAGCCCCGCGAGTACTGGATCGCCAGCGAGTGATATCTCCGTAGCGGCGCCAGCTCCCAGGCCGGGACGGGTGTCTCGCTCAGGTCGGCGTGGGAGTCCGTCGCGTAGACGTGCCGGGGGCGGCCCGCCTCCAGGTCGGCGAGGAAGCGGGGCAGCGTGATCTCGGCCTCGTTGAGAATCAGGTGATCCACGTCTTGGAACGACTCGGCGTCCATGCTGAACAGCGGACCGCCGCCGACCACGAGCAGGCCGGCCTCCTTGCAGCGATCGATCGCCGCCCGGGCCGAGCTCTTCTGGATGCTCATCCCGCTCACCAGCGCGACGTCGGCCCATTCCAGGTCCTTTTTGCGCAGCGGCGCGACGTTCAGGTCCCGTACCCGCTTCTCCCAGCCGCCGGGAAGCATGTTGGCGATGGTCAGCAGACCCAGCGGAGGGAAGGAGGCCTTCTTGGCCACGAAGCTGAGAGCGTACTTGAAGCTCCAGAAGGTGTCCGGAAACTCGGGGTAGATCAGCAAGGCTTTCATCGCAGGACCTCCTTTCCTCTTGCGTTTCGATCCCACAATAGATCCTGCCAGCCCGGTGTCACGAAGAGGTAATGGTCCGGCCACGCTTATGTAATGGAGAAGAAAAAAACTATTTTTTCGGCGCCAGCCAGTAGAGCAGCCCGGGCAGCACCAGCAGGATCGCCAGCCAGCTCAGCGCGACTCCGGTGGAGGCCAGCACGCCGATCGTGCGCAGCCCCTTGTGCGAGACGAACAGCAGCCCCACGAAGCCGGCGACCGTGGTCCAGCTGCTGGCCGTGATCGTCAATCCGGTCGTGCGGAGGTTGTGCGCGATCCCTTCGCGTCCCAGCTCGCGGTGGCGGTGCAGCAGGTGGATCGCGGCGTCGATCCCGACTCCCAAGATGACCGGGATCGCGATCAGGTTGTAAAGGCCGATCCGGATCTCCCACAGCCCCATCATCCCCACGGTCCACAGCGCGGCCACGCCGACCGCCGCAGTCAATATCAACATGGCGCGCAGCGAGCGGGTGAAGGCCAGCAGCAGCACCACCAGCGCGATCGAGACCATCACGGCCAGGCGTTTGCCGTCCGCTTTGACCATCGCCACCACGTCCGAGAGGATGAACTTGCTGTTGGCGATCGGCAGCCAGCGGCCGGCGAACTCCAGCGAGCCGTAGGCATCGTGGAAGCGCCGCACGCTGACCGCGTGCCAGTCCTCGACCCGCGCGTGGAGATGGCCGATCCGGCCCACCGTGCCGTCCCGCTCGGTGACGATCCGCAGCGCCCACTCGGGGATCTCGGTCTCGTCGACCGGAGCGGCGCGCGACATCTCGCGCAGCTCGTCGATCATGCGGCGCTTGTCGCCCTCGAGCCGGTCGAAGGCCCGCTTGTCGACCAGCTTCCGGATCCGATCGATGATCTTTGCGCGCTGTCGCTGAGCCTCCCGCGGCGGAACGAAGGTGTAGAAAGTGACGAAGCTCTTGAGCGTCGGGTCCTTCTCCACGTTCTGCTTGTGGAGCAGAAAGTCGTGGACTTCCCGCATCTGGGCGCGGTCCTCGCCGAGCATCACCGCCGGCGTGGTGCTGGCGCTCTTGCCCACCGCCCGGCCGTAGCCAATTGTGTTCTTGGTCTTGGGCGCGC
Source organism: Polyangia bacterium (assembly GCA_046484285.1). Taxonomy (GTDB): domain Bacteria; phylum Myxococcota_A; class Polyangia; order JAAYKL01; family JAAYKL01; genus CAZHCG01. The sequence continues at coordinate 6,759 of JAWOBP010000138.1, forward strand.
GCAGGTTGCGCAGGTTGTTCTCGAAGCCGGCCTGTGGAATCCAGATCGCCAGCACCGCGCTGATCAGCGCTCCCAGCACGAGCATCGTCGCCAGCGCCGGGCGCATCGGCAGGCCGAACAGGCGCCGCCCGCGCTCGGGCTTTTCCCCGTCGTCGCGCAGAGCCGAGCGGCGCAGCGGTCGTATCCTGTCGAGCAGAGCCACGGTGGGCGGAATGCAGACGATCGCGCACGTGACCGACAGCATCAGCCCGTAGGAGGCGACCACGCCGAACTCCTTGAACCCCTCGAAGTGGCCGAGCAGCAGCGTCAGCAGCGAGGCGATCGTGGTCAGCGCCGCGGCGAGCAGAGCTCCGCCGGACTCGCGGACCGCGGTCTCGGTGGCGTCGCGCACGGCTCGGCCGCTGCGGAACTCGATGATCGTCCGCCCGAAGAGGTGGATGCCGTAGTCGATGCCCATTCCGATCAGCATCGCCAGCACGAAGACGGTCAGCAGGGTCAGGCGTCCGTAGACGATCGCGGTGATCCCCATCGTCACCGAGCCGGCCGCGATCATCGGCAGCACCACCGCGGCCACGGTGCGCGGCGAGCGGAAGAAGGCGAACATCAAGACGAGTACCAGCGTGAGGCTGATCGAGGTGGCCACGATTCCGTCGTCGGACACCGCGTCCACCTCCATGAAGGAGCGGTAGGCGCCGACCACCTGCGCCTCCAGGTCCGGCGCGATCGAGGCCGGCTCGATCGATTCGATCAAGTCCTCGCCGCGGCCCAGGGCGAAGCGCGCGTAGTCCAGGTCGGTCGAGGGCTTGGCGAGCTGGACCAGCACCACGCCCACGTCCCCGCGCTCGCTGATCAGCCGGCTCGAGAGGTCGTCGGGACGCCCTTCCCGGTGCTCTTCGTCTTGTTTTTCGGGATCGCGGTCTTTCCTTTTCTTTTCGAAAAAGCTGTCGAACTCGTCGGCCACCTCGGCGGGCAGCCCCAGGCGGCGGGGCAGCTCCGGGTCGTACCAGCCCTCGATTCCGTCGCCGTTGTCCTTCTTTTCATCGTCATCGTCATCGAGCAGGTTGACCATGCCCGGGATCGACTCGGCCGAGGCCGCGATCAGCTCCTCGTCGAGACGTTCGACGATCTCTTCGAGGTCCTCCTCGGGCAGGTAGTAGAGCGCGTGCTCGCGGAAAAACCCGGTCTCGCGCCCGACCTGCACCCAGTCGGCGTCGTCCCACTCCTGCTCGATCCGCTCGGCGAGCAGGTCCTGCACGCGGGCGATCGCCCTGGCGTCGTTGTTGTCCGAATGGATCGCGATCGTGAAATAGTCGGTCGATCCGACCCGCTCCTTGCTCATCTCGAGCGCCTCGACGCTCGGCGTGCCCTCGGGGAGCAGCGCGGCCAGATCGGTCACGACCCGGATTCGCAGCGCGGCCAGGGTCGCGCAGGCCGCGGCCACGGCGAGGATCACCGCCAGCACCGCGGCCGGGCGACGGAAGCTGAGGCCGATGTAGGCTGCGGCGAATCGTGACCAGAGAGCTTTCATCCCGTTTCCTTGGCGGACCTTTTGCATAGTCCGGCGGCGGCTCGGCTGCAACAGTGAAATCGGGTCCGGGCCGTCGATGATCGAACCCGGGGGTGAGTGTGACGATTTGATACACGTGCCGCCGAGGCACTACGGAATAAAAGTCAATGATTACATTGTCTTGGGCAAGAAAAATGTCTTTTGGGAAAGACGGGTCTCGCGTAGAAATAGACAAAGATTTTATGACGAATTTTTAACACCATGAAATCAAACGGTTTTTCAAGGGTACGCTACTTGGATCGCGTATTGCTTGCGATCTCTGCTCGCGAAGTGATGGAAGAGAATGGACAGATGGCGGCTCGAGCAAATACAGATTACCCGCTATTGTCCCGCGGCTCCGTGGGAACGGCCGGGCGGCGCGTGGTACCGCTCGGCGAGCGTCCTCCGCTGCGGGTGGTCGATTTCAACAACACCTTCAGCTTCTCAGGCGGCGGCGTGCGAACCTATCACCTCGAGAAGCTGGAGCACCTCGGCAAGCGCTCCGACGTGGAGTACACGCTGGTGGTGCCCTCGGATCGCGACGGCGTGGAGCGGAGGGGTCGCTCGCGGCTGATGCACCTCAGGGCTCCGCGGGTTCCCGGCGCCAAGAACTACCGGCTGCTGCTCAACCCGTTCAAGCTGGCCTCGGTGATCGAGGAGATCCGACCCGACCTGATCGAGGTGGGGGGCCCGTACGTGGATCCGTTGTTGATCCGCCACGCCGCGCGCAAGGTGGACGCCGTGATCTCGGGCTTCTGGCACACGCACTACCCGACCGCCTACTTCGAGTTCTACGGCAACCGCATCTCGCCGTCGATGGGACGCCTGCTGCGGCGCGCCGGCTGGGCGTTGGCCCGCCAGACCTACGATTTCTACGACGCGACCTTCGCCGCCGCCGACTGCATCGTCGACGACCTGCGCCAGCAGGGCATCGAGCGCGTGATCCAGTGCCCGCTGGGGACCGACACCGAGCGCTTCCACCCGCGCAACGTCGACCCCGAGCTGCGCCGTCGCGTGGGGGCGAGCGATCGACCGCTGGTGTTCTTCCCCCACCGCCTGCTGCGCGAGAAGGGGATCATCGAGGTGGTGGAGGCGGTCCCGCGGATCGCCGAGGCGACCGGCGCGGTCTTCGCCTTCGCCGGGATCGGTCCGGAGCGGCCGCGGGTGGAGCAGCTCTGCGCCGAGCGCGACGACTGCCACCACCTGGGCTTCATCGACTCGATGGACGAGCTGGCCCGCTGGTACGCCACCGCCGATCTGAGCTACGGGCTCAGCGCCTGGGAGACGTTCGGCCTCAGCGTGGTGGAGTCGATGGCCTCGGGCCTGCCGCTGGTGGGCGCCGACCGGGGCGCGGCCCGCGACTGGATCGAGCGCTCCGGCTGCGGCCGCACCGTTCCCCACGGAGACACCGAGGCCCTCGTCGAGGCCACGGTGGAGCTGCTGCAAAGGCCCGATCTGAAGGAGATCGGGATGCGCGGCCGCCGCTTCGCGGTCGAGCACTTCGCCTGGAGCCGCACCTTCGATCGGATGGTCGATCACTACCGGCGCCTGGTCGAGGCGAGGCGCAGCGGTCGCAGCCTGGACGGCTTTCCCTATCGCCTGGAGACCGGGCTTTTGGCCGCGACCGGAGAGCGCCGCGAGCGCCGCGCCGCCGGCGCGAGGCTCTCCCGTCTGGCGTGAGCGACCGAGACACGATCACCGCTAGTAGAGACGGAGCGTTCCTGGGAGGTCGACGGTGACGGAACGAATCCCCGCGATCGCGCACTTCGTCTGGTTCGGGAGCAGCTTTCCCTGGCTCTACGGGCTGGCGCTGCGCGCCGCGGTCGAGAGGGGCGGCTTCGAGCGCGCGGTGCTGCACCACCAGGACTCGCTGGAGGGCGAGCCCGGCTGGGAGCAGGCCCGCGCCGACGATCGGATCGAGCCCCGGCGCCTCGACCCGGAGCGCGCCCTGCTGGGCTCCGGTCCCCGCGGCGAGGAGCTGGTCGTGCTCTACCGCCGCCTCGAGCAGCCCGCGGCCCGCTCCAACATGGTGCGCGCCGCGATCCTGGCCGCCGAGGGCGGGGTCTACATGGACACCGACGTCGTCTGCGTGCGCTCCTTTGGTCCGCTGCTGGACGCCGGGGTCTTCTGCGGCGAGGAGCGGATCGCGCTGCCGGCCGAGGTGCGTCGCTCGAGGAGCCCGGCGGTCTGGGCCGGCGCCGCGGCGCGCCTGGCGGTCCGCGACCTGCTGCGCAGGGCTCCGGCCGGCTGGCGCGCCTTTGGCAGGCTGGAGGGGCTCTACCCCGCGGCGGTCAACAACGCGGTGCTGGGAGCGCGGCCGGGCCACCCGCTGGTAGCCGAGCTGCTGGAGCGGATGGTGGAGATGCCGCCTCGGAGGCAGACCGTCCGCTTCGCGCTGGGGACCGGCCTGCTGCAAGACCTGGTGCGCGAGCGCGGCGCCGAGGAAGACCTGCGCGTGCATCGACCCGATCTGTTCTACCCGCTTCCGCCCGAGATCTCGGAGCACTGGTTCAGAATCGGGGGCCGGCCGCGGCTCGAAGAGGCCCTGACGCCACGCACCGTCGCGGTCCACTGGTACGCCTCGGTGCGAACCAGGCAGCTCCTACCGCGTATAGACGAGCGCTACGTCAGGCGCCACTCCGACCGCCAGCTCCTGGCCGCCCTCCTCGAGCCGCTCACCAGAGGATAGAGCGCGGGCAAGCGGCGCGCGGCCGCCCGGTCCGGCCGCCCGGTCCGGCCGCCCGGTCAGTCGCCGTTCTCCGGTCGATAGGGACGCAGGATGCTCGTCGGGCGGCTGTTCATGATTGACAAATGCAGTGTATACATTAGTCTATATGTATGAAGACCATCACGGTAAATGTATCCGAGCCTGTCTACCGCCAGTTCCAGGAGCACGCCCGGCGCTCGGACAGAACGGCCGCGGAGCTGATCCGCGAGGCCATGGAGCTCTACCGCCGGAAGCGGATGCAGCCTTCCACCAGTCTCGGGGAGCTGGCTCCCGTCTCGGTGGGCGAGGTGCGATGGCCGTTCGACGGCGAGGACGACCTGCTCGGAGAGATGCTCGACCCCGGAGGCGAGGCGCCGGATGCTGACAGGCGTTGACACCACCTTCCTGGTGGAGTTGGAACTGCTCGAGCACCCGCGTCACGCCTCGTCGCGCCGGTTTCTCGAGCGCCACCTCGAAGCCGGGGGAAGGCTCGCGCTCGCGCCACAGGTGCTGGTGGAGCTCGTTCACGTCGTGACCGATCCGAGGCGCTTCGAGCGACCGCTGTCCGTCTCCGGCGCGGCCGGGCGCGCCGCTCTCTGGTGGCGGGCGGCCGAGGTCGAGCAGGTCCGACCCGACGCGGCGGCCGTCGATCTGTTCACCCGCTGGATGCGGGAGCTGGGCCTGGGTCGCAAGCGGATCCTCGACACGATGCTGGCCGCGACCTACGCCGCCGCCGGGATCCGGACGCTGGTCACCTCCAACCCCCGCGACTTCGGGCGGTTGCAAGCCTTCGACGTGGTGGTTCCGCACCGACCCCAATAACCGACACCTCGGTCGCCAGACGGATCGGGCTCTCGGATGCGGGGCTGCCTCGCGCCTCGTGTCAGGTAGGTGGACGGGCTTGTGGAGATGGTGCTCGACGCAACCCGCGGCAGGGACGCCCCGCTCGACGAGCACAGGCTCGAGAGCTGGCACGCAGCGCTGTTTCCAACCGGGTACTCGGCCATGGCGAAAATCTCCGCGGGTCGCTGGAGGAGCGGAGGTGACCCGATGCAGCTCGTATCCGGACAGTTGGGAAAGGAGCGAGTGCACTACGAGGCGCCTCCCGCTGCGCGCGTCCCGCAGGAGATGTCCGCGTTTTTCGACTGGTGGCGGGGCTCGCGGGAGAACGTCGATGGTATCCTGCGCGCGGCGGTTGCGCATCTGTGGTTCGTCTCCGTGCACCCGTTCGAAGATGGGAACGGCCGGATCGCCAGAACGATCACCGACATGGCCCTGGCCCAGGACGAGGACGATCCGCGCCGTCTCTACTCGATGTCCGCCCAAATCGTCTCCGAGCGGCGGGGCGTAGGTGTTCTCTTTCACCGGGTGGAATTCGCGGTGGATCTGCGGCTATAATCCGCGCCTCGGCGGGAGGTGCGGTTGTTCAAGAAGATCCCGGACGTCTTCGTCATCGTCTTTTCCCTGATCGTGCTGGCGGCGGTGCTGACCTGGGTGCTTCCCGGCGGCCGCTACCAGCGCCGCAACGAGACGGTCGACGGCGGCGAGCGGACCGTGGTCGTGCCCGGCTCCTACGAGCGCGCCGAGTCCGAGCCGCAGCACCTGCAGATCTTCACCGCTCCGCTGCGGGGATTTTTGAAGCTGTCCGACATCGTGGTCTTCATCCTGCTGGTCGGCGGCGCGTTCAACATCCTCAACGAGACCGGCGCGATCGCGGCCGGTACCCACCGGCTCGTCAAGCGGCTGCGGGGACGCGAGTTCTGGGTGATCCCGATCACGATGGTCTGCTTCTCCTTTTTCGGCGCCGCGTTCGGCATGTGCGAGGAGGCGATGCCGTTCGCCCTGATCTTCGTCCCGCTGGCGCTGTCGCTGGGCTACGATTCGATCGTGGGCGTCTCGCTGACCTTTCTCGCGGCCGGCGTGGGCTTCGCCGGCGCCTTCCTCAATCCGTTCACCGTGCAGATCGCCCAGGGAATCGCCGGGGTGCAGCCGATCTCCGGCTGGGAGTACCGCCTGATCGTGTGGGCGATCAGCACCGCCTTGATCGTGGTCTGGGTGATGATTTACGGCGCGCGGGTCAAGCGCGATCCGACCCGCAGCCCGATGTACGAGCTCGACGCGAAGCGACGCGAGGAGCTGCGCGCCCGGCAGGAGGAGCACGCCGAGTTCAGCTGGCGGCACGGCGCCTGCCTGCTGGCGCTGGTGTCGACCGTGGCGGGCATGATCGTCGGCGTGATCGCTTTCGACTGGTACATCGTCGAGCTGGGCGGGCTGTTCTTCGCGATGGGGATCGCCGCCGGAATCCTGGGCGGGATGGGCGCCAACCGGATCGCGGGGAGCTTCATCACCGGAGTCAAGGACATGGCCGGAGCGGCCCTGATCGTCGGCTTCGCCGGCGGCGTGCTTGTCATCCTCGAGGACGGGGGAGTGATGGACACGATCCTGCACGGCGCCGCCTCGCTCACCTCGCGCATGCCGCCGCTGCTGGCCGCCGACGCGATGTACGTGGTGCAGATGGCGCTCAACTTCTTCATCCCCTCGGGCTCGACCAAGGCCGCTTTGACCATGCCGCTGATGGCTCCGCTGGCCGACCTGTCGGGCATCACGCGCCAGACCGCGGTGCTCGCCTACCAGCTCGGCGACGGTTTCACCAACATGATCATCCCCACCTCCGGGATCACGGTCGGCACGCTGGCGATGGCCAGGATCCCCTTTCAGAAGTGGGCCAGGTGGAACGCGCCGATGCAGGCGGTCTTCTTCGCGCTGTCGCTGGCGTTGCTGGTCTGGCCGGTGCTGAGCGGCTGGAGCTGATGCAAATCTCGCACAGATGGGGTGCGAATTTCGCAGATCGCCCGTCCGCCTCGAGGCTCGTCTCCGAGCTCCGATCGTCTTTTCGCGGCGAAAACGCCGTGATATGATTACCAAAAAGTATGTTTTTCCTTGTTCGGAGCCACGGCTGGCACGCGATTTGAACCAATGGTCACCCGGAAAGGGAGGCTGAACGATGACGAAGAGAAATCACGACACAATCAGGTCGAATCCCGCCGCGATTATCGGTGCTCGGGCGCGCTCGAGCGCCCGGGGTGCCGCGGCGGCAGCTCTGATCGCAGCTGCGATGCTGCTGCTCGTCGCGCCCGGCGCCGGCGCTCAGCGGGGAGGGGGCTACGGCCGCGGAGGCGGCTACGGCTGGGACGGCGGCGGCTGGGGCGGCGGCGGACGCGGCCCGGGTTGGGGCTGCGCGCTGGCGCCGGATGTGATGGCCGAGCTGAACCTGACCGGCGAGCAACTCGACGAGATCGACGCGCTCTACGATCAGATGTTCGAGGAAAGGATTTTGCTCCTCGAGGATCTCGACGAGTTGAGGCTGCGCATGCGCGAGCTGTGGGCGGCGGAGAGGCCCGACGAGGACGCGATCATCTCCCTGCACCGCGAGATGGACGTGCTGCGTCAGAAGCTCCGAGAGCGCTCGGTGCGCTTTCAGCTCGACGTTCTGGAGCTGCTCACCGACCAGCAGCGCGAGACCTACCGGCGCTTGCGGAGCACGCGCGGCTACGGCCGCGGCGCCTACGGCCGCGGCGGCTACGGTTGGGGTGGCGGGCGCGGTTGGCGCCGGCGCTGACGCCGCCCCCGTCACCCGGCCCTCTTTGCTCGTGAAATCCGCAACCTCGGAGTAGACTGGCGACCACCGCGCGGCGCCAATCGCCGCGCAGCGGAGGCGTCTTGACCAGGCGATCGACAGGATTCGCCCGCTGGGGCCTGCTAGCAACCGCGCTGGCCACGTCCGTGGCGCTGGTGCTGACCGGGACAGCCGGCTACCTCGGCGCCCGGCGCAGCGCGGATGCGATCGCGCGCGCCACCGCCCGCACGATGCTGTTCGCGCTCAAGCGGGAGCTGCACAGATCCGACGCGTCCACCGGCGAGCTGCTCGAGACCGCGGTCGATGATTTCGAAAAGCAGGGTTTGTCCTACGTGGCGGTGGTCGACCGGCGCGGAACGGTGATAGCCTCGGCCGGCGAGCCGCGTGTCGATCCCGAGCGATTGCTGCCGGACCGTTTTTTCGGCAAGCCGATCGTCGCGCGCATGGACGAGCCGGGCACCGCGCGGGCCGCGGCCGGAATGTGGGGAGCGCGGCGCGGCGGCGATCATCGCCGCGGCCGAGGACCGGCCGACTGGAGGGGCGGACCGCGCGGAGCTTCCGAGCGGGGCCGCTGGATCGCGGTCGAGGTCGAGCCCGAGGCGGCGCGCGCGGTGCTGTCTCAGGCCCTGGCCACGCTGGCCACCGAGCTGACCGCCGCGCTGCTTTTGGCGATCGCGACCGCGGTCTTCTGGCGGCTCTCGCGTCGCGCCGACCGAGCCGAGGCCGAGCTGGCCCGTGACGAGCAGCTCAAGGCGCTGGGCCAGATGTCGGCGGTGCTCGGCCACGAGCTGCGCAACCCGCTGGCCTCGCTCAAGGGTCACGCCCAGCTGCTGCTGGAGAAGCTGCCCGAGGATCATCCCGGACGGCGGGGGACCGAGACCGTGGTCCGCGAGGCCCGCCGGCTGGAGGAGCTGAGCGGCCAGGTGCTGGACTTCGCCCGCAGTGGAGATATCGACCCCGAGCCCACCGACCCGACGGCGCTGGCCCGGCGCGCGGTGGAGAGCGCGGGCGCCGAACCCGTCGAGGTCGAGATTGATTCCGGCCTGCAGAGCTGGACGTTGGACGCCGACTGGATGGAGCGGGTGCTGGTCAACCTGCTGGTCAACGCGCGCCAGGCCGAAGCCGAAGAGCCGATCACGTTCTCCGTCGGGCGGCGGGAGGACGAGCTGCTGATCTCCGTTTGCGATCGCGGCCCCGGGATCGACCCGGGTGACGCCGAACGAATCTTCGAGCCGTTCTACACTCGCCGCACGCGCGGGACAGGGCTGGGACTGGCGCTGGCGCGTCGGATCGTGGAGCAGCACGGAGGGCGGATCGCGGCTTTGAACCGGCCGGAGGGAGGCACCGAGATGGAGATCGTCCTGCCCGCCTACCCCACGGTGAGATCTGAAATGGACGCGAGCGAGGAGGATTGAAGCATGGCGCAGCGAGTGCTGGTGGTCGACGACGAGGAGGGCATCCGCAGCTTTTTGGCCGAGGTGCTCGCCGGCGAGGGCCACGAGGTCGCGGTCGCGGCTGACGGGCGCGAGGCGTTGGCCCTGTTCGGCCGGCAGAGCTTCCACTTGATGATCACCGACCTGAAGATGCCGGGCATGGACGGCATGGAGCTGTTCCGCCGCGCGGCCGAGATCGCTCCCGAGACCGAGGTGATCGTGCTGACCGCTCACGGGACGGTGGAGACCGCGGTCGAGGCGATGAAGCTGGGCGCCGCCGACTACCTGACCAAGCCGCTCAGCGGTCCGGACGAGCTGCGGATCGTCTCCGCGCGCGCCCTGGAACGGCGGCGGATGCGCGACGAGCGCCAGCGGATCGACGCCGGCGAGCAGGAGGAGGATCTGATCGCCAGCGACCCGGTGATGCGCGGCGTGGTCGAGCAGCTGGAGAAGGTCGCGCCCACCACGGCGACGGTGCTGCTCAGCGGCGAGAGCGGCACGGGCAAGGAGATCGCGGCGCGACTCGTGCACCGCCGCAGCCGGCGCGCCGACGGGCCGTTCGTCGCGGTCAACTGCGCGGCGATCTCGGAGCAGCTGGTGGAAAGCGAGATGCTCGGCCACGAGAAGGGCGCCTTCACCGGGGCCACCGAGCAGCGTCGCGGGCGCTTCGAGCTGGCCGACGGCGGCACCCTGTTTCTCGACGAGATCGCCGAGCTGCCGGCCGGCCTGCAGGCCAAGCTGCTGCGCGTGCTGCAAGAAAGGCGCTTCGAGCGCGTGGGGGGCTCGCGCACGATCGAGGTCGACGTGCGGCTGGTCGCCGCGACCAACCGCGACCTGGAGCAGGAGCTGCGCGCCGGCCGTTTCCGCGAGGATCTCTACCACCGGCTGGCGGTCTTCCCGGTGCGAATCCCTCCGCTGCGAGAACGCCCGGCCGACGTGGAGCCGCTGGCCCGCCACCTGCTGGAACGGATCGCCCGTCAGCTCGGCAGGCCGGGGCTGGGGCTGAGCAAAGGCGCGCTGGACAAGCTGCGAGGTTACGACTGGCCGGGCAACGTGCGCGAGCTGGCCAACGCGCTGGAGCGCGCCGCGATCCTGGCCGACGGCGGCGAGATCGGGGCCGATGACGTGGTGCTCGGCCCCGGAGCCGCTTCTCGCCAGGAGCCGCTGCCGGAGGGCGCCACGCTCGAGGATCTGGAACGCGTCGCGATCGAGCGGGCGCTCGACGCCGTGGGCGGCCACCGCAAGAAGGCCGCCGAGCGACTGGGAATCGGCCTGCGCACTCTCTACGACAAGCTGAAGGAATACGATCTCAGCTGACCAGGGGGGTCTACTCGTCGAAATCGTCACAGGTGAGGTCGATTTTTCGAGAAGCTGCATAGCAATTCGGATCGAATGCAAGCCGCCGGGGCGCGGGACAGGCCTTTCCGAGAAACCGCTGCGTTGCGAAAAGCCGGCGCGCCGGGGCTAGCGCAGCCTGTAGATGATGCGTCCCCGCGAGGGATCGTAGGGCGAGACGGCGACCTTGACCCGGTCGCCGAGCACGATGCGAATGCGGAACTTCCGCATCTTGCCGGCCAGGTGCGCCAGCACCATGAGGCCGGAATCGAGGCGCACGCGGAACATGCCGCCGGCGAGCACCTCCTCCACCACTCCGTCGAGCTCGATGTGATCCTGCTTAGCCATTCCTCATCTCGTCATCTGCGCGAAGCCGAGCGCCCGTTGCGACGCCGGCCCAACCTATGCGCTTTTTCCCGGCGGGTCAACACAGTACGAGCGCACCCCGCGAGCTCGGCGCGCAAACCTCATCCCTCGTAGTCGAGCGAGGAGACCAGCCTCGCCAGCGCGGCGCCCTGCTCCTCCGAGAGATCCACGAAGCGCAGGCCCACTCCCCCGGGCGCGTCTTTACCGCCCGCCTCCCGGCGCCAGGCCACCTCGGCGTCCAGCGTCAGCGGCTCCCAGCTGGTGGGTGTCTCCAGCACCAAGCGCACGCGCTCGCCGGTGTCCATCGGCGCGGAGGTGACCGCGAACAGCCCTCCGGTTCCCACGTCCTGCGTGCGGGCCACCACCGGATTGGATCTGATCGACCACATGCGCACAATCCTGACCTCGACAATCAGCTGCGGCCGCGGAGAAGCGCGGAAGTGTCCCTGCTCATTCATCGGGAACGCAGATCTTCTCCCCCCTGGGTGAGAGATCGACTATCCGGGCGTAGAGTGAATCCGGCTCGACGCACGAGTAGTTCTTGCGGCAGCCGTCTTCGTTCCTGCAGTGGCGCAGGCAGTAGGTGCGTCCCCGGTTGGGCTCGATCTGCTCGCACTCCTGCTCGGGGGTTCCGGCCGGACAGGGCGTGGTGAACTCCACGCAGACCGCCTCGCGCGGGCACTCGTCAGCGGCGCAACCGATGATCAGGCAGTAGCCGCCGGGCTGACCCTGGTCGCAGTTGCGATCCATCATCACCGAGCAGTCGGCGTCGTAGCTGCAGCGATCGCCAATCTCGGCCTCGCATCCCAGCAAGGCGACGGCGGTCAAAATCGCGACGAAGGTTCCTTTCATCGCGCGGGAGGATATGCAAAACTTCCCTGCGGGGCAAGCGTTGGGAATCCGAGAGCAGAAATACCGCGACGCTGCCCGCGCGTTGACTTGACGTTCGGGTGATTTTTGGATGAAGCTGACGGTGAACGTCCGAACAGTATCGTGAACTGGAGACGAACCAGCGGAGTGATTCGATGAAACCTGTGACCGGCGCGTTGTTGGCGGAGCAGGAGGCGGGCGGCGGCGGCCTGGCCGGCTCCTCCTTCGGGAAGATGGGAAGCCTGGCCGACATGCTGCGGCTGATCGTGGAGGCCTCGCCGGTGGTCCAGGCGGTGATCGCGCTGCTGCTGTTGTTCATCCTGGCCTGCGTCTTCATCATCCTCTACAAGTCGGTGCAGATCAAAAGGGCCCAGGGGCAGACCCACCGCTTCTTGCAGGTGTTCTGGGAGTCCAAGCGGCTCGACGAGATCTACGAGGCGGCCGAGAAGTACCGCCGCAGCCCGATCGCCCAGCTGTTCCGCGCCGGCTACGTGGAGCTGAGCAAGCTCAAGGGAGCCAAGGAGCGAGGCGAAAAAACCAAGGACGAGACCCACGCCGGCGACATCGGTAACGTGGAGCGCGCCCTGCGGCGGGCCTCGACCAGCGAGATCACTCACCTCGAATCGATGGTGCCGTTCCTGGCCACGACCGGATCGACCTCCCCGTTCATCGGCCTGTTCGGCACGGTGATCGGGATCATGATCGCGTTTATGCAGATCCACCAGCAGGAATCCGCCGGAATGGACGTGGTCTCGCAGGGCATCTCCGAGGCGCTGATCGCCACGGCGATCGGCCTGCTGGCCGCGATTCCCGCGGTGATCGCCTACAACTACTTCCTGCGCAGGATCAGGGTCCTGTCCTCGGAGATGGAGAACTTCGCCTCGGACTTCCTCAATATCGTCAAGCGCCATTTCTTCAAGTGAGGAGCAGGCGATGGGGTTCACCAGCGAAAGCGGTCCGGGCACGCCGATGAGCGAGATCAACATCACGCCGATGGTGGACGTGATGCTGGTCTTGCTGATCATCTTCATGGTGACCGCCCCGATGATGAGCCGCGGAATCGAGCTCGACCTGCCCAGGGCGAGCGCCGAGCCGATGGAGGTGGACGAGTCCAAGCTGGTGATGACGATCGACGGCCAGCGTCGCGTCTTTCTCGGCGAGACCGAGATACCGCACGAGCGGCTCGAGGAGGCGCTGGCCAACAACGCGCGGCTGCAGCGCGAGGGAGAGCTCTACCTCCAGGCCCACGAAAAGATCCCCTACGGATTCGTCGTGCAGGTGATGGCGGTGGTCAAGCAGGCCGGGATCCCCAAGCTGGGGATGGTCACCGATCCGTTGCGCGGAAGCTGGCCTCCTCGGGAGGAGGATCGAACTGCGGAGGAGGATCGCTAGTCCTGGTCTCGGAGCCGGAGGGCAGCTCGATGTAGAACCGCGTTCCGCTCTCCTCGCCGGTCTCGAAGCCGACCCGACCGCCCAGGTAACGCTCGCCCAGCAGCTTCATGCTGTAGGTCCCCAGCCCGCGGCCGATTTGTCCCTTGGTGCTGAACGAGCGCTGGAAGACGTGCTGCTTGGCCTTCTCGGGAATGTGGCCCGGGTTCCAGACCTCGAACGCGAGCCGATCGCCGTCGCCGCACCAGGAGAAGCGCACCTCCTGGCCGGGCTCGATCGCCTCGAAGGCGTTTTTGAGCATGTTGAAAAGCACGCGCAGCAACAGCACGCGGTCGGTGCGCACGCACAAATCGTCAATATCGCTTTCTTGTGGGATCGACAGCTGCCGGTCGCGGGCGACCGGGTGCCCTTCGAACAGCGCGCGGACCTCGGCCACGACCTCGGAGATCGACAGCTCGACCAGCTCGAGCTTAAGATCTCCGCGCTCGGCGCGGCGCAGATCCCGCTGCGAGGCCACCTCGTCGCGCAGCTTGACCGCCATGCGCAGCACCTTGCCCGCCGCGTCGCCCGCCTCGTCCGGAGGCAGGTCGACCAGCAGCTCGGCCCAGCCCTGCAAGGCGCTGACCGTGCCCGCGATGTCGTGGAGGAAGACGCGCTCGAGCTGCTCGCGGCGGCGCAGGTTGCTCACGTCACGCAGCGAGAGCAGGGTCAGCTGCTCGCCCTCCAAACTGAACGGAGAGGCCCGCGCCTCGAGCTCCAGCGCCTCGGTCACCTCGCCGCGCTGCACCGTCAGGTAGCAGGGCGCGCTGACCGGCCTGCTCTGCTCGTGGCTCTCGATGATCGAGACGGTCGCGCCGCAGGAGGCGCACGCCGGAGTCGTACCGCATCCGCCGGACCGCTCCGAGGCGTGGACGCAGGACAGGATCTCTCCGGGCCGCAGGCCGAGGCTCTCCGCCCCGACGCTGTATCCCAGGCGGCCCAGCACCTCGTCGTTGACCGCGATCACCTGGTGGTGCCGGTTGAGCACCATCAACAGGCCGTCCACTGTGTCGAGCAAAGCGCGCAGCAGGGGATGCCGGGCCAGGCGCTGCACCGCGTCGGCGACCTGCTCCTGTCCGGCGCGCTCGGCCGGGGCGTAGGCCGTGACCAGTCTCTTGGTTTGCATCTCCGATTCTATCCGCATGGAAACCCCTCCGGACGCCGCCGGTGGAGCGACCCCTACCTTTTAAATACGATCAGAAAAGAATTTATTCCAGCTGGTCGTCTGTCCAGTGGTGGGTTGAGCCGACCCCGACGTTGGGGCTAATCAGAGAAGACCTGTGCGCCGAACTGGCCGAAGCCGCGCTTCATCTCGATCTCGACCGTGTAGCGGCCGGTGAAGCGGGGGCAGGGATCGGTGTCCAGGGCGGTGAAGCCCGAGCGCGTATCGTCGCGCTGGATCTCGCTCCCGGAGCGGTCGAGCAGCACCACGTCGATGTCCTTGACCGAGGGGTTGCCCGCCGCGATCACGGTGTAGCAGTGACCCGCCTGGAGGCGCACCTCGAAGACCTGCTCGCCGTTGGTCGAGAGGTTGCCGCGGAAGACCGGGGAGATCGCGGCGCGCCCGCGACCGTACTGGACGTGCAGCTGGCGGATGCGGTTGGCCACGAAGTCCGACTCGGGGCCGCCCACCTTCTCCGGAGCCGCGTCGGACGCCGCCGAGCTCACGCCGTAGACCCCCAGCGCCAGCCGGCCCGATCCGCCGGTGACCAGCAGCCTGATCTCGACGTCGGTCCGCTCGGGGGCGCACCACTGCGCCACCGGTCGCCGACCGGAGATGCGATCGCCGGCCACCTCCTCGCCGTCGGCCAGCACGCTCATCCGCAGGTCGTTTACACCTTCATCGGCGACCGCGACGAACTTGTAGCACCGCCTGCCGTCCAGCTTCATTCGGACCACCTCGGAGTGGCGGTAGCCCACCTCGGCGAAGTGGGGCTCGCCGACGGCCTCCATCCCAGCGGCCACCTGCCCGGCGTAGCCTTCCAGCTCGTCCAGCACGGCCTCGCGCCCGGGAGACGACGCCGCCTCGGCG
The DNA here is from genome assembly GCA_046484285.1 of Polyangia bacterium. Taxonomy (GTDB): domain Bacteria; phylum Myxococcota_A; class Polyangia; order JAAYKL01; family JAAYKL01; genus CAZHCG01. Next base: position 22,113 of record JAWOBP010000138.1, read on the forward strand.
CCGGCCTCGCGCCAGACACCGAAGGCGTACTGGCCGCTGCCCTCGTAGAGCCGGAGGCGGGCCTCGACGCGCAGATCGCGCTTTGCGCAGACCTTCACCTCCGGGCTCGAGACCTTGCCCGAGTCGGCTCCCAGCTGCCGGCCGCCGGCCAGGACGCGCAGATCGAGATCGTCGATGCCGTCGCCGCCGACCGCCAGGAATCGATAGCAGGTCCCGGCGCGCAGGGAGCGTGCGATCCGGGTGGACTGCCCCTCGGCGAGGCCACCGGTGACGATCTCGCCGTCGCGCTCGAAGCCTTCGCCGAGCCGCTCGCCCGCCCGCTCCAGCTCCTTTTCGAGCGCAGCCGTCGCACGGGCGGCGCGACCGATCGCCGAGGCGAGCAGCACTGCGAGGACGACGGCGGCCTGTGTTGCGAGCGACGAGCGCATCTCCAATCCTTTCTCACGAAATCGTTTCGGACGAGACATCACATCGACTGGACGCGAGCGCGCCCGCGACTATTCAACGAACGCTTCCGAGCCCGAACCGAGCGGGCGCCGCGCTCGACCCCGATGTCGGGGTCAAGATAGCGGAGGGGGGATCGCCATCGAGGCGCGCAGCTCTCCCTGGTCGTCGTCGGTGAACGGCCTGGCCGCCCGGTAGGCCTGAGCGTAGAGGTGGACCGTGATCACGTTCGCCACGAAAGACGTGAAGAAGATTCCGATACCCAGTGCCACCAGGCCCAGCGAGGAGACGAGACCGACGACCAGTGCCAGGCCCCACGCTGTGAAGTAGATCCCCGGGTTGCGCCGGATGAAGGAAAAAATTTCACCGAAATCGAAAGCCGCGCGCATCGAGGACTTGACCGCGAACCTGATCAGGGCCAGCGGCAGCACGACCGACAGGATCAACAGCAGCACCAGCCTCGACGAGAGGAACACGACCAGCAGGCCCAGGTTCATGCCCACCAACTGCTCGAGCACCACGAGCACTATCAGCGGAAACGAGTAGACGAGCACGACCAGCATCGGCATCAGGCCCTCGTTGAACAGCTCGCCGATGTCCTTCCACTCGGGCAGCTTGGCGTCGCGGCCCTCGAGCGCGTCGCACAGCACGCGCATCACGTAGCCCATCACCACGAACGCGAAGAAGACCGTGAAAAACAAAAGCGAGAACACGCCGCCCAGCGCCAGCTTGCCAGCCGCGCCGGGAGCCTTGAAGGCGAAGGTGAAGGATCGCTCGATGTTCATCTCGCTCTTCCCGCCGGGGGGCATTCCGACGGATTCCGCTGCGCTCCCTGTTTCTTCTCGAACACCCGACTCTACCCTGTTTCCACCCCTCGTGCCAAGACATCTCGCTGCGAGGTCCGATCGGCGGCCGGATCGCCGAACGCGACGGGCGGCAACGGGCCGGCGCTCCCCAAGGTCACCGCCCAGGGCAACGTCGCGCAGCGCGCCTCGATCTGGCCGACGCAGTCGAAGCCCGCGGCCATCGCCCACTGGCACAATCGATGCCTCGGAACCGGCTGCACCGCACCGCGGCGCAGCGGCCCCGCGATCCGCCCCAGGCTCCCGCGCACTCCGCCGCTGATCGGATGGGCCCAGATCAGGCTCCCCCTCGGGCTCAGAAACCAGCGCAGCCGCGCCAGCGTCTCGATCGGCGGGCCGACGGCGGGCAACCCCGAGCCGACCACCAGGGCGTCGAGAGAGCGCCGCGCCAGCGGCAGGGCGTCCATTCGCGCCTCCAGCGGAAGAATCGTCCTGCCGAAGCCGATTCCCAACCTGCCTTGCAGATCGAACAGCGTGCGAAAGCGATCGCTGATCACCGCGACGAGATGCCCCTCGGCCGCCAGCGCCCGCAGCAGGCCGACCCGGCCGCGGCAAAGCGCTCCCACGCGAAGAGATCGGTCTCGGGCGCGACTGCGCAACGCCTCGAGGACGGCCCCGGCCAGGTCGCTCATTCGGAGGTCCCGTCCTCTTCGTCTTCCCGATCCTCGCTCTCGGGCAGGCGCCTGATCTCAACGCGCTTGACGTGGCGGGGATCGGAGTCGAGCACGACCACCTCGAGACCCTTTAGCTGCACCACGCGCCCCTTGCGTGGAATTCGTCCCCAGCGGTGCACCACGAACCCGCCCACCGACTCGTAGTCGCCGGTGTCCGGCAGCTCGATTCCGGTCTCGTCCTCGAAATCCATCAACGACAGACGCGCGTCGACCGACCACCGATCATCGCCCAGCTGAGCAATCATCGCCTCGTCCGGATCGAACTCGTCGCGAATCTCGCCGACCAGCTCCTCGATCAGGTCCTCGAGTGTCACCAGACCGGCGGTGCCCCCGAACTCGTCGACCACCATCGCCATGTGCAAGCCGAGGCGGCGCATGTCGGCGAGCAGCACGCTGATCTTCTGGGTCTCGGGCACGAACAGCAGGTTCTCGCGCACGGTCCCGGCGATACCGGTGTCCTCGACGTCCCGGGCGCGGTGGATGTGTCTGAGCAGGTCCTTGGCGTACAGCAGGCCGATGACGCGGTCCAGGTTGTTCTCGTAGACCGGTATCCGCGAGTGACCGCGCTCGATCACCCGCTCCACCGCCTCGTCGACCGGGGTGTTCTTCTCCAGGCCGAAGATGTCGGTGCGTGGCACCATCACCTCCTTGACCATGATCTCGCTGAACTCGACCGCCGACATCAGCAGCTCGCCCTGCTCGTCGTGCTCGAAGACGTCGCGGTCCACGCCGCGCCGGATGTGGAACTCGATCTCGTCCTCGGTGACCACCGGCTCGGCCTCGATCGCGCCTGGACGCCCGATCAGGCCCGGAATGCGGGACAGCGGCCACGCCAGCGGCCACAGCAGCTTGTCGATCAGCCAGATCACCCGCAGCACGCTGACCGCGACCCGCTCGGCGTGCTGCATCGCCAGGCTCTTGGGCGTGATCTCGGCGAAGACCAGGATCACCAGCGTCAACCCGAGGACCGAGATCGCCTCGGCGTAACCGGGCACGATTCGCGCCGCGATCCGGTAGGTCAGAATCGAAGCCAGGATGTTGACCAGGTTGTTGCCCACCAGCAGCGCGGACAGGATCCTCTTGCGATTGTCCAGCCAGATCGAGAGGATTCCCCACTTGCCCGGCTCGGCCTCGAGCAGGTGCTCGGCCCGGGTGGAGGAGATGTGCGTCAGCGCCGTCTCCGATCCGGAGAAGAAGGCGCTGCCCACCAGGCAGGCCGCCACGCCCACGACCTCCCACAAGCCGATCGGAATGCCCGATGCTTCCATCGCCGGTCAGTCGCTCCCGACCCGCTCCTGGCGGGCGCTGAGTTCCGAGGCCCGAATCGCGATCGCGGCCTGCGCCGCGAAGCTCTCGAACAGGTCGAGATCCTCCTCGTCGAAGCCCGCAACGACCGCGCTTTCGGCGTCCAGCACGCCGATCATCCGAGCGCCGAATCTCAAGGGCACTGCCATCTCGGACCTGCTTCCGGCCACGCCGGAGATGTACCGCGGATCCGTGGCGACGTCCGGCACCAGCACCGGCACACCGGTCTCCGCGACGTGCCCGGTGATGCCCTGGCCACTGTCCAGCCTGCGCGGCGCGTTTTGATCGTAGCCGATGGAGGCTCGCAGCGCCAGCTTCCTTTCCCCGTCCGCCAGCAGCACCGCGCAGTGGCGCAGATCGAAAGCCTCGGCGCAGAGCCGGAGAATCTCGTCCAGCATCTCGTCGAAAGGCAGCTCGCGCGCCAGCGAGCGCGAGACCCGGTGGAGCAGATCGAGCCGCCGGGTGCGGTCGTCGAGGCGGTCCAGGCGGCTGGCCGCCTCCTCGCGCAGCCGAGAAGAGGAGACCGCCGCCGCTGCGTACGAGGCGACTGCTGTCAGCACTTCGACGTCCTGCTTTCCGAACGCGCCCACGTCCGGGCTCTCCACGTCGATGACTCCGAGCACCTCCTCGCCGATCGCGATCGGGACGGCGAGCTCGGACCTGCCGCGCGTTATGCCCTTGACGTAGCGAGGATCCGCGGTGACGTCGCGGATGTTGACCGCCTCGTTGTGACGGGCGGCGTACCCGGTCGCGCCCTGGCTCAACGGGATCCTGAGGCCGCTCACCTCTCCGTATCCGTAGGCGGAGACCAGCTCCAGCTCCTCGAGCTGCTCGTCGAGCAGCAACGCGGCGGTGCGGCTGTACCCGAGCGTCGAAGCGACCATCCCGACGACGCGCTGCATCGCCTCGCCGATCTCGGGCACCTCGATCAGCGCGCGTCCGACCCGATGGATCAGCTCGTAGCGCTGCGCCTGCGAGCGCAGACGCTCGATCTCCTCCCGCAGCCGACGCGGATCCTCGCTGGCTCCCTTCTCCTCGTCCAGTGACTCCGGCAAACGAAAACCTCCGCCGCCCCCGACGCAGTAGGCTACCAGCGATGGCGCGTTGATCACAACTGGCAAAAAAACTAGAACATCGGATTGAAATTCTACGCTCGCTGCACGACAATATTCGACTGGAGGCTCGATTTCGAGCCTGCCGACTTTCAACCAACTGATTGCGAGAGGTGATCAAATGAAGAAGATGCTTTTTTGGGTGATGCTCTGCTCGCTCGCCCTGGCCCTGGGCGCCTTGGCCTGCGGCTCGGACGACGACGACAACGACGACGACGACGGCACCAGTGACGCCGATTCCGACACCGACGCCGATTCCGACACCGACGCCGACACCGACGCCGACACCGACGCCGATTCCGATTCCGATTCCGATTCCGACAGCGACGGGGACGTCATTCCTTGTGATCCCGACCCGCCCACCTCCTGCGACGACTTCGAGTCGATGGGCTCCGACGCCTTCCTCGGCTGCTGCGGATCGGACGGCAACGCCTACTACGGAGTCGGTGAAACCCAGTGCGAGTCTGTTGGTCACGACGATTGCGGATCTGCAGGCTGCTGCCTGGAGACTCTCCAGGGCAATCCCGCCCACGTCTGCTGCGGTGACGGCTCCAAGTAGCCGCCTCCTGCCCGCCACGCCGTTTCGGCGGCGATGGGTCGCCGCGATTTCTCCATAATGTCACTCAAAAGAACGCTTGAATATTGAGGCCGAAGCTCCGATCCTATACAAGCCTCTTGGCTCGAAACAAAAACCGAATCGGGGGGCTGCCCCCGGAAAGGAGCGGACTGATGAGGGTACTGAACAGCTTGCTGATCGCCATGCTGGCGCTGGCGCTCTCTGCCGGCGCGATCGGCTGCGGTGACGATGGCGGCGGCGGAGGCGACGCCGACACGGACGCCGACACGGACGCCGACACGGACGCCGACACGGACGCCGACACGGACACCGACACGGACGCCGACACGGACGCCGACACGGACACCGACACGGACACCGACACGGACACCGACACGGACACCGACACGGACACGGACACCGACACCGACACCGACACGGACACGGACACCGACACGGACACCGACACGGACACCGACACGGACACCGACACGGATACCGACACGGACACCGACACGGACACCGACACGGACACCGATACGGACACGGACACCGATACGGACACCGACACGGACACCGACACGGACACGGACACCGATACGGACACGGACACCGATACGGACACGGACACCGATACGGACACGGACACCGATACGGACACGGACACCGATACGGACACGGACACCGATACCGACACCGATTCGTGGGCGTTCACCCCGTTCATCAACGAGATTCACTACGACAACGTTGGGGGCGACGTGAACGAAGGCGTCGAGGTCGCCGCCGACGCCGTGGCCGACCTGACCGGCTGGACGCTGGTCTTCTACAACGGGTCGAGCACGAACCTTTATAACACCGCCGAACTGTCCGACGCCATCACCACGACCGACGGCGGCGTCGCCTACCACGTGCTGATGGTCGAGGTCATCCAGAACGGCTCACCCGACGGCATCGCGCTCGTCGACGATCTGGACGGCTTGATCCAGTTCCTCAGCTACGAGGGCAGCTTCACCGCCGGCGACGGAGCCGCCAGCGGCGAGGAGAGCGTCGACATCGGGGTCGAGGAGCCCTCGAGCACACCAGTCGGTCAGTCTCTGCAGCTGACCGGCACGGGCTGCGCCTACGCCGACTTCAGCTGGTCGGCGGACGTGACCCAGACCTTCGGCGCGATCAACTCGGGCCAGACCTTCAACTGCGACTGAGAAGCGCCTTTCGCCCGCCCCCGCACTTGTTCCCCATAGGCTCTGTGCTATCTTGCGTCGAGGAGCTCGCCCGAGATGCTGGGAATCATTCAGACGATTCTTTTTTTCACAGTTTTGATCGGTATCCTCGTGTTCGTGCACGAGGGCGGGCACTTCGCCTTCGCCAAGCTGTTCGGCGTCAAGGTCCACGTCTTCTCGCTGGGCTTCGGGCCCAAGCTGCTCGGCTTTCGCCGCGGTGAGACGCTCTACAAGATAAGCGCGGTTCCGCTGGGGGGCTACGTCAAGATGCTGGGCGAGGACCCCACAGAAGAAGTGCGGCCCGAGGACTCCGGACGCGCGTTCAACGACCAGCCCATCTGGCAACGGACGCTGATCATACTCGGCGGACCTTCACTCAACTTGGTCTTCCCCTTGCTGATCTACTTCGCCGTCGGCCTGAGCCACACCTCGGTGGCGCCGGCCGAGATCGGATACGTCCTGACCGGCTCTCCGGCGGCCGAGGCCGGCCTGCGCCCCGGCGACGTGATCGAAGAGATTGACGGCGAGAGCGTGGGCTCGTTCGGCGAGATGGTCTCCGAGATCCAGCCGCATCCGGGCGAGAGGCTGAGCCTCACGGTCAGGCGCGGCGACGAGACGTTTTCCACCGAGATAGTGCCGGAGCCGAGCGAGGTCACGATCCTGCTCGACGAGCGCGAGACCGTGGGACGGATCGGCGTGACCGGAGCATACCTGCCGGCGGTGATCGGAATCACGGGCGAGGCCTCACCGGCGAAACGAGCCGGCCTCGAGACCTTCGATCGGGTCGTCTCGATAAACGGCGAGCCGGTGCGCCGCTTCGTAGAGCTGGAACGGGCCGTGCTCGCAGCCGCCGGCCGGGAGGTCTCGCTCGAGGTGCGGCGCATGCGCCAGGACGCCCGGCCGCCTTTCGACGATTCCTACTTGGAAGAGAAAATCGGCCTGCGGTTGCCGGTGCCTCCCGATCTCGAGAAAATCGAAGAAGTCGGAATCGCCCCGGGAAAGGATTTCGTCGCCCACGTCGACCCCGAAGGCGCGGCCGCCGCGATCGGCCTGGAAAAAGGCGATCGACTGATCGGTCTGGACGGTCGCGAGATGAAAATGATCTCCCTGCTTTCGGAGCTGAACTCGCATCCCGACGTCGATCACGTGCTTTCCTGGTCCCGCGACGGAGAGCAGCACAGCGCCGAGTACCGGCCCCGCTTCATCCCGGCCGGCGAGGCCAAGGAGCTCGGGTTGGCCCGCGACGCCTACGACAAGGGCTTCTGGGCGTTCGGCGGGGAGATGGTGCATCCCGAAAAGGTCGACAATCCGTCCCTGATCGCGAGCGCGGCGCGCTACTCTTGGAGTGAGACGAGCCGCGCCTTCGAGATGACCTTTCTCGGGCTGGCCAAGCTGATCACCGGCGAGCTGTCGTTCCGCACCCTGGGCGGGCCGATCATGATAGGTCAGCTGGCCGGAATGGCGGGCCGCCAGAGCGCGACGAGCTTCTTTTGGATGATGGCGCTGATCAGCATCAACCTGGGGCTGATCAACCTCTTTCCGATCCCGGTGCTGGACGGAGGTCACCTGGTCTTCCTCGGGCTGGAGGCGGTGCGGCGCAAGCCATTGAGCCGCGCGCTGCGCGAGAAGGTGATGCTGGTGGGGCTGATGCTGATCCTGTTGCTGTTCGTCTTCGTCACCTGGAACGACGTCCAGCGCCTCGGTTACGACTGGACCGAAGGAGAGACCGCGCCCGCGGACGGCGGCTCGTCCGGCGCCGGGGAGCGGGAGTGAGCTCGGCGCGCGAGGTCGCCCTGCGCGTTCTCGATCGCGTGGAAAGGGGCGGAGCTTTCGCCGCGGCCGCGCTCGAGGCCGAGCTGGCCGGCCTGGACGATTCCCGCGACAGCGCCCTGGCCACGGAGCTGGTCTACGGAGTGCTGAGGAGGCGTTCCTGGCTCGATCGGCTGCTCGAGTCCGCCTCCAGGCGGGGCCTGCGCGGCCTGGAGCCCTCGGTGCTCAACGCGCTGCGCCTGGGAGCCTACCAGATCGCCTTTCTCGAGCGGATACCGGCGCGCGCGGCGGTCTTTGAGACCGTCTCCCAGGTCAAGCGCGGCCGCGCTCCGGGACTGGCCGGGCTGACCAACGCCCTGCTGCGCCGGCTCGCGGCGCGGCCCCGCGAGGAGCTGCTTCCCCCGGCCGGCATCGAGGGTCAGCTCGCGGATCTCGCGGCGCGGCTGGGCCTGCCGAGCTGGCTGCTGGAGCGCTGGATCGCCGAGCGCGGCCGAAAGGGAGCGGCCGAGCTGGCCCGGGCCTTTGCGCGTCCGGCCCCCCGCGCGATGCGGGTCAACGCGGCGCGCGCGAGTCGCGAGGAGTTGCTGGCTCGCTACCGCGACCGGGTGCGCGCGGGACGGCTCTCGCCGTGGGCCCTTGAGGTGGACGACGCCGAGCTGGCGCGGCGCCTCGACGAGGCCGGGCTGGCGGTGCACCAGGACGAGGGCGCCCAGCTGGTGGCGCTCGCGGTGGAGGCGCGGCCGGGAGACCGGGTGCTGGACGCCTGCGCGGGACGCGGCGGAAAGACCGGCGCGCTGGCGGCCCTGATCGGAGCGGACCTGGCCCGCGAGCGGCTGCTGGCGGTCGACGTGGGGCGCTCCAAGCTGGAACGGTCGAGCTTCGAGCTGGAGCGGTTGGGGCTGGGCGCGCGGACCGCGACGATCGACCTGGCGCGCGACCCGCAACAGCTCGAGGGCGAGTTCGACCGCGTGCTGCTCGACGCGCCGTGCAGCGGGAGCGGCACGCTCGGCAGGCGCCCCGAGATCCGCTGGAGGCTCGATCCAGCCGCGCTGGAGCGCCTGGTCGAGATCCAGGACTCGCTGCTGGAAGCGGTGATTCCTCGACTGGCGCCCGGCGGGCGGCTGGTCTACGCCGTCTGCTCGCTGCTCACCGAGGAGGGAGCCGGACACCTGGAGCCGCTGCTGGGGCGCCACCCGGAGATGGAGCCCGTGGCCGAGACTCCGGACGGCTGGCCGGAGATCGCCTCCTGGAGCGACGGCCGCTTCGAGATCGACCCGGCGCGTACGGGCGGCGACGGGTACACCGGGTTCTGCGTGCGGCGGAGTCGAGCCTGAAGAGACCGTCGGCGCTCATCACACTGGACTGGGGGCGGCGCCAAAGTTTACCATCTGATCTGTCTGATGAAGAAAACCTGCACTATCGCGCTCCAACTGATCGCCGCGTGCGCGCTCGTCACCGCTGCCGCCCCTCCGCTTCTCGCCGCGTCCCCCATTCCGGGCAACCCGCGCTACGTCTTCCAGGCGATGGGCGAGGAGTCCGGCCTGGCCACCAGGACGGCGAACTCGCTGCTCCAGGATCGCGACGGCTTCATCTGGTTCGGCGGAATGGACGGAGTCTACCGCTTCGACGGCGCCGAGTTCGTGCTGTTCGACGAGGCGCGGGGCCTGCCGGCCACCAACGTGACCCAGATAGCCGAGGATCCCCGCGGCAGGATCTGGGCGGTCGCCTCGGGCGAAGTCGCGGTCTTCGCCGGGCGTCGTTTCTCCAGGCTGGATCTCGCCGCCAATCGCGCCGAAGCCAGTATCGACGTCCGCCAGAGGCTGGCGATCGACGTCGGCGGCAACGTCTACCTGGCCAACCGCGACGAGATCCTGGCCCTCGACCCGGAGACCCTGACGCCGAGCCGTTCCTGGGGCCTGCGGGACGGCCTGCCCCCCGGCGACGTGCGAGCCCTGTTCGCCGAGAGCGGCCGCCTCTGGTTCGTGGTCGGCCATCGCACCGGCTACCTGGAGATCGACTCCGGCGAGATCACCGTGCTGGGAAGTGCCGGCATGCCCCAGGACGACGCGATCGCGATCCTGGTGGACGGCCGCGGCGTGATCTGGGTGCGCTCGGTGAACCACCTCGCCAGGTGGGATCCGCTCCTCGAGAGGTTCGTCCGTGACGACGCGGGCCTGGCCGAGGCCCCGGCCGACGGCATCCCCAGCCTCGACCGCGAGGGCAGGCTGCTGGTCCCCACCCGTTCCGGCCTGTTCATCCGCGACCGAGAGGGCTGGCGGGTCGTCTCGGCGCGCAACGGTCTTCCGATCAACGCCGTCGCCTCCGCGGCCGAGGACAGGGAGGGAGCCTTGTGGATCGGGCTCTACGGAGCCGGAATCTACCGCTGGCCCTGGCGCCACCGCTGGCTGGCCTGGACCTCCGAGGAGGGCCTGCCGGACGACGCGGTCTGGGGCAGCCTGCGCGACGACGCCGGCCGGCTGTGGGTCGGAACCAACGACGGGGTCGGCGTCTGGCTGCCCGCCGAGGAGCACTGGCGGACGATCCAGCGCGCCGACGGCCTGGCCGGGTACGCCGTGTGGAAGCTCGCGATCGGACCCGAGGGCAGGGTCTGGTCGATCTCACGCCGGGCCGGGCTGAACCGCTACGATCCCGAGTCGCTCGATCCCGAGCCGGTCCCGCTGCCGCCCTGCTGCCCGGGCGAGCCGGTGGAGATGGCCCGGGGCAACGACGGAGAGCTGCTGATCGGCGGCAAGGGCTACCTGGCCCGCATCACCGGCTGGGAGGAAGGACCGGTGGCGGAGGCGATCCAGCTTCCCGATTCGCTGGCTGGAGCGACCGAGTCGATATCGGTCACGGCCGACGGCGCGATCTGGGTCGCCGGGCGTGGGGGGCTGGGCCGCTTCTACGCCGGCGAATGGCGCTCGTTCGATACGGACGACGGGCTGCGCAAGAACCGCCTGATGAACGTCACCGCCGTCTCGGCCGGCGAGGCCTGGATCGGCTACGAGGGCGCCGAGGGCATCACCCGCATCGAGATCGACGGAGCACTGGTCCACACCGAGCACCTGGGCAAGCGCGACGGGTTGCTCAGCGACGCGGTCTGGCTGCTGGAGCGGGGTCGTCTGGGCCGGCTCTGGGTCGCGGGCTCCGACGGCGTCTCGGTGGTGCTGCCGGACGGCCGTATCCGCGGCTGGGACCAGAGCGACGGCCTGATCTGGAACGACGTCGGACAGGACGCGCTGTGGGTCGAGGCGGACGGCTCGGTCTTCATCGGCACCAGCCGCGGGCTGGCCTACCACGATCCATCCGCGGATCGCGACGTCGAGAATCCTCCCAAGGTGGTGCTGACCGAGGCCACGCTGGGAGGAATTCAGCATCTGGGAGAAAGCGAGGTCTCGGTCTCCTACCAGGAGAACACCTTTTTCGCGCGCTACTCCGGGCTGACCTTCCGCAAGCCGTCGCGCGTGGCCTTCGAGTACCGGCTGGTCGGCCTCGAGGACGAGTGGATCCGCACCGGCCAGCGCCAGGCGCGCTACCCGGCGCTGGCCGCCGGCTCCTACCGTTTCGAGGTCCTCTGCCGCTCGGCCGCCGGCACCTGGAGCGAGGATCCGGCGACTTTCTCCTTCACCGTGCGCCCCCCCTGGTGGCAGCGCTGGTGGTTCCGCCTGGCGGTCGGCGCGGCGCTGTTTCTGGCGGTGATCGGCATCCTCCAGATCCGCACCCATCGCCTGGAGGTGATCCGAAGGCGACTGGAGGCCGCGGTCGCGGATCGCAGCGCCAAGCTGGCCGAGGCCAACGCGGAGCTACGCGAGATGAGCCTGACCGACGCCTTGACCAAGGTGCGCAACCGCCGCTTCTTCGCCGACATGATCCGGGACGAGGTGGCCAAGACCCTGCGACGCTACGACCCGCGCAGCTCCTGGCCCGACGAGACGAACCGCGACCTGGTCTTTTTGATCATCGACCTGGACCACTTCAAGCGCGTCAACGACGAGCACGGCCACCTGACCGGAGATCGGGTCCTGGTCGAGACCGCGCGTCGGATCGAGGCGAGCGTGCGCCGCTCGGACATGGTGGTGCGCTGGGGAGGCGAGGAGTTCCTGGTCGTGCTGAGGGACGCCAGCCGCGGCGACGCCAGGATCGCGGCGAGGCGAATCATGGAGATGGTGGGCGGAACGCCGCTGGTCGAGGACGACGAGCTGAGCGTGAGCCGCACCTGCTCGGTGGGCTGGGCCGTGCTGCCGGCGCTGGTGACCCGTCCCGAAATGCTGACCCACGAGCAGGTCCTGGAGCTGGCCGACAAGGCGCTGTACCTGGCCAAGCAGGAGGGGCGCAACCGGGCGGTGGGCGTGGAGCTGATCGAAGAGGCCTTCGCCGACCGCGACGACACATCCTGGATAGACAGCGAGCTCGTCGAAGTGGAAGGCGAGCTGCTGAGGCTGACTCGCCTGCAAGGTCCTCGAACAGCGCCGTAGCCGGCCGGATCAGTCCACGCCGGGATTGATCGCCGCCAGCCCCATTCCGCCGGCATAGGCGTAGGAGTCGTGAGTGTCGTAGCCGATGACGATCACGCCGATCCCGTCGGTCCCGTTCGCCGATTCGAGGGTGTAGACGCCGTCCGCGCTGGCGTGACGCGCCACCTCCCAGCCGCTGCTGGCCACGGGCAGGAATTCCCCGTCCGGAATCGGAGCGCCGTTGAGCAGCACCTCGGTGCCCGCCGGGCGGGTGATCACCAGCGCGTCGTTGACCCAGTTGGGCGGCACGAGCACGACGTAGCGCGGCAGGAACTGCTCGGTGGGGCTGATGTAGACCGCGGCCGGGTCGCCTATCGAGTTGCCGTACGGATTCTGCGAGCCGGTCATGTACTGCATGACGCCGATTGGCTTGTCCGCCGAGACGTGGAAGTCGCCCGGATCGGAAGCCGGGCCGTTCACGTAGAACTCCAGGACGTCGCCCTGGTCGAGCAGCTGCGGAGACGAGGGCAAACCGCTGACCGACGAGGACGCGCTGAACTCGACTTGAGTACCGTCCTCGCTGGCGTAGACCTGCCACAGCAGGCTGTCGGTCGACGAGGATCCGCCGCGGGGGGGGAAGCGCGAAGCGACGAACTCGGTGCCCCAGAAGCGCAGCCCGGGCATCTGCTCCTCGAGGTGATCGCAGTAGGAGACTCCCGAAGGGATGTCTGCGCACTCGTGGCCGGTGAACACGGCGATCGGGTGACCGGTGTTGGACTCGATGCGGCTGCCGGTCAGCGACTGGCCCGAGGCCCCGGTCGCCACCTCCAGCAAGTCGCCCTCGTTCATCTCCACGTCGAACGGGCTGGTCCCCGAGGGCACCACGCCGCCCGCTTGCGGAGAAACCGAGGGAGTGACCGTGACCAGGGTGCCGTCGCTGGCGGCTATGATCGAAAAGTAGGTCAGCCGGCTCGTTTCGCGATAGCCGATGATGTCATACGTCTCAGACAAGGATGTTACCGGGATCAGCAACGAGGCGTCGGAAGAGTACGAAATAGAGCCGTCGACCGGGTTGAATTGGTAGGCGATGATCGGCACGTCCGACTCGATCTTGTAGCTGCCTCCGACCTTGAGGCCCGAGGATTCCTGGTGGTACTCCGGCAGCTCGAACGTGTGGAGCGTCATCGGCGCGACCGACTGCGAGGCCTGGAGAGTCCAGCCGCCCGAGCCGCCCTTGTAGACCGATACCTCGGCTGTCTGGCTCTGGTTTACGTTCGAGACCGTCACCGCGTACTGCAAGCTCGTTTCGGAGCTGTCAAAGCCGTCCAGGTCGGCGGCGTAGAAGAGGCAGCCGACGGTCGACTCCCCGGACTCGGCCTGGGCGCAGGTCTCGGGGATGATCGGCGTGAAGACCTGGCTGTCGGTGTCCTCTTCTTCGTCCGTGATTCCGTCGCAATCGTCGTCGATGCCGTTGTCCGGCACCTCCCATTGGTTCGGATGGACGGAGGAGTCGGTATCGGCGCAGTCCAGCGGCGCGCACCACCAGTCGCTGTCCATGTCGACGCATTCGCCGGCGCCGGTGTCGGTGTCGGCGTCCGCGTCAGTGTCGGCGTCGGCGTCCGCGTCAGTGTCCGCGTCGCCGTCGGCGTCGGCGTCGGCGTCCGCATCCGAATCGGCGTCGGCGTCCGCATCAATGTCCGCGTCGCCGTCGGAGTCGGCGTCCCCTCCCACCGCCGTGTATTCGTCGGTATCCCGCTCGCAAGCGAGCAGAGCCGGCAGCAGCAGAGCAAAAACGTACCTATTTATCCTCTTGTTTCCCATAGAAAAATACTAACACACTTTCGCCCCTGACAAGCCGAAACGCCGCCGCCCCGGGAGGTCTTGACATGTGGCCCATGGATGTACAAAGTGCCGTGTAACATATTCCCCCAGGGGAATACTTGAGCTGTTGGGAGCGATGCGGGACGAGCTGCAAAGACAGGCGAAGCTGAGCGCGGCGCTGGCCCACCCGGTCAGGCTCTGGCTGTTGAAACGGTTGTTGCGCGGCCCGGCGATCGTCTCGGCGCTGGTCGAGGACCTGGGAATAGAACAGGCCGCGGTCTCCAAGCACTTGGGCGTGCTACGCCAGGCCCGAGTGGTACGCTGCTCGCCGCTGGGTCGCTGCCGCGACTACGAGCTCATCGACCCGGCGGCGACGAGGCGGGCGCTCAACGCGATCGAGGCGCTCGTCCCCGAACAACAGGACGAGGTCGAACAATGAAGGAGATCAGTGCCGAGTCAACCTCTCCCGTTCGGGTGAGAGCGGCCCCTGCCTGCGTATCCCGGCATCGGACACCAAGGCCCGGGTGTCAGACACCAAGAACAAACAACAGCAGTATTCGCCGGTCGAAGCATATCCGGCCGGGCTGCTGCCTGACATCTCGGCTGTTCCCGCCCCGAATCGGTCGCCTGCGGCCGATTCTCGCCCCGGCTCGACCCCCGAGCTCGTCCGTTTTCTGTCGGAAATCCGGCTTCGGGCGCACCCCGGCGCCCGGCGCCGCGTTCGGCGGCGTCACTTCCCCCTTCGCCCCTGCCGAATCAGCCCGGCTAGACGTACCCGCTCCAGTATCGGTGCTTGGGCCTGTAGGGCTCGATGATCGGCGGCCTGAACGTCCCCGCCGGAAACTCGCGCCAGTAGTCCCCGGCCAGGTAGTCGCGCGACGCCTCCCGGTGCTCCCGCTCTGTCTCCCTGATCCGCTCCTCGCGCAGCTTCTTCAGCTCCGGGTCCGAGGCCAGCACCCGCGGGATCGGCCCGCTCTTT
>JAWOBP010000117.1:0-77392 GCA_046484285.1 Polyangia bacterium
GCTCCTGCTCGCAGCGGTTGGTGACGAAGTAGGCTTTGTCGGGGCTCCAGAATCTCATCGCGGTCCTCCCGGCTTGCGGCGCGCCGTCCCATTCGGCGCTGCTCACAGTAGATATCGGCCGCTCGGCCCCTCGAGTTGCATTTTTTTGAAAACCCCAACGATCCCAACGCGATCCGTTCAGGGGTTAAGGGTGGAGTAAGGGTGGAGCGGCGAGCAGATTCGCAAAGCGAATAGTTTGACGCGCCGGGCGGGAGCGGATAGTATCTTCGGCGCTCGCGGGCTTCGGCCGCGTGCCGATCTTCCGCGGCGAGGAGCGTTGATCATGAAGGTCTTGTTTTTCGTTCTGCCGGCGGTGCTTTCGCTGGTCCTGGCCGCCGGGTGCGCCGACGAGCCGGGCGACTCCGGCGAGGGCGGCGACTACTCGGCCTGCGATCCGGCTCCGGCCAACAACCAGGTGCTCACCTGCGACTCCCTTTTGCGATCCGTCGAGGATCTGTGCGGCTTCGACCTGAGCGTCGAGCCCTGCCTCTGCGCCTCCGAGGTAGAGCCCTGCATCACCGAGCAGCAGTGGCTCCAGAGCGTGCTCGACTGCGAGAAGAACGCGGGCGACTGCATCGGCTACATCGACTGTTTGGAGCAGGTCGGCGAGAACGCCGGCGCCTGTGACAGCCCGGTCGACTGGAGCTGCATCACCACCGGCGGCGACACGGCCGCAGAATAGATGGAACCCGGAGGCGACGCGGTGTCGTCGGCGCGCGAGGCGCATCCCCGCGAGTCGGCCGAGCTGCTCGCGGCTGCGCCCGCGGAGCTGGAGCAACTCCTCCAGTCCTGGGGCGAGCCCCGTTACCGGGGCCGCCAGCTGTTCGAGTGGCTGCACCGCCGCATGGTCGTCGACCCCGAGCAGATGACCAACCTCCCCGGAGACCTGCGCGCCCGGCTGGCGACCGAGGGTGGGCTGTCGCCGGTGCGGGCCGCCGAGACGCTGCGTTCCGCGGACGGAACGCGCAAGATCCGGATCGCGCTGGCCGACGGGCGCGCCGTGGAGACGGTGCTGATTCCCGAAGGCGACAAGCTCACCCAGTGCATCTCCTCCCAGGTCGGCTGCGCCGTGCGCTGCGAGTTTTGCCGCTCCGGCTCGGCCGGGCTGGTGCGCAACCTGAACGCCGCCGAGATCGTCGGCCAGATCCACGCCGCCCGCGCCTCTTTTTTACCCGGAGAGCGGCTGCGCAACGTGGTCTTCATGGGAGTCGGGGAGCCGCTGCACAACCTGCCGCGCGTGCTGCGGGCGCTGGAGATCCTCGGCCACCCGAGCGGGATGGACCTCTCCTCGAGGCGCGTGACCGTCTCCACCGTGGGAATTCCGCGCGGGATCGACCGGCTCGGCGAGGCCACCGGCGGGCGTGCCTCGCTGGCGGTCTCGCTGCACGCGGCCGACGACCGGACGCGGCGCCGCCTGGTGCCGGGAGCGCGAGCACCCCTGGCCGAGATCGCCGACGCCCTGCGGCGCTATCCGCTGCCCAGACGACGCCGCTTCACGATCGAGTACGTGCTGGTGCGGGGTGTCAACGATTCGGACCGGGCCGCACGCGACCTGGTCAAGCTGCTGGAGGGCGTTCCGAGCAAGGTCAACCTGCTGCCGCTCAACCCGCACGACCGCACCGAGCTGGAGCCCCCCTCGCAGCAGCGCGTCGAATCCTTCCAGCAGCAGCTCGTCTCGCGGGGCATCTCGGTCTTCGCCAGGAAGCGGCGCGGAGCGGATATTGGAGCCGCCTGCGGCCAGCTGCTGCACCTCGATCCTGGAGATTCTAAAAGGCCGTGAATTTGGCGGGGTGGCCTGTGCGTCTGTATTATTCGAGAACAAGGACGAAATGCCCATCCTGCGCGCTCCAACGGCTGCCCTCGTGGTCGTCGCCGCACTGCTGGCGGCGATGGCGCTGGCCCTGCGCGCCGAGCCGGACGACTCGACGCGCGGCGCCGAGTATCTGCGGCGGCTCGACGAGCTACGCGACGCGGTGCGCAGGAGAAAGATCGAGAACGTCTCGCCCGGCACGTTGGCCACGCTGGAGGCCTACATCTACGACGCGCGGCGAATGCGCGACAAGAATCCCCCCTACCACCGGCGTATGTCGCGCCGCATCGAGAAGCTGCTCGACGCCGCCGGGCAGGACCGCGACCCGATAGCCGCCGAGCGCGGCTTTTTCTGGCGCGGCTACCGCTCCCGCTACTCGATCCGGCCACAGATGTACTCGATCTACATCCCCGGTGACTACGACCCCGAGGTGGCCGAGCCGCTGGTCGTGACCCTCCACGGCGGCTCCTCCAACCACAACGTGTGGCTGGCGCTCTGCCTGGGCAACGACATCAAGGTCGAAGACTACTGGGAGAGCCACCGCAAGCGCTTTTACGCCAAGCGCCACCCGGACGGGATCGTGGTCGCTCCCGACGGGCTGGGACAGGTGCGCTGGCGCTGGATGGGCGAGCAGGACGTGCTCGACGTGATCGCCGACGTGCGCCGCAACTACAACATCGACGCGGACGAGATCGTGCTGACCGGCCTTTCCAACGGCGGAATCGGCTCGTACACGATCGGGCTCAAGCACGCCTGGCGCTTCGCCGCGGTGCTGCCGCTGTCCGGCGTCACCGACTGGACCTCTCACCACGAGGCCGAGGGCCGCTGGCGCCCGGCGGAGAAGGTGCTGCTGGAGAGCGAGTCTGCGATCACCTACGCGGAGAACGCGGCCAATACCCACCTGCGCTTCTACCACGGGCTCAACGATCCCGGTTTCGACGTGGAGCAGGCGCGGCTGCTGCACGACAAGCTGAAGCGGCTCGGCATCGATCACCGCTACCACGAGTTCGAGTACCTGGCCCACGATCTCAAGCACGTGCTGTGGCGCAAGCTGTTGGTGATGCGCTTCGTCGAGCGCTACACGCGCAAGACCGCGCCCCAGGAGGTGCGGCTGGCGACCGCCTCCTCGCGGGCAAACCGCCAGCACTGGCTGGTGCTCGACGAGAGAATCGATCACCTGAACCCGGCCCGGCTCCGCGCCCGGGTCTCACAGGAGAGCACGATCGAGGTCGAGACGCGCAACGCCGAGCGCTTCACGCTGCTGCTGGACGAGTGCCCGGTGCTCTCGCCGCTCGAGGTCTACGTCGACGGACAGCGGGTCTATCGCGGCCCGCCGCCCCCGGACGGACGCCTGACGCTCTCCGGCTCGCTCGCTCCGGTCGCCGCCGTTCGCCTGGGAGAAGAGGCCCGCCCGATGTGGCGGCGCTGGGACGGATCGCGACCAGAGCCCGGGACGCGCAAGGTGGCCGGTCTGTCCGGTCCGCTGGGCGACGTGATGTACGAGCCCCAGGTCCACGTCTACGGAACGCAGATCAAAAAGGAGATCGAAACGCTGCGCGAGGCGGCCAGGGTCGGAGCGCGGGCCTGGATCAAGGCCAGGGCGTACTCGGAGGTGCGCCACCCGGTGATTCCCGACAGCGAGTTGACGGAGCAGATGATGCGCCGCCGGGCGGTCTTCCTCTACGGCAACGCGGCCAGCAACTCCGTGCTGGCCGAGATCGGCGACCAGCTGCCGATCAAAGTGGGAAAGAACCACATCGAGATGCGGGGCAGGAAGATTCGCGGCTGGCTGGTGGGCGCGCGCTTCGTCTGCCCCAACCCGCTGGAGCCGAGCAGCTACCTGGTGGTGGCGGCCGGTCAGAACGCCAGAGCCGTGGAGGCCGGCGAGCGACTGCCGATCTACCTGGCCGACTACATCGTTTACAACGGCATGACCACTCGCGACCGGGCGTTCATGATCCTGGGCAGACGCCGCGAGATAGAGACCGGCTTTTTCACCGAGGACTGGAAGCTGCCCTCCGAGCCTCCGCCGCGACGGCTGTGACAGCGGCGCGTGATGGCTGCATTTCAGGCTCCCTGACACCGTGAAGCGCAAGTCAGTACGGCTTCTCGCCGACCACGGTGGTGCGTCCCTCCGGCGCGCTGTCCGGCTCGAAGCCGCTGTCGGCGATCATGCGCAGGTCTTCTGCCACCGGACGCCCGCCGGTGGTCAGGTAGCCTCCCACCATCAGGCCCGATGCTCCGGCGGGCAGCAGCCACGCTTGCAGCTCGCGGGCGTTGCGTTCCCGCCCGCCGCAGATCCTGACGTCGACCTCGGGCATCATCATTCTGGCGGAGACCGTGATTCTCAGGCAATCGAGCGGCTCCAGCTCGTCGAGACCCTCCAGGGGTGTCCCCGCAACCGGCACGAAGAAGTTGAGCGCCGTGGAGTCGACTGCCAGCCGCCGTACCTCGTCGAGCAGCTCGATCCTCTGCTCGAGGCTCTCCCCCAGCCCGAAGACGCCGCCACAGCAGGTCTCCAGCCCGATCCGGCGCGCCTCGCGAATCACGCGCCTCGAATCCTCGTATGGGCGCGTGCCGCACACCCGCGGCCAGAACGACTCGGCGGTCTCCAGGTTGTGATGGTAGCGCGAAACTCCGGCATCCTTCAGCGCGCGCAGCACCGGCGGCTCCACCACTCCCAGCGATGCGCAGACCGCCAGGCCGGTCTCCTCGACGATTCGCTCCGCGGCCTCCAGCACGCGATCGAGATCGCGTCCGGGCCGCATCGCGCGCCCCGCGGTGACGATGCTGTAGCGCACCGCGCCGGCCTGCGCCGCGCGTCGCGAGTCGCTGACGATCTGTTCCGGATCGAGCATCGCGTGCTTGCGGATCTCGGCCCGCGAGCGCGAGGACTGGGAGCAAAAGGCGCAGTCCTGGTCGCAGTGCCCGCTGCGCGCGTTGACTATCCAGCAGAGGTTGACGGAGCGTCCGTGGCGTCGCTCGCGCAGCCGGCACGCTTCGGCGATCGCCGCTTGCAGCTCCGCGCCCTCCAGCTCGAGCACGCCGCGCGCCTCTTCGGGCGAGACCCCCTCGTAGTCGTCGTCTCTCATTTGATCTCGAGCATCCGCTTCACGGCGGCCGCTGCCCGACCACGCACGTCTTCGGGCACCTCGACGCGCGGCTCCAGCTCCTCGAGGCAGCGCAGCACGTCCTCCAGGCGCGCCAGCTTCATGTCCACGCAGACCGCCTGCTCGCTGGCCGGAACGAAAGTCACGCCGGGACGTTCTCGCCGCAGGCGATGCAGCATCCCCACCTCGGTGGCGACCACGACCGTCTCGGCCTCGGTCTCGCCCGCTCTTTCGACCATCTGGCCGGTGGAGAGCACGTAGTCGACGTGCTCGGCAACCTCTGGGACGCATTCGGGGTGCGCCCAGATCTCGGCTCCGGGAAACCGAGCGCGCGCCCGCTCGATGTCCTCGCCCAGAATAGCGTAGTGCACCGGGCAGTATCCCTCCCAGCGCACCAGCTCGCGCCCGGTGCAGCGCTCGACGTGCGCGCCGAGAAAACGGTCCGGGACGAAGATCACCTCGCGGTCCTCGGGCAGCGACTCGACCACGTCGACCGCGTTGGCCGAGGTGCAGCACACGTCGCTTTCGGCCTTGACCGCGGCGCTGCTGTTCACGTAGCAGACCACCGGCGAGCCGGGATGCTCGGCCTTCAGCTCGCGCAGCCCCTCGGCGTCGGCCATGTCCGCCATCGGACAGCCCGCCTCGATTCTCGGCATCACCACGGTCTTGTCGGGCGAGAGCACCGCCGCGGTCTCGGCCATGAAGTGGACGCCGCAAAAGACGATCACGCTCGCGTCGGTGGCGGCCGCCTTGCGCGCCAGCTCCAGCGAGTCGCCGGCGAAGTCGGCGACCTCCTGCACGGTCGCCGGCTCGTAGTTGTGCACCAGGATCACCGCCTCGCGGCGGCGTTTCAGCTCATCGATTCGAGATATCAGCTCTTGGCGATTCATGTGGCCTTGCTATCCCTTGGCCGCCAAAAGTCAAGCCGAGCCGTGTTATGCTGAGCGGTATGAAAACCGAACGATCACCGATCCGATTCGCCGCGCTCGCGGTCCTGCTCGCCGCCGGCTGCGGTGGCTCGCCCGCGACGCGACCGCCAACACCGGCGGCGGAAGAGGAGCCGCAACCGGTGTTGGAAAAGCGCGGAGCCCTGAGCTGGTACGTGGACGACTACCCGGCTGCCCTGGCCCAGGCCCGCCGGCGGGATCTCCCGCTCGTGATCGACATGTGGTCGAGCTGGTGCCACGCCTGCCTGACGATGCAGCGCCACGTGTTGGGGGATCCCGACCTGGCGGATGTAGCGGATCGCTTCGTCTGGCTCTGCGCCGACACGGACCGCCGGATCAACGCCGAGATGCTGGAGCGCTTCCCGGTCGAGGTCTGGCCCACGCTGTACGTGATCAGCCCCCGCGACGAATCGATCCAGGCCCGGCTGCAGGGATCCGCTTCGCTCTCGCAGGTCCGCCGGATGCTGGCCGACGGCGCGAGCGGGCACCGCGACGCCGCGGGCGGCCGAGGCTATTCTGATCCGAGCTCGCCGCGAGAGCTGCTGCGCTCGGCAGATCGCGCGCTGGCCGCCGGAGAGATCGAACGCGCCGACGATCTCTACTCCCGAGCTCTCGAGGCCGGCGGCGATGACTGGGCGCGCAGACCGTACGCGCTGACCGCCCGCATCGCGGCTCTGGCGCGCGCAGAGAAATGGCAGAGCTGCGCCGAGCTGGGGCTGGGCGAGATGAAGAACGCCGGCCGCTCGGCGACCGCCGCGGAGTTCGCCTACTGGGCCTTCGTCTGCTCCTCCCAGCTGGCGGAATCGAACCTGCTGCGCGAGGCGGTCCACATGCGCGCACTGGACAGGCTGCAGGATCTCGCCGACGACGACCGGGCTCCCCTTTCGACCTACGATCGCAGCGAGGTGCTGCGCCTGCTGCGCCGAGTGCTGCACGAGGCCGGAGACCGCGAGGCAGCCGAGTCGGTCGCAGAGCGCCAGCTCGAGCTGCTGGAAGAGGCGGTCGCACAGGCCCCGGACGCCCGAGCCGCGGCAGTCTTCGACGAGCCGCGGGTCGACGTCCATCTCTACCTCGAGCGGGGCGAGGAGCTGCTTCCCGACCTGGAGCGCTCGGTGCGCGAGCTGCCCGATCTCCACGACCCGCCCTACCAGCTGGCCCGCGTCGCGCTGGCCGCGGGCAAGACGGATCGCGCCCTGGAGGCGGCGCGCCGCTCTCTGGAGCTGGCCTACGGACCCTGGAAGGGCATGGTGCTGATGCTGCTGGCCAGGATCCACACCGCCCGCGGGGAGCGGGGCTCGGCGATCGCCCAGCTGCGAGCAGCGCTGGAGCTGCTCGAGTCGCAGCCTCCCGGTCTGCGCCGCCCGCTGCTGGAGCAGGCGGCGCGCGGCGCGCTGAAGGAGGCCTCAGCCGCCGCCGCCGGACAGTGAGGCTTCCTCGATCCAGCCTCCACCCAGGACCTCGTCGCCGTCGTACAGCACGGCGGCCTGCCCCGGAGTGATCGCCCGCTGCGGCTCGTCGAAGATCACCTCCACCCGATCGCCTCCGATCCTGCGCGCCTCGGCGGGCGCCGCGCGGTGCCGGTGACGGATGCGGCAGCTCGCCCGCAGGCGATCGGGAACCCTCTCGCGACCGAAGCCTTTCAGCGAGACAACGAGCCGTTTGCCGAGCAGCAGCTCCGAAGGTCCCAGCACCACCCGGCGGCGCTCGGGCTCCAGCCCCACCACGTAGAGGCGCCGCCCGCCGGCGACCCCCAGTCCGCGACGCTGACCGACCGTGTAGCCGGCCATGCCCTCGTGTCTTTTCAGAAACCTTCCTTTTGGATCGACGATCTCGCCGGGCTCTCCGGCGTCGGGCGGCGACGGGTCGAAGCAGCAGTCCTGGCTCTCCTGCGCCGCGCGGGCCGGCAGATTCTCGCGCTTTGCGATTTCCCGCACCGCGGTCTTGTCCAGCTCTCCCAGCGGAAAGACCAGCCTGTCCAGCACCGCCCGCTCCAGCGCGAACAGGAAGTACGACTGATCCTTGTCCCGGTCGCGGCCTCGCAGCAGGCGCGGCGCACCGTCCGAGTCCATTTCGATCCGGGCGTAGTGCCCGCTTGCGACGCGATCGCAGCCGAGACGGTCGGCGGCCTCCACCAGCATCTTCAGCTTCAGCCGCGAGTTGCAAAGCGCGCACGGGTTGGGCGTGCGGCCCGCGTGGTAGGATGCTCGCGACGGCGCGACCACGTCGCGATCGAAGCGATCGCGGACGTCCTGCTCGACGAGCTCGATCCCCAGCCTGGCCGCGGCGCGCCTCGCTTCGAGCGGAGACGCATCGCCGGTGGCCCGCATCCACCATCCGACCACGTCCAGCCCCTCGCGCGCCAGCAGCAGCGCGGCCACCGCCGAGTCGACCCCGCCGCTCGAGGCGACCAGCACTTTCTTTTCTCGTGACTCTCGGGCGAACAACGTCCAATCCTCCGCCGACCGATCTCAGTCCATCGATCCGCTGCGATAGCCGGCCAGGTCCACCGCCACGTGCGAGAACCCGATCGACTCGAGCCGCTCTCCGACCTCGCGGCGAACGCCGGGTTGGACGAGGCGCTCGATCTGCTCTGCGTCCACCTCTATCCTGGCCGTCCGGCCGTGCGCGCGCACCCGCAGCGGCCCCGAGACCAGACCGCGCAGGTACTCCTCGGCGCGGGCCACGCGCCGCAGGGCGGAGTCCGTGAGCTCCTCGCCGCGGGGAAACCGCGTCGCCAGACAAGTGTCGGGCGGACGCTCGGAGACCGGAATGCTCCAGCTTTGCGCGACTAGCCGTACCTCGGCCTTGCTCAGGCCGACCTCCACCAGCGGGCTGCGCACGCCCAGCTCCTCGAGCGCCCTGCGCCCCGGTCGATGCTCCTCCAGGTCGTCCGTCACCGATCCCTCGAGCGCGGCCTCGATTCCCTCCTCGCGGGCCAGCTCGACGAGCGCGCCCATGATCATCCGTTTGCAGATCAGGCAGCGATCGCGGGGATTGCGCCTGAAGCGCTCGTCGTCCAGCGGCTCGGCGCGCAAGAAGCGCACCTCGACATCCAGCGCGCGACCGACCGCGACTGCCAGATCCGAAAACGGGTGCAGCCTCGAAGCGGCGGTCGCGGCCAGCACCCGACCCGGCACCCACTCGCGGCAGGCACGCAGCAGCAGCGCGGAATCGACCCCGCCGGACAGCGCCACCGCCACCGAGTCGAGCCGCTCGAGAACACCTCGCAGGCTCACCAGCTTTTCGTCGCCCATCTTCTGCTCCTCGGCCGGTTTCGATCTCCATTTTGAGCCCGACGGCTCCGTCGCGCCACCCCGTTTCCGATTCGGCGCCGTTGACTGGCGCTCGGCCGGCTCCTAGGATGTGCCTTCAACATGGGTGAGGCGATTGTCATGAGCGAATCCGCTCGCGGGATGTACTTCGACGGCTTCGAGCCGGGCAAGCGCTGGGAGACTGGCGAGCGGACCGTGGGGGTCGAGGACATCGAGGCGTTCGCCGAGTTGAGCGGAGACTTCAACCCGATCCACGACCGGCGGAGATTTAACGCCGAGCAGCCTCTCGGCGGATCCGTGGCGCACGGTCTGCTGGGCGCCGCGATCGGCTCGGGTCTGACCCACGAGCTGGGGATCCTGGACGGAACGACGGTCGCCCTGCTGGAGCAGAGCCTGCGCTTCATTGCGCCGCTGCGCGCGGGAGACACGGTGCGCCGGCGCCTGGAGGTGCGAGAGCGGCGCGCTACCAAGAGGGACGACCGCGGAGTGGTCGTCTTTTTCCACGAGCTGGTCAACCAGCGCGGCGAAACGGTCATCGAAGGCGAGATGTGTTGTCTGATCGAGAAGGGAGCCAACCGAGATGAAGAGACTCGAGGGTAAGACCGCGATCATCACCGGCGCTGCGGCCGGAATAGGCGAGGCGACCGCCCGCCTGTTCGCCTCCGAGGGAGCGCGCGTGGCGCTGTGCGATGTCGCCGAGGACGATCTGGAGAAGGTGGCGGCCGGCATCCGCCAGGAGGGCGGCGAAGCTCTGGCCGTGGTCTGCAACGTGGCCGACGAGGAGCAGGTCAAGGCGATGGTCGGCAAGGTGCGCGACGCCTACGAAAAGCTGGACATCCTGATCAACAACGCGGGCGTCACCCGGGACGCGCTCACGCCCCGGATGAGCGTCGACAAGTGGGATGTGGTGATGGACGTGAACCTCAAGGGAAGCTGGCTGTGCGCCAAGCACGCCCTGGCCAAGATGGAGCGCGGCGGCAGGGTGGTCAACACCGCCTCGATCGCGACGCTGGGCAATCCCGGTCAGACCAACTACGCGGCCTCCAAGATGGGCGTGATCGGCCTGACCAGGACGCTAGCGCTCGAGTACGCCAGACGAAAAATCTGCGTCAACGCCGTGGCGCCCGGCGCGGTCGAGACGCCGATGCTGGACGCTGTTCCGGAAAAGGTCAGAGAGCAGATGATCTCGCGAATTCCGCTCGGTGAGACGATCCCGCCTCTGGAGATCGCTCGCGCCCACCTGTTCCTCTCTTCCGGGGAGTCCGGCTGCATCACCGGGCAGTGCATCTTCGTGGACGGGGGGATGAGCGTGGGAATTTGACAGCGCGAAAAACCGCGATCGAAGGAGGTACCGGATGACTCGAAAAGCCGTACAAGACACCTACGACGAAACGCTCAGTTACTGCTACGGGTGCGGCAGGCTCAATGAAGACGGCCTGCAGATCAAGAGCTTCTGGGACGACGAGCAGGAGGAGTCGACCTGTAGCTACGAGCCCCGACCCGGCCACATCGCGCTGCCGGGATACGTCTACGGGGGGCTGATCGCCTCACTGATCGACTGTCACGGTACGGGCACCGCCGCGGCGGCCGCCTACCGCGACCAGGGTCGCGAGATAGGCAGCGAGCCCAAGCTGCGCTTCGTGACCGGCTCTCTGCACGTAGACTACCTGCGCCCCACCCCGATCGGCCCCTTGGAGCTGCGCGGCAAGGTGGCCGAGATCAAGGGGCGCAAGGTTGTCGTCGATATCGATCTCTCGGCTGCGGGCAAGGTCTGCGCCAAGGGGCGCGTGGTCGCGGTGCAGGCGCCCGAGAAGCTGATCGAAGAAGTCACCTCGAAGGCCGGGGCTTGAGCGGGGTCGACGGCCTGTTCGCTCCGACTCGCGACGGGCGGATTCGCCTGGAGAACGACGGCGCTTTGGAGCTGGTTTTTCTCGGGATCGGCTCGGCTTTCTCAACCGGGCTGTTCCAGAGCAACTTCTTCGTGGTCAAGGGTGGCACGCACGTGATGGTCGACATCGGCTCCAGGGCCTCGATCGCTCTGGGCCGCGCAGGGCTGACCGCTCTCGACGTGGAGAACCTCGTCCCCACCCACTCTCACGCGGATCACATCGGCGGAATGGAGGAGTGGTGCCTCGAGGCCAGGTACGCCGCTCCGCGCGTCAAGGGCTGCCGCCCCGGCGACTACCGCCCAACCCTGCTGACCACCGCCGACTACGCGCCGGTCCTGTGGGACGCCTCCTTGCGCGGCGGTCTGGAGTACTCGGAGGTCAACCGTTCGGGCGGACGGATGAGCCTCTCGGACTACGTCGAGCTGCGCTACGGCGAGCCTCTCGACGGATACGGCCGTCCCGTCTACCACCACGTCGTCGGCGACGGCGATCACGCGATCGATCTCAAGCTGGTGCGCACCAACCACATCCCGGACAGCTCCCGCGACTGGAGCACCGGCTTCTACTCGGTCGGCGTCCTGATCGACGACCGGATTCTCGTGTCGGGCGACACCATGTTCGATCCGCAGCTGGTCGAGGAGTTCGGATCGGGAGTGGAGGTCGTTTTTCACGACTGCCAGGAGTTCACCGGCGGAGTGCACGCCTCCTACGACGAGCTGCTGGCTCTGCCCGCAGAGCTGCGCGCCAAGATGCTCCTCTACCACCTGCCCGACGGTCTACGCCGCGCGCGCAACCCCGCGAGAGACGGCTTCGCCGGCTGGGCCCGCTGCTTCAAAGAAGGCTCCTACAAGCTCCCGCCATCATAGGTCCCATTAGTCCCATCGGTCCTATACACCCGTCCCCGTGTCGGTGTCCGTATCCGTGTCGGTATCAGTGTCCGTGTCGGTATCGGTATCAGTGTCCGTGTCGGTATCGGTATCGGTGTCAGTATCGGTATCGGTATCGGTGTCAGTGTCCGTATCGGTATCGGTATCGGTATCGGTATCGGTGTCGGTGTCGGTGTCGGTGTCCGTGTCGGTGTCGGTGTCGGTGTCCGTGTCGGTGTCTGCATCGCCGCCGCCCAGGCTGATGCTCCAGGAGTACAGCTCGCCGTAGTTGGCCGCGTCGGTGCTCGAGGTGGTGGAGGCGTCGAGGAACTGCAGCGAGTAGCGTCCGGTCAGCCAGTCGGTGGTCATCCCGTCCATCACGAAGCTGGTCGGAATCGGCGTCTCTCCGGTCTCCTTGACTGCCAGCACCGTGCCGTCCGAGGTGACCAGGCTGATCTCCAGGTCCTCGGGGCTTGAGTACTCCGCGTCGATCTCCAGCACCGGCGCCACGCCCTGGCGATCGACGATATCGGATATCTGCATCTCGAAGTAGGCGGGCAGCTTGGTGATCGCGACGTCGTTGGCGAACGTCATCTCGATCTGGCCCACGTCGGTCGCCTCCCAGCTTCCGGTGCTGACCGCCTCTGTGGTCGCGGGGTCGAGGAAGGTCAGGCACCACTCGGTCAGATCGAGCGGCGCGGGGTTCAGCCCGTTTCCGCTGTAACGGCTGTCGGTGAAGGCCAGCTCCCAGGCGCCGCCCATCTCCTCGCCCCAGAAGAACGGCAGGTACCACTCGGCCTGGAACGAGTAGCCGACGTTCTGGCCGTTGGGATACGAGTCTCCAGCGTAGTTGTTGTGGAAAAGCACGGTCTGATCGCCGTGGGTGATCGTGGCCTCGATGTCGGAGAACGGCTGGCCGTCGAAGAGCACGTACTGGCGGTCGGGAATGCTCAGCTCGAGCAGTACCACCTCGCCGGCCCCCATCTCCGCGAACTCGAGGCTCTCCAGCAGCGACGGCAAAGGATCGGGACAGCCGGCGAAGTAGCCGCAGTCGTCCATCATCCCTCCCTCAACGCAGACCTGCTCGCCAAAATCGATCGGGCACTCGACGAAGTTGGGGACGCAGGCCTCGGCGCTCTCGGAGCACGTCTCGTAGGAGCCGCACTCCTCGATTACGGTCCAGTCTCCCCACTCGGCGTCCAGCTCGCCGATGCAGGCCCCGTTGCCGCCCGGGCAGTGCCGTCCCTTGTAGCGCCTGCCCAGGTCACCGCCGCAGCCCTCTCCGTCGGGACAACCGACATCGATCTCCGCGTCGGTGTCGCAGACGTAGTCGGTGTCCTCCCAGTGACAGCCGTCGCAGCAGTCGAGATCGGGGTTGAAGCAGACGCAGTCTCCGTCGGAGTCCGTGTCGGTATCGGAGTCTGTGTCGGTGTCGCTGTCCGCGTCCGTGTCGACGTCCGTGTCGGTGTCGCTGTCTACGTCGGCGTCGTTATCCGTGTCCGCGTCGGCGTCGCTCGTTCCGTTCTCGTCCGCCTGGGAGTCGGCGCAACCGCAGAACGCTGCGACGAGCAAAGCCAGTACAACATCATGAAGCCTGATCATGGAGCCCTCCTTTCCGGAACTCGGCCATTATCAATACCACGAGCGCGCGGCTCTTGTCAGTGAGCCTCGGCCCAGGAGGCGCCGACCCCGGCGTCGACGACCAGCGGCACGTCCAGCTCCAGCGCTCCTTCCATCTCCTCGCGGGCCAGCGCCTCGGCGCTTTCGATCTCCTCTTCGGGCACCTCGAGCACCAGCTCGTCGTGCACGGTCAGGATCATCCGTGCTCCCATCCCCTCGCGCTCCAGCCGGCTCTGGACGCGGATCATCGCCAGCTTGAGCAGGTCGGCGGCCGTGCCCTGGATCGGGGTGTTGCGCGCCATCCGCTCGGCCTGCAAGCGGGCGTTGCGGTTCTTGGAGTCGATGTCCCTCAGCTCGCGCCGGCGGCCGAGCATGGTGGTCACCGCCCGCTCGCTTCGCGCCCTCTCGATCGTCTC
The DNA here is from genome assembly GCA_046484285.1 of Polyangia bacterium. Classification (GTDB taxonomy): domain Bacteria; phylum Myxococcota_A; class Polyangia; order JAAYKL01; family JAAYKL01; genus CAZHCG01. The sequence continues at coordinate 13,970 of JAWOBP010000117.1, forward strand.
GTCCATGTAGCGCGCCACGCCGCTGTGCACCGAGAAGTACTCCTCGATGAAGCGCCCGGCCTCGGCGCGCGGTATCCCCAGCTCGCGGCCCAGCGAGTAGTCGGTCTTGCCGTAGATCACGCCGAAGTTGACCGCCTTGGCCTGGGCGCGGTGCTCGCGGTCGACCTCCTCGTCGTCCCCGTAGCCGAACAGCCGGCGCGCGGTGCGGGCGTGGACGTCCTCGTCGCGGCGAAAGGCGTCCAGCAGCTCCTCGTCCCCGGACAGGTGGGCCAGCACGCGCAGCTCGACCTGCGAGTAGTCGAGCGAGAGCAGCAACCGGCCGGGCTCGGCGACGAATGCGCGCCTGATCTCCCGGCCGCGCTCGGTGCGCACCGGGATGTTCTGCAAGTTGGGGTTGGAGCTGGAGAGCCTGCCGGTCACGGTCACCGCCTGGTTGTAGCTGGTGTGGATCCTGCCGCTGGCCGGGCTGACCAGCCTGGGCAGCGCCTCGAGGTAGGTGCCGCGCAGCTTGGCCAGCATGCGGTGCTCGAGTACCGCCGCCGGCAGCGGATGGTACTGGGCCAGCACTTCGAGCACCTCGGAGTCGGTGGAGTAGCCGGTCTTGGTCTTGCGCTGCGTGGGCAGGCCCAGCTCGTCGAACAGCACCTCCTGCAGCTGCTTGGGAGAGCCCAGGTTGAAATCGTGGCCGGCCAGCTCGTGGGCCCGCCGCTCCACCTGCTCGATGCGCGCGGCGAACTTTTCGGACATCTCGCGCAGCAGCTCCACGTCGATCGCCACGCCGGTCAGCTCCATTCCGGCCAGCACCCGCGCCAGCGGAATCTCCACGTCGTGCAGCAGTGAGCTCATCCCGGCCCGCTCCACGCGCGGCGCCATCGCGTCGGTCAGAGCCAGCGCCAGCTCGGCGTCCTCCCCGGCGTAGCGCGTGGCGTTCTCCACCGGGACCTCGACGAACTCGAGCTGGTGTCCCCGCGACTTGGATGTCACCTCGTCGTAGGAGACGGTCGAGCGTCCCAGCACGTCGCGCGCCAGAGTATCCAGGTTGTGGGTGCGTCCCTCGGAGCGCAGCAGGTAGGAGGCCAGCATCGGATCGAACGCCACGTTCTCGATCCGCACGCCGTGGCGGCGGAAGATCGCGTCTTCGTACTTGACGTTCTGCGCGATTACTCCCAGCTCGGGATCCTCCAGCAACGGAGCCAGCACCTCGAGCACTTCGTCCAGACCGAGCGCGGGCCCCTTGCGATGAGCGACCGGCACGTAGACCGCCTCCAGCGGCCTCCAGGCGAGGGCCACGCCCACGATCTCGGCGCGCGCCACGTCCAGCGAGGTGGTCTCCAGGTCGACGGCGAAGCGCCCGGCCTCGCGAATCCGGTCGGCGACCTGCTCCAGGTCGCTGCGGTCCGCGATCGTGCGGTAGATCTGCTCCTCGCTGTCCCGCTCCGTCTCGAAGAGACGATCGCGCAGCTTTGTCATCTCGAGCCGCTCCAGCAGCGGAGCCAGCCGCTCGCGCGAGGGTGCCCGGAAGCGCGCCCCTGCGAGGTCGATCTCCAGCGGCACCCGCTCCTCGAGCGAGACCAGCCTCCGCCCCAGCCGGGCCGCCTCGGCGTGCTCGGCCAGCCGCTTGCGCGCCGCCTTGGACTTCAGCGAGTCCAGCCCGGCCAGCAGCGGCTCCAGCCCACCGTGCTCGCGCAGCAGCGGAGCGGCGGTCTTGGGCCCCATCCGCGGCACGCCGGGAATGTTGTCGGAGCTGTCTCCGGCGATCGCCAACAGATCGCCGAGCAGCGCCGGCGGCACCTGCCAGCGCTCCTCGACCGCGGCCTCGTCCCAGACCCGGTCCTTCATCGTGTCGAGCATCACGACCTCGGGACCGACGAGCTGCATCAGGTCCTTGTCGCCCGAGACGATCACCGCGCGCAATCCGGCCTCGCGGGCGACGCGCACGGCGGTCGCGATCACGTCGTCGGCCTCGTAGCCGTCGCGCTGCAAGACCGGCACCCCGAACCCGTCGAGCAGCTCTCCGACCAGCGGGAACTGCAGCTCCAGGTCGGGCGGCGGCGGCGGCCGGTTGGCCTTGTACTCTTCGTAGATCTCCTTGCGGAAGGTGGGCGTCTTGGAATCCATCGCCGCGGCGATCCGCGCCGGCCGGTGCTCGTTGGTCAGGGCCACCAGCATGTTGGCCACGCCGAACACCGCGCCGGTCGGCGTGCCGTCCGACGCGGAAAGATGTCCGATCGAGAAGTAGGCCCTAAAGACGAACGAGGAGACGTCCACAAGATAGATGACGTCCTCGTCCCCGGGCGCGGGCAGGCTGCCCCTCGAGTCCTCGCTCATGAAATCGGGCTATCCGGTTTCCCCGGGACGGTCAAGGAGCCTCGCATCTCAGCTCGCGCTCCCCTCCTTCTCCTCCTGCTCGGCGATCTCCTTGCGCACCTCGTCCATGTCCAGCTCGCGCACCTTCCCCAGGATCTCGTCGAGCGCCTCGGCCGGCAGCGCTCCGGGCTGCAGGAAGACCAGCACCTGCTCCTTGAACACGGCCAGCGTGGGGATCGACCGGATTCCGAACGCGCCGGCGACCTCCTGCTGCTTCTCCGTGTTGCACTGGGCGAAGGTCATGTCGTCGTGCTTCTCCGAGGCCTTCTCGAAAACCGGACCGAAGATCTTGCACGGCGGGCACCAGTCCGACCAAAAGTCGATCAGCAAGATATCGTTGTTCTCGATCGTCTCGTTCAGGTTCTGAGCGGTCAGCTCCATCGTCGCCATCTCTCGTCTCCTTCCTCGCCGCCGCGAAACACCGCGCCCCTATCGTGCGTCATCGGCCGCGACGATCTGCATCCAACATGCGCGCTTATCCGTCAAAGGCAACCCACCGGCGCCATTTTTTTCTCGCCGCCGTCACACCCGCGATTATTTCTTGTCCGTGTTCGCGCTCTGTTGTAAGCATCAAAAATGTAACGTCTGGATTCAGCTCAAAAAGGAGAATAAAAAATGATCAGGACCCTTACGTTATTGGTTCCGCTGCTGGCCGTGATCGCTCTTGCCGCCGGCTGCGAGGACGAAGAGAAGGACTACGACTGCACTCAGGCCTTCGATGCGATGTACGACGAGGGTTGCGAGCTGTGGTGCCAGTACGACTCGGATGGCACCGTCTACCTGGACACCTGCGGCTGGTACGACGACAACGACCCGGCCAACTTCCCGGAGAGCTTCGCTAGGGACTTCTGCGAAGACGTAGAGGATTACGCCGAGGACGAGCACTGCAAGGGCGAGTACCAGGACATGCTCAACTGCCTGCACAAGAAGGCGGGCGACGACTGCGCCGAGGACTGCGACGACGCCTACGACGACGTGATGGACTGCATGTTCTGATCGCTACCGGGCTCGCCGCCCATCTCGCCCCTCCGCTGCCGTCAGCACACAACGCAGAAACATCTGCTGGCTAACTCACCATTTCGTGGTAGACGGGAGAAGGTGGATGACACGGCAAATCGAGAACGACTGCAGCAGCTGGCGGCCGAAATCGCCGTCCGCCTGCGCGCCTGCTCCACGGTCGACGACCTGTGCGAGATGGTGGGCGCCACCTGCCACGAACTGCTCACCGACGACGCAATCGTCGTGTCCCTGTTCGATCCGGAGCTGGACGCAATCACGATCCGCAGCCACCACGGGCTCGGCGCCCTGACCGGCACGGCTCTCGAAGCGCTCGGCTCCGATCCGCGCCACATGTCCTTCAGCGTCGGGGACATGACCTCCGAGGAGCGAGCCCTGTTTTGCAGCGGAAGGCTGGAGGAGATCCAAAGCGGTATCTACGGGATGCTGACGCGCAGGGTTCCGCGATCCGTCTGCAGCGCGGCACAACGCCTGCTGAGGGTGGAGCGCGTCTGGGCGATCGGATTCGCGCTGGACGATGTGCCCTACGGCGGAGTCACGATCCTCAGGCGGAGCCGGGAAGCGCCGCCGGAGGCTCCCTTGATCGAGCTGTTGTCGGCGATGGTGTCGCTGGCGATCCGCCAGCGCCGGGCCGAGCACGAGCGCTCTTCCTTGGAGAGGCAACTGCAGCGGGCCCAGAAGCTCGAGGCGATCGGCAAGCTCGCGGGCGGGGTGGCGCACGACTTCAACAATACGCTTCAAACGATAATGTCTCTCTCGGAGCTGATGAAGCGCGACCTCTCTTTGGATCACCCCCACCGCGCGCACCTCGCGGAGCTGCTGGACGCCGCAGCCAGCGCCCGCAGCCTGACCAGGAGCCTGCTGGCCGTGGGGCGGCGCCAGATGCTGAAGCTCGAGCCCCTCGACCTGGGACGGCTCGCCGGCGAGGTGCGGCAGATGCTGCATCGTACCCTTCACGAAGGTATCCGCGTGGTGTGCAGGGTCCCCGAGGCGCCCGTCTGGATCCGGGGAGACCGCGCGGAGCTGGAACGCGCGATTCTCGACCTGGCGATCAACGCCCAGGACGCGATGCCAAACGGCGGCGAGCTGCGGATCGAGATAGAAAGCCACGCCGGAAAGGAACGTTCGCTGGCCCGCCTGCTCGTTGGCGATACCGGCTGCGGCATGACCCCCGAGATCGTCGAGCAGGTGTTCGATCCGTTCTTCACCACCAAGCCCTCCGACCAGGGCTCGGGGCTCGGCCTCGCCGCCGTGCACGGAATCATCGGCCAGCACGGCGGCTCGATGGAGGTGGAGAGCTTTCCGGGGCGCGGAACGTTGTTCCGGATCGAGCTGCCGTTGTCTTCCGCTCCGGGCTCGGAGGTGCGGATCGCTGCGGGCACCGCGCCCGAGCGCACCCCGGACGAAGCCGCTCGCCCTTCGGGTCGCATTCTGCTGGTGGAAGACTCCACCATAGTCCGCCGTACCATCAATCGGCTGCTCGCGAGCCGCGGCTGGGAGGTGCTGGAGGCATCCAACGGCGCAGAGGCGCTGCGAGTGTGGAAGGACTTGGACCGACCGCCCGAGATCCTGCTGTCGGACGTCGTGATGCCGGTCATGGACGGGCTGGAGCTCGTCGAGCGCCTCAAGGCCGAGCAACCGGGGATGCCGGCGGTGCTGATGTCCGGCTACTCCACCGATCTCAGCGAGGGGGATCGGTTACCGCCCGGCGTGCGTTTCATCTCCAAGCCGTTTTCCGGCCTCGCCCTGGCCGAGCTGCTGGACGAGCTGGTCGGCGGCCCGGCGCAGCGGCGGTAGCGACCGCCGGCGACGCCGACCTCACCGCCCGCGCGAGATCCGCTCGCGCGCGTCGTCCAGCACCTCTTCCATCAGCGCCCGTGGCAGGACGCGGTACTCTTCGATCTCCAGCGCGTGGTTGGCCCGTCCCGACGAGAGCGAGCGCACGGCGGTGGCGTAGCCGAACAGCTCGCGCAGCGGCGCCTCGGCCGATATCTTCTGCGAGCCCTTGCGGAAGCGGCGCATGTGAAGCACCTTGCCCCGCCGCCTTCCCAGATCGCCCACCAAGTCGCCGATGAACTCGTCGGGCGTGGCCAGCTCGACGCGCATGATCGGCTCCAGGATCACGGGATCGGCCCGCCGGCAGGCCTCCTCGAAGCAGATCGCCGCGCAGCTCTCGAAAGCCATGTCCGAGCTGTCTACGTCGTGGAACGAGCCGTCCAGCAGCACGACACGCACGTCCACCACCGGAAAATCGGCCGAGATGCCGGCCTCCATTTTTTTGCGCACTCCGCGCTGAACCGCGGGAATGTACTCGCGCGGGATCGAGCCGCCGACGATGCTGTCGGTGAACTCGAAACCGCCGCCCGGATTCGGCTCGACGCGCATCACGGTGTGGGCGTACTGACCGCGGCCGCCGGTCTGCTTGGAGAGCTTGTGCTCGTGGCGCTGCTCGCGCGCGATCGTTTCCATGTACTCCACCGCGGGCTCGCCCAGCGCGAGCTCCACGCCGAACTCGTTGCGCAGTCGATCGGAGATCACCTCCAGGTGCAGCTCTCCCATCCCCGCGATCACGGTCTCGCCGGTGCGATCCACCTGGCGGACGGTGAACGACGGATCCTCGAGAGCCATCTTGCGCAGCGCCGAGTGCAGCTTCTCCTCTCCGCCGCGGCCCGCGGCCGCCACCGCGACGCTGATCACCGGCGTCGGCACGTTCAGAGACTCGAGCAGAATCGGCGCGTCGATCGCCGCCAGGGTGTGACCGGTGTGGGTGTGCTTCGGTCCGATCAGCGCCGCGATCTCGCCGGGTCCGAGCTTTTCCAGCTCCTCGCGCTTCTCGGCCTTGATTCGCAAAAGGCGGCTGACGCGCTCCTTCCTGCCGGTCGCGACGTTGAGCACCCGGTCCCCGGGATGCAGCGTGCCCGAGTAGGTGCGCGCGAAGGTCTGCTGACCCACGTAGGGATCGTGAATGACCTTGAACGCCAGCGCCGAGAACGGCTCGGAGGCGCTCGGGTTGCGCCGCTGGATCTCGTCCGGATCGTCCGGCGCGCAGCCCACGACCGCGCCCTTGACCAGCGGGCTGGGCATCCAGGCGCAGATCGCGTCGAGCAGCGGCTGAATTCCGACGTTGCGATAGGCGGCGCCGGCCAGCACGGGCGTGATCACCGATCGGATCACGCATTCGCGCGTCACCTCGTGGATCAGCTCTGAGGGCACCTCCCGCTCCTCGAGGTACAGCTCGGCGAGGCGATCGTCGTACTCGGCGAGTCGCTCGATCATCGCCTCCCGCGCGGCCACGGCCGGCTCGGCCAGCTGCCGGGGAATCTCCTCTTCGACCACGTCCCCGCCCGGAAAGCGCAGCGCCTTCATCTCGATCAGGTCGATCAACCCGTCCAGCTCTTCGCCGGAGCCGATCGGTAGCTGGTAGGCCACGGAGAAGGCTCCCAGCTGCTCGTCGAGCTGGCGCACCACGTCCTGGAAGTCGGCGCCGGGGCGGTCCATCTTGTTGACGAAGGCCAGGCGCGGCACCCGGTAGCGGTCCGCCTGGCCCCAGACCGTCTCGCTCTGGGCCTCCACGCCCCCCACCCCGCAGAAAACGGCCACGATCCCGTCCAGCACGCGCATCGAGCGCTCCACCTCGAGCGTGAAATCGACGTGGCCGGGAGTGTCGATGATGTTGATCTGGTGGTCGAGCCAGCGGCAGGAGATCGCGGCCGAGGCGATCGTGATGCCCCGCTCCTGCTCCTGCTTCATGAAGTCCATCGTGGCCTTGCCGTCGTGCACCTCGCCCATACGGCGGGTCGTGCCGCTGTAGAACAGGATTCGCTCGGTGACGGTCGTCTTGCCCGCGTCGATGTGCGCGGCGATTCCGATGTTGCGAATGCGCTTGATGCTCATGATCCCGGTCCTCGTTCCCCGCGCTCTCCGTGCGAGGGGGTGGAGTGCATAGCCGAAGCGGCGTTGCTTGTCGACGAAAGAGACCAAAAAAACCGAGATTCTTTCGGCGGGCCGGATCGCGAGCCCGGTCAGGGCTCGGCGCCGCAGGCTGTCAGGCCGGCCTCGGCGCGGGGGTACTCGGGCGAGGTGGGCCACCAGCTCCGAATCTGGCGGTAGTCCGCTACGGCCCGCTCGCAGTCTCCCAGCCCGCGGCGGGCGTCGGCGCGGCGGCGCAGCACCTCGGCTCCGGCGTAGCCTCCGGGAAAGCGCTCCAGGTAGCGCGTCGCCGACTCGACCACGTCGCGCGGGTGCCGGCCGCGATCGTGGGCGCGTACGATGCCCAGCAGCGCCTCCTCGGCCAGCACGCCGATCGAGTCACTCGAGAGGTAGGCCGAAAACTGCTCGATCGCGGACTCGGGACGTCCCAACTCGGTCAGCTCCAGCTGCCCGAGCGAGATCCGCGCATTGAGCGCGGACGGGCTGGTCGGGTGCTCGCGGATCACCCGGCGGTAGATCTCGGCCGCGGCCAGGTAGCGCCCCTTGCGCCGCTCGTCGATCGCCAAGGAGATCTGGGCCTCGACGGCGGGAGCCGCGGCCTCGTCCCGCGGCTCGATTTTCCGACCGCCAGGGGCCGTTTCCGCACCGAGCGAGCCCGGCGTCGCGGTGCTCGCGGCAGAACCGGCGGCGTGTCGTTTCCGGGCGGAACCTCCGCTCGCGGCGGAAGGCCGGCGCCGAGTCGCGGAGGCGACCTCCTCTTCGCCGTCCGGCCGCTCGCGGTCGGCTCCGTACAAAAGGCGCAGATCTCGCGCGGCCAGATCCGGCAGGGTCGGCACCGCGACCACGCCCCCCAGGCGACCGGTCTCTCCGGCGCGAACCAGGAAGCCCGGCTCGGAGGCCGGGGCGTCCGGGCCGCGCACCTCCACCACTCCGCGGATCACGCGCGTCTCGCCCGCGCCGCTGGGGCCGACCTCCACCGAGAAGATCGTGCCGTGCGTCTTCACGCTTCCCGCGGGAGTCGCCACCTCCAACGAGAAGAACTCGGGGTGCGGCCCCACCTCCGCGACCAGCACGCCGCTGCGCAGCTCGAGCCTCGCCTCGCTTTGGCCGATCAGCGCCACCTCGACGTCGGCCTCTTCGCCCAGCCAGACGCGGGTGACCGGATCGATCTCGACGAGGCGACGGCCGTCCTCGGAGCTGCGCAGCGCCAGCACGGCCGGCTCGGGATCGACCGCCCGCGGCCGGGGCTCGGCCGCCTCCCCTCTCGCCGGCGAATCCCGCTCGGGCACGGCCGGCTCGGGATCCCGATCGACCCGGCGCGCCTCGTCGTTCCCCACCACGCCGATCCAGCCGATCACCAGCGCGATCGCGGCCGCCGCGGCGAACACCACCGCGGCGACGCGCCCGGCCTTGGAGCGCCGACCCTCTTCCCGCGGGCGGGCCCGCGCCGCGGCGATCGCCATCCGCCGTTCGACCAGCGGCTCCAGGGGCGGAGGCTCGGCTTCGGCCAGCAGGGAGCTGGCTCCCCGCCACAGGGCCAGCGTGCGCCGGCAGCCCGGACACTGCTCGAAGTGCGCCTCGAGGCGACCGGCCTCGGAATGATCCAGCCGTCCTGCGACCATCTCGGCCAGCATCTCCTCGTAGCGTTCGCAGCCGCTGTCGTGTTCGGCGGTGGTCATCGGTCCAGCTCCTCGATCCGGCAAGCGGTGGTCGGATCGCGGCGCAGGCGTTCCAGCAGCTCGCGGCGGCCGTGCTGCACCCGTTTCTTGGCGGTCTCCACGCTGCAGCCGACCATCGATCCTATCTCGGACATCGTGTATCCGTAGACCGCGAACAGCACCAGGGCGATGCGCTTCTTGGGTCGAATCGCGTCCAGGTGCTGGCGCAGGCTGAGCAGCAGGCGCTCGGCCTGGGCGCGACGCTCGGGAGACTCGCTTTTCGGCGCGTTCGTTTCGGCCGGTTTTTCGGCGTTGAAGAACAGGTGGACCAGCGGCCTGCTCCGGTAGTGCTCGCGGACCGTGTTGATCGTCACGCGGTCCAGCCAGGTGGTGAACTTGGATTCGCCGCGAAAGGTGTGGAGCCGCGAGAAGGCGCGCGAAAGCGCCATCTGGACTATGTCGTCCGCCTCGTTGCCGCCGCGGGTCGTGAGATGGACGATTCGGCGCACGCGGGTCAGAGACGAGCGGGCCAACGCCTCGCGGGCCTCGCGATCCCCGGCCGCGGCGAGGGAGACCAGAGCCTCGTCGTCGAGCGGCGAGCTGGGAACCCGGTTTTCTCCGGCGCGGTCCATCTGCGCTTTCCCTCTTTGACTCTCGACGCGACACGAGCCGCCGTTCTCGTCTATCGACGCGCCGCGGAGCGAATCGGGGAAAAAGTAACCATTCGCTCACTGAGCCACAACTGTGGTTTCACATCACTTTCAAAAGGAACGACAGCCCGGCCGAGGCCAGGGGCTGAACCGCCTCGTAGGTCAGTACGGTCGTGCCCGCGCGGGTGTAGTCGTAGGTGCTGCGGTAGATGTCCACCCCTCCCTCGGCCCAGATCGCCAAGAAGCGCACGATCCTGACCCTCAGAAAGCCGACTGCGGTCAGCCCCGGGACTACGCGGTCCGGATCGCCCTCGATTCGCCGCTGGTCGACGCCCTCGATTCGCGTGAAGTCGATCGCCAGCCCGACCCGCGCCCCCAGCTCCACGCGCGAGAAGCCCAGCAGGCCGGCCACGCCCAGCCGCAGCGGAACCCTCCACAACTCGATCCTGTCGCCGGTGTCGGGCAGCCTGGCCCCCACGGGCTGCAAGGCGTCCACTCCGACCTCGATCTGCAAGTGGCGCCACAGCAGCGCTCCCACTGCCAGGCGTGCTCCGTGCTGCGGCTGGCCGGAGTCGCCCGGAATCGAAAACCCGTATCCGCCCCGTACCTCCATCGTGAAAAGCGGCGGGCTCCATCGCTCGGGCCCCTCGTCGTCACCCTCCAGCGGCGGGCGCTCGGAGTCCCGGATCTCCATCGCGCGCAGTCGATCGTCCGAGTCCAGCGGCTCCTCGGCGCGCGGAGCCAGCCGCTCGGCCAGCACCGAGCGCGCGATCGACGCCGCGGCGTCGTGCGCGGCGTCGCCGGCCGGCAGCGGTCGCAGCAGCACCAGCCCGGCCGGGTCGCGCGGCCGGGGAAGCACCACGAGGCTTCCGTCGCGAGCGTCCATCCACAGCACGCCTGTTCCGCTCCCGGAGGGCGCCGCGCTCCGGGCCAACTCGATCTGGTCGGCGCGTCCCTTCGGCATCAGATCCACCGAGAGGATCTCGACCTCCACCTCGTACCCGGACAGGTGAGCCCGCAGCGCCCCGGTCAAATCGGAGCAGTCGCCCGACTCCTCGGGGCACAGAACGCAGAGGGAGCGCACCAGGTCGTCGCCGAGCGCGGCGCCCGGAACAGACGCGGCCGCGACGGTGAGCAGAAAAAACGCCGATACGAGTCTTCCCATGAGCGCCCCGCTGGCGCACATCATGCCCCAGACAACGATTAATATCGAGCTTGGCATGGCGGGAAAATCGTGAGCCGCGTCCGAATCTCGAAAAAGACATCGGGTTGAGCAACACTTCGCTCGTCCACAGTCTGGCGCACCAACGTTGGGGTTCAGGCCGCGTCGGGGAGGGTCTCCTCGTCGTCCCGGTCCGGTCGGGGCGGGGCGGCCGGGCGCGCGCGGCGAGCCAGCCTGGCGACCAGCCTGGCGGCGGCCTCGGTGGTTCCGGCGGTCTCGGCGTCCAGCAGCTCGTGGAAGCCGACGATTTCAATTACGATTTGTTTGTTGCGCATCTCGTCACCTCTCAGGCTTTCTCGTCAGCGGTCGGGTTTGGATGACGCAGGTTCCGTGCCAAGGAACGCCTGGCCTTTCAATAATCTGAAATGATTGAATAAAACAAATTCGGGCCGGTCGCGGACCGAGCTTCGCGGCGACAGTTTGTCGCAGGCTCGACCGCACGCGAGCACGGATGTCAGCCGGGCCTGAATGTAAAAATCTGCTTCATCGACCATCTTTTTTCCATTTCAAAAACACAAAGGGGTTAGAATGTCGATTGGAAGATCGGCTCCAAGGAGGTCGGGATGAAATATGTCGGAGTGTGGCTCTGGATTCTCGCTGTGGCGGCCGCGCTGGTCGCCTGCGAGGCGGCCGAGGATCACGAAGGATCGGGAAGCGGAGACGCCGATGCCGACGCGGATTCGGACGGCGACAGCGACTCGGACAGCGACTCGGACAGCGACTCGGACGGCGACGGCGGTATCTCGGGCGGCTGCCAGGCGATCGACCTGCTGTTCGTGGTCGACGACTCGGGCAGCATGGCCGAGGAGCAGAGCAACCTGGGCAACAACTTTCCGGAGTTCATCGGGCTGCTCGAGGACTACATGACCCCGGCCGACACCCAGGTCGAATACCGCGTGGGAGTGACCACCACCGGCGTCACGCGGAGCTTCACCCAGATCGTGATGGGCATGAACATGCCGATGAACAGCTCCGGTCCGGACGGCGCGCTCCAGGGCCAGCAGGCCTGCAACCTGGGCGAGAACCCCTGGATCGACGGCCCGGGCGGCGCCACGGCCGCCACGCAGTTCTCCTGCATGGCAGAGGTGGGCACGACCGGCTCCGGCAGCGAGATGCCGTTCGCCGCCTTTCACCAGGCGCTGCTGGAGGATCCGGACAACCCGCTCGAAGTGCCGGCCCAGAGCGCGAGCGGCGAGACCAACGAGGGCTTCTACCGCAAGGACCAGGATTCTCTGTTGGTAGTCGTGATCATCACCGACGAGGACGACTGCTCGATTCAGAACGGCGGAGTGATGCAGGTCTCGCTCCAGGGCGGCGCCGACTGCAACGAGGAGACCAGCACCGGCCTGTACAAGCCCGAGGCGATGGTCCAGTTCCTCGACGAGCTGACCGGCGGCGGCGACGGGCGCTACGTGATCGTCGGCATCGCCGGCGGCGAGGGCGGCTGCAACGAGACCAACCTGGGCAGCGCGATCGAGGCCAAGCGGGTCAAGGAGCTGATCGAAATGGTCGGCAACTGGGGCGTGTTCGGCGACATCTGCTCCGGCGACCTGTGGACCAGCCTGGACGAGGCGTTGGGCCTCATTCAGCTGGCCTGCGACGAGTTCCCGGTAGAGTAGAATCTACACCAACCAGGCTACAGTCACTCCGTCTCCGCCTTCCTCCGGCTCTCCGGGGCGGTGGCTCTCTGCGTAGGCGCACGTCTCCAGGTAGCCGCGCACCGCGTCGCGCAGGGCTCCGGTGCCGTGACCGTGGATCAGGAAGACCGCGGGCGCGTCGTCGCGCAACGCCTTGTCCAGAAAGGCGTCCACCTCGGCCAGCGCCTCGTCCACGGTCTTTCCGCGCAGGTCGAGGGTGTTGTCCGCGGTGCGGATCGCCTCCCTCTTTTCCGAGGCGGGCGGCGCGGCGGCCGGCTTCCGCCCGCGGCCGGGCTTCTTCTTCGCCCCGGGCCGCCGGGGCAGGGCGCGCAGCCCGTCCAGGTCGACCTGGAGGCGCAGCGCGTCGGAGCGAACGCGCACCCTGCCTCCCCGCGGCGCCTCCTCGACGACGCCCTCGGCTCGCAGCGACGGCATCCAGACGGGGTCTCCGGGCTCGAGGCGCTCCTCGCGCGCAGGCTCGCCGGGGAGATCGTCCTCGCGAACGGCGCTCAGGTCACCCCCCGGCGCGGTCCGGGTGTCCACCTCCTCCACGCGCTGGCGCGCCCGTTCGACATTTTCTACGTTGACCCTGCGCCTGCGCACCGCTCGCTGCGCCTCGCGGATCGAGTCCCTGGCGCGGCGGATGTCGGCGTGCAGCCTGCGGGCCTCCTCGTCGACGAAGCGATCCTGCCTTTGTCGCAGCGCGGCCAGCTCCTGGCGCTTGTGCATCTCGGTGCGGTCCAGCGAGGCGCGCAGCCCGCTCAGCTCGCGGCGCTCCAGCTCGAGGCCGCGGCGCTCCCGCTCCAGCGATTCCACCGCCGAGATCAGCTCGCGGCGGCCCTCGGGGAGCAGTTGCCTGGCGCGGGCAACCACCTGCGGCGGGATGCCGAAGCGCTCGGCCGTGATCAGCGCGTCGGAGCTGCCGGGAAAACCGGAGCGAAGCTCGAAGGTCGGCCGCCCGGACTCGACGTCGAAACCCATCGCGGCGTTGAAGAAGCCGGGCAGATCCTGCGCGCGGGACTTGAGCACATCGGAGTGGGTGGTCGCCAGCACGGTCGCCCCGCGCTCGAGCAGCTCGACCAGGATCGCCTCGGCCAGCGCGGCCCCTTCGGCCGGGTCGGTGCCGTCGGCCAGCTCGTCCAGCAGCACCAGGCAGCCCGGTCCGGCGGCGCGCAGCACGGCGCCTGTGTTCTGCATGTGAGCCGAGAAGGTCGAGAGGCTGCGCTCGATGCTCTGGTCGTCGCCGATGTCGGTCAGCACGCGGTGCAAAGAGCCCAGGCGCGACTCGACCGAGGCCGGGATCGGCAATCCGGCGCGATGCATCAGACCCAGCAGCCCGGCGGTCTTGAGCGTCACGGTCTTGCCCCCGGCGTTGGGACCCGAGATCAGCAGACAGGAGCCGCCCTCCAGCTCGAGGTTGGAGGGCACCGCCCCGGAGCCCTCCAGCACCAGCAGCGGGTGGCGGGCGCGGCGCAGCTCCAGAGCTCCGGCCGGGGCCTCTCCCGGCGCGGCGGCCTCCAGGTCGCGCGCCAGCCGCGCCATCGCGGCCAGCACGTCCGCCTCGACCACGGCGTCGCGGGCCCGCCGCACCTCGGCCAGCTCCTCGCGCACCGCACCGCGCAGTCGGGCCAGCACGCGCGCTTCCTCGCGGGCCACCTCCTCCCGCGCGATCGTGAGCTGGTTGCCCAGCTCGACCACGCTCTGAGGCTCGACGAAGATCGTCGCGCCCGAGCCCGAGCCGCCGTGCACGATTCCGGGAAACCTGCGGTGGGCGTCGGCCCTGACCGGGAGCACGTAGCGATCGTTGCGCAGCGTGATCGTGCGTTCTTGCAGGACGTCCTGTTGCTGCTCTGCGATCTCCTCGACCGCGTCCAGCAGGTTGCGGCGCAGCGACGATGCCCGGTGGCGCAGGCGTCCCAGCTCCGGGCTGGCGCCGTCGGAGAGCGTTCCGTCCGGTTCGAAGCAGCCCTCGATCTCGGCGGCGAGGCGCGCCGCGGCGATCGGCGAGATGCGGACCTCGCCGGGAGGCTCCAGGATTGCGGCGGCTGTGCGCGGGCAGGTGTCGCGGCGGTTCTCGAGGTAGCGCGCCACGGCTCCGAACAGCTTGAGGTCGGCAGCCACGAGCAGCAGCGCCTCGCCCGAGACCGACGCGTCGCCGCGGATCCGGGCCAGCTCGTCGTCGACCCGGTGCGCCGGCAGCGGAGGCGGAGGATCGTCCGCCTCCAGGCAGGCCAGCAGCTCGCCGACCATCTCCCGGCGGGCCGCCGCCTCCTCCTCTGGAGGAAAGCCAGTCGCGCGGCAGCGCTCGGCCGCCTCCTCGCCGGTCGCGCGGCGCGCCAGGTGCTCGAGCAGCCCGTACCAGTCGAGGTCGCCCAGAGCCTTTTGGGGAAATCGATCCTCACTCACCGTTTTCGTATCGCCCCGCCGGCGGGGAGTGTCAACACCGTCGCCGTTGCCGGGCGTGCTCGAGGCGTGGTAGCTTCTGGGCGTGGACGGAGAGAGGAAAATCCTTCGTACCGGGACGCGGCTCGTTGCCGGCTGGCTGGCGCTCGCGCTGGCCTTCTGCGGCTCGACGGCCGCGGCGCAGGATCGGGACGTCGAGGAGGCGCGCAAGCAGTTCGACATCGGCCTCGACCTGCTCGAGGAGGAGCGCTGGGATCAGGCGGCCACGGCCTTTCGCACCGCCTACGCGCTGGAGCCGAACTACCGCGTGCTGTTCAACATCGCCGAGGCGGAGAGCCGTGCCGACAACTACGCGCGAGCGCTGGAGGCGTACACGCTGTACCTGGCGGAGGGAAGTGACGAGATTCCGAAGTCGCGCCGCGAGCACGTGCGCGAGGAGATCGATCGGCTCAACCTGCTGGTCGGCATGATCCAGGTCAAGTGCCCGGTCGAGGGAGCGGTCGTGATGATCGACGGCCGGCGACACGGTCGCACGCCCCAGCTCGGGCCGGCGCTGGTCGATCTCGGAGAGCACGAGGTGGTCGTGAAAAAGGAAGGGGCCGAGCTGCACCGGGAGAAGCTGCGAGTGGGAGGAGGGCGGCTGGCCTGGGTGATCGTCGAGACCAGGGAGGGCGCGCCCTACGCCGGCGCGGCGGGGCGCTTACCGGATTCTGGCGCGGAGCCCGTCGGAAAAGAGGACGACGCAGAGGGTCCGCCGCCGCCGCCCGGGAAAACGGAGCATGGCGGCCGCGAAGAGGCGGCGCGAGGCGAGGGGGCAGAGGAGGGCGATGCCGGCCCCGAGGATGCCGGGCGTTACTCGACTTGGGCCTGGGTGGCGTTCGGCGCCGGTGGGGCGGCGGCGCTGGCCGCGGTGGTGACCGGCTCGCTGGCGCTCGACGGCTGGAGCCGGGTCGAGGACGCCTGCGACGGACGGGTGTGCCCGGACGGGCGGAGGGACGACAGGGACAGGGTGCGGGCGCTGGCGGTCTCGACCGACGTGCTGATCGGAGTCGCGGCCGCGGGAGCGGCGGCGGGAGTGACCCTGCTGCTGCTGCCCGAGACGGAGGAGAGCCGATCCTCGCTGGAGCTGCTGCCGGCGGTCGGCTCGCGGGGCCTGGGGCTGAGCATGGAGGGGACGTTTTGAGAGCGCCGATCATCGTCTACTTTTTGGCGCTGGCCCTGCTCGGCGGCTGCACCGCGATCACCGATCTGAGCGACAAGCGCTTCGCGCGCCAGGACGCCGCGCCGGACGCCGACAGCGACACGGATACGGACACGGACACCGACACGGACACGGACAGCGACACCGATACGGACACGGACAGCGACAGCGACACGGACACGGACAGCGACACCGATACGGACACGGACGGCGACACCGATACGGACACGGACGGCGACAGCGATACGGACACGGACAGCGACACGGACACGGACACGGACACGGACACGGACAGCGACACGGACACGGACACGGACAGCGACACGGACACAGATACCGGCACCGGCACCGACACGGACACAGATACCGGCACCGGCACCGACACGGACACGACGACCGGTTCGAATCCGTGCGAGGGTGTGGTCTGCGATACGCCCCCGTTCGATTACTGCGTCGACGACACCCACGTGAGGGTCTACGAGTCCGAGGGCTACTGCGTGGACGGCATGTGCGAGTACGAATACACCGACGTGGCGTGCGATACGCCTCCGGATGACGACTGCCTCGACCCCGAGGTGCTGAGGCACTATCTCGAGGAAGGATTCTGCTGGGAGGGAGACTGCGCCTACTCGTTCGTGGACATCGTCTGCGAGCAGGGCTGCGTGCTGGACGCCTGCGTGGAGTGCGGCAACGGGGTCAGGCAGCCGGGCGAGGAGTGCGACGACGGCAACAACGCCGCCGGGGACGGGTGCTCGCCGAGCTGCGACCTGGAGTACTGCGGAGACGGGCTGATCGGTGATATCCTGGATGTGTTCGACGGCTTCGAGACGGGAGGCCTGACTCGCCTCGACTGGCAGACGAGCGGCGATCCGGTCTTCAAGGTCTCCTCGGCGCAGGCTCGCGGCGGCCTGATGTCGGCCGGCTCGGACAGCGCGGGGTTGGACGACACAACGGCTTCCTTGCAGCTGACCGTTCACGCCGGAGGACAGATCTGCTTCTGGTACGCGGGCCAGTCAGAGGAGAACGACGACGTTTTCAGGTTCGAGGTGGACGGCTCGATCGATCTGGAGGTCTCGGGAGACAGCTCGAGC
The DNA here is from genome assembly GCA_046484285.1 of Polyangia bacterium. Classification (GTDB taxonomy): domain Bacteria; phylum Myxococcota_A; class Polyangia; order JAAYKL01; family JAAYKL01; genus CAZHCG01. The sequence goes on from JAWOBP010000117.1 coordinate 31,146, forward strand.
TGGGCGCAGCACTGTCAGCACGTGGATCCCGGCGAGCACCAGCTGACCTGGAGCTACCAGAAGGACGGCGGCGGAGAGGACGGATGGGATCGCTTTTTCATAGACGACGTGCGGATCTCCTCGGCGCACACAGAGGAGTGCGACGACGGCAACGCGACCGGCGGAGACGGTTGCAGCGCGCTGTGCCTCGTCGAGTGAGCGGTCTGGAGGTGGAGCGATGAAGGAGAGCTGGCAGGGAGATTTCACCATCGAGCGGCTGGGCGAGGCCGAGGTGCCGTCGCCGATCCACCTCGGCACCGAGCCGGGTGATCTGCTCGCAGACTTCACCCCCGACGGAGCCCGCGTGCTGGCCGAGCTGGACTTCGATCGCGTGATCGACCAGCTGAAACGCGGAGAGGAGCCCGCCGCGCTGGAGGTGGCCGGGCCTCGCCAGCGCATCTACTTCGAGCCGAGCCGCACCAGGGCCGGAATCGTGACCTGCGGCGGGCTCTGTCCGGGGCTGAACAACATCATCCGCGGGCTGGTGATGACGCTGCACCACGGTTACGGCGTGGCCGGGATCCTGGGCTTTCGCTACGGCTACGCCGGCCTGACTCCGGCCGGAGAGCCGCCGGTGGAGCTGACGCCCGAGTCGATCGGTGAGATCCACGAGCACGGCGGCACGGCGCTGGGGACATCGCGCGGTCCCCAGGATACCGAGGTGATGGTCGACAGGCTCGAGGAGCTCGGCGTCCGGATCCTGTTCGCGGTGGGCGGAGACGGCACTTTCCGCGGCGCCCTGGCGATGCGGGACGAGGTGCGACGGCGCGGCGCCGAGATCTCCGTGATCGGGGTACCCAAGACGATCGATAACGACATTCCATTGGTGGATCGCACCTTCGGTTTCCACACCGCGGTTGAACGCGCGGTGATCGCGATTCGCGCGGCGCGGTCCGAGGCGCTCTCCGCGGATCGGGGCATCGGCCTGGTCAAGCTGATGGGGCGTCATTCGGGGTTCATCGCGGCCACCGCCGCGCTGGCGGCGCGCAACGCGAACCTGGTGCTGATTCCCGAGCTGCCGTTCGATCTCGACGGCGAGGGGGGCCTGTTCGCCTACCTCTCCGGCCGTTTCGCGCGCGGCAAGTCCACGGTGATCGTGGTGGCCGAGGGCGCCGGGCAGCGGCACCTGGAGCGCGCGGCGGCGAGGGACGCCTCGGGCAACGTGCAGCTCGGCGACATCGGGAAGTTCCTGGCCGGCGCGATCAAGGAGAGGTTCTCGGCAAAGATGGATCTGACCCTCAAGTACATCGATCCGAGCTACATCGTGCGCTCCGCGCCGGCCAACTCGGACGACGCGATCTTCTGCGGCTACCTGGCGCACAACGCCGTGCACGCCGGGATGTCGGGTCGTACCGGGATGGCGGTGGGTCGCTCGCACAACCAGTTCACGCACATCCCACTCGATCGACTGGTGGAGAGCCGCAAGACCGTCGATCCGGAGGGCAACCTGTGGCTGGCGGTGCTCGAATCCACCGGACAGCCGTTCTACCTGACCAACCATCCGCCCAAGGAGCTGTCGCGAAGGAGCTTTGCGCCTTGAGCCCGGGTCGAGCTCGAAAAACCAACGATTTTGACGCGATCCATGCGCGGCCAGTCGCCGGCCCGGGCTTGTTGGCCGGCGCGGGACGTGCTACCCACGCGCCATGACCGGCGAGTCGCGAAAAGGCGCGGGCAAGGGCGCGGAGGCCTTTGCCGAGTTCGTGCGGATAGTTCATCGCCTGCGCGCTCCGGACGGTTGTCCCTGGGACCGCGAGCAGACTCCGGCCAGCCTCAAGCCGTTCATCGTGGAGGAGGCCTACGAGGTGATCGACGCGATCGACGGCGGCGGACCCGAAGATCTGCGCGAGGAGCTGGGCGATTTGCTGTTGCAGATCGTGCTGCAAGCGGAGATCGCCGACGAGGCGGGCGATTTCGATATCGACAGTGTAGCGCGCGGCATCTCGGCCAAGCTGGTCAACCGCCATCCGCACGTCTTCGGTGGCGAGCGGGTCGACGGCTCGGGCGAGGTGCTGCGCAACTGGGAGCAGATCAAGCGCGTCGAGAAGAAGGATCGCGGGCTGTTCGACGGTCTGCCGTCTTTTCTGCCCGCGCTGCTCAAGGCGAGCCGGATGGGCGAGAAGGCCGGGCGCGTCGGCTTCGACTGGACGGACGCCGGAGAGGTGCGGGCCAAGGTGGACGAGGAGCTCGCCGAGCTGGACGGGGCGGTCGCGGCCGGCGATCCGGAAGCGGTGGAGCACGAGCTGGGGGATCTGCTGTTCGCCCTGGCGCAGTGGGCCCGGCACCTGGGACGCAATCCCGAGGAGTCGCTGCGGGCCGGCTGCGATCGCTTCGCGCGGCGCTTTGCGAGAATGGACGGCGATCTGCGCCGGCGCGGAGCGCGGATGGATCGGCTGGACATCGAGGAGCTGGAGCAGGCCTGGCAGCGGGCCAAGCGCTCGGAGGGGGAGGAATGAGCCGAGTCCGCGGCGAGCGTGATCTCGAAAGGCGCGTGACCGAGGCGCTGGCCGATCTCGGGGCCCAGGGCGAGGCGGCCGGCGAGGCCGAGCTGGAGCTCGACTCGATGGCGCGGCTGGACCTGCTGGCGACGTTGGAGCAGCGCTTCGGCGTGGAGCTGGCCGAGGACGCGGTGCAGGAGCTGAGGTCGATTCCGAGGATAGCGGCGGTGGTGCGCGAGGCGATCTTGGCCGGCGGGGATCGTTCGGAAGGAGAGCCGGAGCCGCAGAACCGCTCAGCGTAGTTGACGTGGTAGTACGTATTTGGTAACCAAGGTTGATCAATTCGTTTGTCAAGTAACTGACTTGTCGGGAGGACGGCACGTGAAGGGTTGTTTCCACTGGGTTGGCGTGGCCATGCTGGCGCTGGGCGCGTCTGGCTGTGCTCCGATCGAGTACTCCGTGGTCGTGGTGGAGGCCTCGCAGGCGATCGCCGAAGCCGAGATCGCCGGGGCGAGATGCACCCAGGAGCAGCTCGATCGGCTTTCGCCGGTGACGGAGAACCAGGCTCCGGATCCGGGAACCGAGCTGGCGTCCTCGGAGGACGCGGATGACGAGCTCGAGGCCGGCATCGGAGAGCCGATGTGCGACGCTCCTTACGAGTACTACTCGGCGCTGGAGTACCTGCACAAGGCGCGCGAGGAGGTCGGCTACTCGGATTACGAGGCCGCGATCGAGTATGCGCGCGAGGCTCGCAAGATGGGCCGCAAGGCGCGCGATATCTCGCTCAAGCGAGACAGGGAGAGGGGGCGCTGATGTCGACGTCGTCCGCGGCCCAAAGATTCGTTCCGATCCTGGTGCTCGGCCTGGCGCTGGCCGCCGGCTGTGCCGAGACCGCAAGGCTGCGCGGAGGGATCACCACCGCCAAGTCCAAGCTGGATCAGGTCGAGCGCAACGGCGCCTACGTCTGCGCTCCCAAGGAGCTGGCGCTGGCCAGGGCCCACCTCGGGTTCGCCGAGCTCGAGATCAAACAGGGGATGGGCAGCCGCGCCCAGGAGCACTACAAGATCGCGATCGAGAACCTGGATCTGGCCGACGAGAAGTCGCCGGCCGACAAGTGCGCGGGTCCGGCCGTGGTGGTCTCCGAGCCGCTGCCTCCCGACTGCATCGATGAGGACGGCGACGGCATCTGCGCGGACGTCGATCAGTGCCCCGACGAGGCCGAGGATTTCGACGGATTCGAGGACGAGGACGGCTGTCCCGAGGATCAGGACACCGACGGCGACGGCCTGATGGACTCCGTCGACCAGTGCGTGCTCGATCCCGAGGATCTCGACGGCTACCTCGACGAGGACGGCTGCCCCGATCCGGACAACGACGCCGACGGCATCGCCGACACCGAAGACGAGTGTATCGACGAGCCCGAGGATCCGGACGGCTACCAGGACGAGGACGGCTGCCCCGATCCGGACAACGATGGCGATGAAATCGTCGATCTGGAGGACGAGTGCCCGTTCGAGAAGGGCGTCGCCGAGGAGAACGGCTGTCCCAAGAAGTACGAGGGTGTGGAGATCACCGAGACCCACATCCGGATCAACCAGAAGATCTACTTCGCGTACAACCGCGCCAAGATCAAGAAGCGGTCGCATCCGATCCTGAGGACGGTGGCCCAGGTGCTGGAGGACAACCCGGAGATCAGGCTCAGCATCGAGGGTCACACCGACAGCAGGGGCGGGGACCGCTACAACAAGAAGCTGAGCAGGCGCCGGGCCAGGGCAGTGATGAAGTACCTGATCAGGAAGGGCGGCGTCGATGCGGATCGCCTCGAATACAAGGGTTGGGGCGAGGAGAAGCCGATCGACACCAACCTGACCGACGAGGGGCGGGCGAACAACCGCAGGGTCGAGTTCGTGCGAACCGACATACCTCCCAAGGGTTAGCAAACGGAACAGAGGCGAGATGACGGGACTGCCGACGAATACAGCGCGTTTTGTGCGGATCGTGGTCTTGGGGGCGATGCTGGCGGCCTGGGCAGGGCCTTCTCGGGCTCAGTATGATCCGCAAACGACGGTGATGCAGCTCAACAAGCAGGCGATGGCCATGTACGGCAACTTGCAGTTCCAGCAGGCCCTGCAGACGCTCCAGCAGGCCGAGGCCACCTGCCGGCAGCACGGTCTGCGCGGTCCCGCGCTGGCGCGCACCTACCTCAACATGGGCGTCGTGGAGGTGGGCGGCAACCAGAACAACGCGGCCGGGATCGACCTGTTCAAAAAGGCGATCTGCATCGACCAGGCCGTTCAGCTCGATCCGCTCAGCTCCACTCCCGAGGTGGAGACGCTGTTCAACCTGGCGAGTAACCAGGCCCAGGCGCCCGGAGCTTGCCAGCAGGTGGCGCCGCAGCCTCAACCTCAACCGCAGCCGCAGCCTCAGCCGCAGCCCCAACCGCAGCCCCAACCGCAGCCTCGACCTCAGCCCCAGCCCCAGATGCAGCTGATCCGGCACACTCCGATCACCCAGCAGCAGAGCCTGGTGCCGATTCCGATCTACGTCGAGGTCAATCCCAACGTGTCGGTCGGGCAGGTGGTCCTCTTCTACCGCACGATCGGTGAGAGCGTCTTCCAGCAGATTCAGATGGAGAAGCACTACCAGGGGTACGCCGCGACGATCGGCTGCGACGTGCTGACCACCTTCGATCCGACCGGAATCGAGTACTACGTGGCGGTGCTGGATCCCTCCAACCAGCTGCTCGGAACGTCCGGGACCGAGGGGGAGCCGCACCGGGTCTCGATCGTGGACACGCTCACGGTCTCGCCCCCGACGCTGCCCAACCAGCCGCCGCCGCCGAGGTGCTCCCAGGAGGAGTGCCCGCCCTGGAACCCCAACTGCCACGGCGACTGCAAGCAGTTCGGCGATCTTTGCGACAGCGACTCCGAGTGCTGCGCCGGCCTGGTCTGCGTCAACGAGACCTGCACCCAGGAGGGCGAGGAGGGGGGAGGCGGCATCCCCGGCGACTTCGACCCGGTGATGCGCATCGCGCTGAGCGTGGGCACCGGAGTCGGCCTGGTCTTCGGCGGCGCGGAGAAGCCGTACAACCAGGTCTCAGATGGCAAGCTGTCGGTGGGCACGGGCTTTGCCTGGAACAAGATGCACTTCCGCTTCAACCCGATGTTCTACCTGCCCGCGGACGGCATCGAGATAGGGATGACCTTCCGAGGGGACATGACCTTCGATGCCGGCGCGGACGCGCCCAAGTTCGGCCCCTCGCTGCTGGCCAACCTCAGCTACCGGCTGGCCGGCGACAGCCACGAGGGCTTCCAGCTGCTGCTGCTGACCGGCCTGGGCTGGATGAACGCCTACCACCGCGTGGAGTACTCGGACTGCCCGCCGGTGAAGGACGAGGACACGGGCGACTTGATCTGCGATCCCGAGACGCTGGATTCCGATGGCAAGTGGGATCCGGGCGAGGGGGTCGAGGCCAGCCACTTCTTCCGGCCCGCCGGCCCGTTCGGCATCGAGGTGGGGCTGGACGGGTACTACTGGTTCACCGCCAACGTCGGGCTCAACTTCGGGCTGGTGGCCGACTTCCTGCTGCCCGACACGGCGCTCAACTTCGACCTCAACGCGCTGATGGCCTTCCGCTTCTGAGGCGGGACGCCGCGGTGCTTCGAGAAGGGCCCAGGCGCGCGTTCTTCTTGACAAAAACGAGGTTTCCGGTTCAATGGTAGCGAAATATCTGGATGAAATCGGGTGGGTGCTCCAGAGGCGATAGCCGCATGGTCTGAAGGTGCGGATCCACCAGCGGTTCCCTCGGGTGGACACGAATGGGAGTTGTGATGTCCAAGGTCCATTATCGTTCTGTTCCGGCTAGACTCCTTCTGTCGGCGGTTTTGGTGTCGGCGTTGCTCGTTCCCGCGTTCGCGGCCGCCCAGGGGCCGATCGCCCAGGCTCGCTCGCTGGTAAAAGAGGCGATGGACGCCTACTCCAGCCTGGATCTCGAGACCGCCCAGTCCAGGCTGGACAAGGCGTTGGAGCTGGCGCCCGAGATCGACGAGCCCACGCTGGCGCGCATCTACGTCAGCTACGGCGTCCTGCACATCGGCGGCTTCACCGACAACGCCAAGGGACAGCAGAGCTTCATGATCGCGCTGTGCCTGGACGATAGCATCATGGTCGATCCGCTGCTCTCCACGCCCGAGATCGACATGTTGTTCACGATGGCCAAGAACCAGGTCAACCCCAACCAGTGCCAGCAGACGCTGAGCACGATCGAGACGCCCCAGGGCGGCGGCGGTTCGGGGCAGGAACCGGTGCCGGGGCCGAGCGAGGAGCAGTTGCCGCAGTGCGGCTCGCACGACGCGCCGGTCGAGCAACGCAAGAAGTACGAGCTGCCCGTCTACCTGGAGCTCGCCACGCAGATGCACGGCCAGGTCAACCAGCTGGTGCTCAAGTACGCCTTCGACGGCGGCACCAACTACTCGCAGATCCCGTTCCAGCGGGCGGGCCGCGGGTTCGGAGCGCAGATAAGCTGCGACGAGGGGCAGATCAGAATTTTCGATCCGTCGAGCATCGAGTACTTCATCGAGGGCTACGACCGGATGGGCAACCTGGTCTGCCGTCACGGCGCGCCCGAGGCTCCGCTGAGCGTGGCGATGTCGCCCGACGCCCCGGTGCTGCCCGGCATTCCCGGGATGGCTCCGCCCAAGGAGTGCGCGCCGTGCGCGCCGTGGGACACCGAGTGCCTGGAGGGCAGCAAGCCCGGCCTCGACGAGCCGTGCGATCCGGCGACCGGCTGCGCCGAGGGGCTGGTCTGCGGCGAGGCCGGCCTGTGCGTCTCGGACGCGGGTGGCGGCGCCGGCGAGCAGGTCGGCCCCGAGCACTTCTATTTCAATTTCCCTGGATTAAGTCCTGTTGGGTTTGCTTTTATAAAGGCCGAGATGGAGTTTGACAAGATAGCCTCAGGCGACAAGAGCCCAAAAAACTATTCTACTATTGAACATGTGGAAGATAACCCCGCCGGTGCGGTTTGGTCAGGTGTCCCCTATTCATGGCCATTTCGTTTGGCAGCTGGCTACTATGTCATTCCGCGGCTGGCCATAGAAGTAACGGGGCGAATCGATGTGAAATTCGATAGTTTTTCCGAGCCGCTCAGCTGCTGGGACGCCAACAACCAGGACATGGACGAGGTGATGTCTCACACCTGCACCGGCGATCCCACCGACGAGGAGGATGCCAAGGAAAGCGTGGCTATGACGAGCGATGGTGAGGCGGTGGAGAGGACAGAAACGCTTGTCTCATGGCTGGTCAATCTTCGCGCGCGCTACGATGTCGTCTCGCAGGGCGGGCTGCGCGTGGGCCTCTTCGGCGGCGTGGGCTACGGCTATTTCAAATATCGTATCGCTTCTGGTCATGACATCTACTTCCCGATGACAGGATTTATAGATATTGAGGTAGGTGGCAACCTTTTCTATTACTTCTCTGATCACTACGGAATCGGTGCTGAGATACCGGTTGATCTAGTAGTGGGCGACGGTTTGTCAGTCAATTTTGAATTGGCTTTGTACCCGGTGAGCGTCGGCTTCTGAATGACCGAGCGCGCGACGATCATCGGCCTCTTCGCCGAGCGCGTGGCCGAGGCGCCGCGCCGGCCGGCGTTGATGGAGCGCAGCGGCGAGCGCTGGGCCGAGCACAGCTGGAGCGACTGGAACGAGCGCTCCCGGGCGATCGCCGCGGCCCTGATCGATGCGGGGGTGAAGCCGGGGGACAGCGTCGCGATCCACTCCTACTCCCGGCGGCAATGGGTCGAGGTCGATATCGCGATCCTGATGTGCAAGGCGCGCACGGTCACGATCTACCACAACCTGCGGGCCGAGTCGGTGCGCTACATCCTGGACGACTGCGGGGCGCGGATCGTGTTCGCCGAGGGGCCGGTGCAGCTCGAGGCGCTGTTCTCCGCCCAGGGGAGCGAGCCCGCCGGCTCGGTGCGGCGAGTGATCCACACCCTGGAACGCCAGACCCCGCCGGCCAGGCCGGGAGAGCCGCCTCCGCGCGAGCTGGGAATAGAGGACGCGGTCCCGGCCGAGCGCCGCGAGCTGCTGGTTTCGCTGGAGGATTTCGTCGCTCGCGGGCGAGAGGCGCTGGAGGAGCACGGCGAGGAGCTGGAGCGCCGCATCGCGGCGGTAGAGCCGGGCGACACGGCCAAGGTGGTCTACACCTCGGGCACCACCGGCGAGCCCAAGGGGGCGATGCTGACGCACCGCAACCTGACCTCGGTGGTGGAGAGGATCGGCGAGGATATCGGTATCCGCTCCGACGACCTCTGCCTGCTTTTTCTGCCGCTGGCGCACGTCTACGCTCAGCTGACCTACCACGCGGCTCTGTGCTGCGGGTTCACACTGGCGTTCGCGCGCTCGATGCTGACCGCTGTCGACGACGCCGAATCGGTGCGGCCCCACTTCTTCACCACGGTGCCCCGGCTGTTCGAGAAGATCCACGCCGGCATGCTGGCGCAGATCGAGCAGGCCTCGCCCGTGCGCCGCGGTATCTTCGGCTGGGCCGAGAAGGTCGGGCGCCGCGTCAGCCGGGAGAAGCAGCTCGGGCGGGGGCCGAGCGGTCTGCTGGCCTGGCAGTACGCCCTGGCGGACAGGCTGGTCTTCTCCAAGCTGAAGCAGCGGCTGGGCGGCCGGATCCGCTTCGCGGTCTCGGGCGGCGCTCCGCTGCAGCGCCACTTGCTCGAGTTCTTCCACGCCGCGGGCCTGCTGATCATCGAGGGCTACGGCATGACCGAGAACGCCTCGCTCAGCCACCGCAACACGCCGGAGGCCTACAGGTTCGGCACGGTGGGAACCGCGCTGTCCAACGTCGAGGTCGAGATCGCCGCCGACGGCGAGATCCTGCTTCGCGGTCCCAACGTGATGGACGGCTACCTCGGCCGGCCCGAGGAGACCGCCGAGGCGATCGACGGCCAGGGCTGGCTGCACACGGGCGATATCGGGTTCATCGACGAGAACGGGTTTTTGACGATCACCGATCGCAAAAAGGACATCATCATAACCGCGGGCGGAAAGAACATCGCCCCGGCTCCGATCGAGGCCGCGCTGACTCGCGGCCAGTTGATCTCGCAGGCCGTGGTCTTCGGCGACCAGCGCAAGTTCCTGGTCGCGCTGCTGACGCTGGACGCCGAGCGAGCCGAGCAGTGGGCGCGGGAAAACGGGGTGGGGGCGCGCGGCGAGGAGCTCTGCGAGGACGAGCGCTTGCGCTAGGCCGTGTCGGAAGAGGTGGAAGCGGCCAACCAAAGGCTGGACTCGTTTTCCACGGTCAAACGTTTCGAGGTGCTGCCCCGCGAGTTCTCGATGGATCGCGGCGAGGTCACGCCGAGCCTCAAGCTGCGCCGGCGCGTGATCGGCGAGCGCTACCGCGAGATCGTCGACGGACTGTACCCCGGCGAGTCCGGGACGTGTTGAAGGAGAGGTGACCTTGACGGCGAAAATTCGCTTTGGTAATCCATCTTCGCTCTGCGAGGCGCGCGGCGGCGCCTCTGGAAGGAAGGCACGTAGCTCAGTGGAAGAGCACTACCTTGACACGGTAGGGGTCAGCGGTTCAATCCCGCTCGTGCCTACAACTGTCGCCTCCGGCCAGACCGGCATCTCCCCGGACGACGAGCGATGAGCGAGGCGAGCGACCGTTTCGAGCCGGGCACGGTGGGAGCGGCGCTGGCCGAGGCCGGCGCGCTGAAGCGCGATACGGTGGGAGCTCGCGTCGGCGGCAGGCTGCTCGATCTTTGCACCGAGCTGCCCGAAGGCGAGAAGCCCGAGCCGATCGCGCTCGACGACGAGGATGCGCTGCACCTGGTCAGACACTCCGCGGCGCACGTGATGGCCGACGCGGTGCAGCGCCTGTTTCCCGGTACCAAGGTCACGATCGGACCGTCGATCGAGACCGGCTTCTACTACGATTTCGATCGTCCCGAGGGGGGCTTCAGCGACGCCGAGCTGGAGGCGATCGAAAAGGAGATGCGGCGCATCATAGCCGAGGGGCACGCCTTCGTACGCGAACAGGTCGACCGCGAAAAAGCGCGCGAGCTGTTCGCCTCGATCGACGAGAGCTACAAGCTCGAGATCCTGGACGGCATTCCCGACGGCGAGAAGGTGACGCTCTACCGTCACGGCGACTGGGTCGATCTCTGCGCCGGCCCGCACGTGCCGAGCACGAGCTTCTTGCGGGCGGTCAAGCTGCTCTCCAGCGCTGGAGCATACTGGCGGGGCGACGAGCGCAACAAGATGCTGGCGCGAATCTACGGCACGGCGTTTTCGGATCGCAAGGCGCTCAAGAAGCACCTGCTGTCGCTGGAGGAGGCCAAGAAGCGCGACCACCGCAAGCTGGGCAAGGAGCTCGAGCTGTTCAGCATCGACGACCAGATCGGCGGCGGGCTCGTGCTGTGGCACCCGCGCGGATCGCGGGTGCGGATGCTGATCGAGGATCACTGGCGCAAGGCGCACCTAGCGGGCGGCTACGAGATCCTGTTCACGCCGCACATCGGACGCTCGCATCTCTGGGAGACATCGGGGCACCTGGAGAACTACGCCGACGCGATGTACGCGCCGATGGAGATCGAGGGCAACCCCTACTACATCAAGCCGATGAACTGTCCGTTCCACATCGGCATCTACCGCTCCACGCTGAGATCCTATCGCGATCTGCCGATGCGTTGGGCCGAGTTGGGGACCGTCTACCGCTTCGAGCGCTCCGGTCAGCTCCACGGCCTTTTGCGTGTGCGCGGCTTCACCCAGGACGACGCTCACCTCTTCATGCGGCCCGAGCAGCTTCCCGGCGAGATCAGGCGCCTGATCCGCTTCACCTTCCGTTTGCTGGGCGACTTCGGTTTTTCCGACCTGGAGGTGCGCCTCTCGACGCGGCCCGAGCAGCACATCGGCTCGGAGGAGATCTGGGATCGCTCCGAGGGCGCGCTGCGCGAAGGGCTGGAGCAGGAGGGCGTGAGCTACTCGCTCGATCCCGGCGAGGGCACTTTCTACGGGCCCAAGATCGACGTCAAGATCCGCGACGCGATCGGACGGCTCTGGCAGTGCAGCACGGCCCAGGTGGATTTCAATTTGCCCGAGCGCTTCGACCTGGCCTACATCGGCGAGGACTCGCAGCGCCACCGGCCGGTGATGCTGCACCGCACGATCCTGGGATCGATGGAGCGCTTTTTCGGCGTGCTGGTCGAGCACCACGCGGGCGCTTTCCCACTTTGGTTGGCTCCCGAGCAGGTAGCGCTGCTGACGGTCACCGACGCGCAGCACGCCTTCGCGCGAGAGGTGGCCGAGCGGCTGAGGTCCCGCGGCGTCCGCGCGGTCACCGACCTGGCGAACGAGAAGCTGGGAGCCAAGATCAGGGCGGCCCGACTCAAGAGGATTCCGGCGATCGGAGTGATCGGGGATCGCGAGGTCTCCGAGCGAGGGGTGGCGCTGCGCACCAGGGCCGACGGAGATCGCGGCTTTTTGCCGCTCGACGAATTCGAAAAATGGATCACGGAAGCGGGCGCGGAGCCCGCTGTTTGAGTTATGATGGTTTCCATCGGGGCTCGCCGACAGGGACGAGCCCGCGCCAAGGAGGTGCAACATCAGACGTAGATTCGGACGCCCGCCGCGCCCACAGCGCGATCGGGTAAACGACAACATTCGTTTTCCAGAAGTGCGGGTGATCAATCCGGACGGAAAACAGCTGGGTATCTACCCGATCCGTCAAGCCGTGGATCTCGCGCGCGAGATGGGGCTCGATCTGGTGGAGATCAACCCCAAGGCCAGCCCGCCCGTGTGCCGCATCATGGACTACGGCAAGTACAAGTACGATCGCAAGAAGCAGGCGGCCGCGTCCAAGAAGAAGCAGAAGACGATCGAGGTCAAGGAAGTCAAGATGCGTCCCAAGACCGACGACCACGACTTCGATTTCAAGGTCAAGCACGTGTTGCGCTTTCTGGAGAGCGGCAACAAGGCCAAGATCACGATTCGTTTCAGGGGGCGCGAGATGGCCCACCCGGAGACGGCGGCCAGACAGCTCGATCGGGTCGTCGAGGTCTGCAAGGATATCGCCGAGGTCGAGCAGCCTTACAAGATGGAGGGCCGCACCATGACCATGGTGCTGGCTCCGATTTCCAAGTAGCGCCACTCTCTCATGCACGCCGGCCGCTCTGACCGGTCACGAGGCCGCCGGCGATCAGGTGGGCGGCGCGCAGGGGCTCCGGCACCAGGGAGCGGGTGCAGGTCAGCTCGAGCAGCGCGGCCGCCTCCTCCTCCTCGATCCCGGCCAGCTGGCAGTGGAGGCCGCAGATCGGCAGGATTTCTCCTGCGGATTGCAGCATCCTCCAGCGTTTCTCCGGACGGCTCGTCCGCTGCAAGGCCCGGCGCACGGCTTGCATCTTTGGCCGCCGGCGTACCACGACCAGAACCTTGAGCCCGGTCTCGCGGTGCAGGCGCCCGATCTCGACGATGTTGAACCCGCCCAGCGCGATTCCGTCCAGGATCAGGTAGTGGAGCTGAGGGAGGAACTTGCTGCCGCGCAGCATCCCGGCGATGCGGTCGGTGGCGTTCCAGCCGTCCTTGCGGATGCGGGTCGTGAGCAGCCCGTCGAAGCAGTCCCCGCCCCGGTAGATCGCGCCGGCGACGAGCACCTCCCGCGATCTGTCCCGATCGAAGGGGCCGTCGTCGATGCCGATCGTGCGCACGCCGGGCTTGAGCCTCATCGAAAAGCGGTATTACATTTGAACAGGCCTTTCGACAAGGAGCGAGAAGATGGGCCAGAGCAATCTTTCGTCGTCGTGTCTCGCCGCAGTCCTGGCCTTGGCGCTCGGCTGCAGCGCGGCCGACAGCAGCGACGGCTCGGGCGCGGATGCCGATTCCGACACCGATACGGACACGGGCACGGACTCGGACACATGGGACACAGGGGACGGATCCGACACGGATTCGGGTTCCGATTCCGGCTCCGGCTCCGACACCGGCACGGATGCCGATACGGACGCCGACACCGATACGGACACCGACGCCGATACGGACACCGACACCGGTCCCTACTCTCATACGATCGAGATCGACGGGGTCAACGATTTCACCTCCGCCGAGACGTTCGCGACCACCTCGGAGGGCTATAGCGGCTACCTGGCCTGGGACGGCGCCTACTTCTACCTCGGAATGGAGGGGCCGGACGTCGGCGCCGGCGGGACGAGGTGGTTGCTGGCCTACCTGAGCGGAACGCCGGGCAGCGCGGTCGGCCAGACGTACAACACCCAGCAGCCGACCCTGCCGTTCGATGCGGCCCACCACCTGCGCTGGCGCACCGACGGCGGCTACACCAACGTGATGGAGTGGAGCGGCTCGGCGTGGCAGGACGCGGGCTGGGATTTTGCCGGCGACGTCTACCACGACGGGCAGTACGTGGAGGTCCGCCTCCCTCGCGGCGATCTGGGCGCGCCGACGCTGCTGTCCGCGCATCTCTCGATGGTCGACGAGGCGGACGGCTCGGAGTGGACCTACGCGGGGGTGCCGGAGACGTCGTTCAGCGACGGCTTGGATCCGGACTACCAGGCGTGCTTCGAGTTCGATCTGAACGGGAACGCCGCGCCCGGAGACTACTCGCCACAGTGAGCACGGCGCGCGAAGAGTTTTCCGGAGCACTGGAGGTATTCATGCAGCCCGAGAGACTGGAGCTGATCGACCTGGACCAGCCCCGCGAGGGATACAGGCGCTTCATCGGCTGCTGGCTGTGGCGCGACGACGGCCTGTGCGCGATCGTCGACCCCGGACCGCGCTCCAGCGTAGAGCACCTGCTGGGAGAGCTGCGGCGGCGCGGTGTCGCCTCGCTGGATTTGGTGCTGCTGACCCATGTCCACCTCGACCACGCCGGCGGCGTCGCAGAGGTGCTCGAGGCCTTTCCCGGCGCTCGCGCCTACTGCCACCCGCGCGGTCGCCCGCACGTGGAGAACCCGAAAAAGCTGTGGGAAGGCTCCCAAAGAGTGCTGGGCGAGGTCGCCGCGATGTACGGCCGGCCGCGCCCGGTGCCCTCCGCCTCGCTGGCCGGAGAGGAGGAGCTTGGCGAGCGCGGAATCGAGGCGATCCCCACGCCGGGCCACGCTCCGCACCACGTCTCGTTCCTGCTGGACGGCGTGCTGTTCGCCGGCGAGGCGTTCGGCGCGCGCCTGCCGCTGTCCGGGGGGCGGAGCTACCTGCGTCCCGCAACGCCGCCGCGCTTCTTTCCCCGGCGCGCGCTGGAATCGATCGAGCGGCTGGCCGCGCTGGAGCCCGAGCCCGAGCTGACCGCGTTCGCCCACTGGGGGTCGGTGCGCGGAGCAAGGGAGACGTCGCGAATCGCGGCCGAGCAGATCGACTCCTGGCTGGAGGCGATTCGAGAGCTGAGCGACGCCGCGCCCAGCGAGCTGGAAGATCTGGTCTTTCGCAGGCTGCAGCGGACCGATCCGTGGTTCGGGCGCGGCCGCTTCGACGAGCTGGACGAGGACCTGCGAGCGCGCGAGCGGCACTTCTTCGCCAACACCCTGGAAGGGATGCTGGGACATATACGCGCGAGGTGACGCCGCGCCGCGACGGTTGCGGCCCCCGGCCGGCGAGCGGGCAAGCCGTCACTCGCCGCAGCTTCCCTCGTCGTCGTTGCCCGAGATCGACCAGTCTCCGTTCCAGCCGTATCCCTGGAGCTGCTCCACGAGCAGCTCGGCCTCGCAGGTGGGCAGGGCCTGGTTGTCGCTGATCGTCAGGTCGGGGTCGTAGGACTCGCCGATCGATTCCAGGCTGTCGAGACCGAGGTGCGCAAGCGAGCCGTTGCCGTGGATCGAGAGCGTGCCGCCGATCTCGGCCAGGTCGCTCAGCCCGGACAGGTCGACGAGCGAGGCGTTGTCGTGGACCTGGACCAGCCAGCCGACCCACTCCAGGCCGCTCAGCCCTTCGACGTGGAGCAGCGAGTCGTTGCCCGAGACCAGCAGCATCGACGGTACATCGCCGAGGCCGCTCAACCCGTCGATGTTCTGAAGCGCCGGGTTGTTCCAGATCGTGATCTCCTCGACCTGGCCGGAGAGCGACGAGAGACCGTCGAGGTCGACCAGCGAGGGGTTGGACTCGATGTTGAGGTCGCCCTGGATCTCGACGAGCGACTCGAGACCTTCCACGCTGGTCAGGATGTCGTTGTTGGCCACGGTCAGCGGGCCATAGACCTCCTCGAGCGCCGAGAGGCCCGCGATGCTCTCCAGCTCGGGATTGAAGCCGACGAAGACCGCCGCCGCGTCGCGCAGGGAGAAAAGCGCGTCGAGCTGCTGGAGCTCGGGATTGTTCCAAATCGAGACGTGTTCCGATGTCCTCTCGAGGCACTCCACGCCGTGGAGCCCGGTGCACTCCGGGCAGGTGACGATCAGCTCCCCGTCGATCTCCACGTGGCCGGCCAGCGCGGCGAGGTCGGCGGCCGACTCGGCGAGCACGTCGCCGGACCAGGTGCCGGCCGTGCAGGTCGAGGTGTCTGTATCTGAATCGGAATCCGTGTCGGTGTCGGTGTCGATGTCCGAGTCCGCATCCGAGTCAATGTCTGAATCGGCGTCCAGGTCGGAGCCCGAGCTCGTGTCCCGCGTGTCCGATTCCGTGTCGGAATCGTCGCCGGATTCGGAGCCCTGGCCGGCGCCTCGCCAGCAGCCGGAGGCGGTCCAGAGAAGCGCGAGACAGGCGAGAGCGGCTCGTGCTCCCGCAAAGCTATTGGTGCTGATGCTGTCCATGGCAAGATCCTTTTTAACATGGTAGAGATCAAATTTGAAAAAGCCAGTTGACCTACCGAGCCACTCTTGAGGGAGTCGGTACGATGCGGATTTCGATCGCCGGGTGGACGCTGCTCGTCTTTTGCCTGGGGCTGTGTCGCGCAGGTGCGGTGCGGGCCGACGAGTCGAGCAGCGAGCGGGCCAAGCGGCACTTCAATCGTGGGACCGAGCTGTTCGATGCCGGCGAGCACGCCGAGGCGGTCGCCGAGTTCCGCGAGGCAAACAGGATCAAGCCGACCTGGAAGCTGCTCTACAGCATCGGGCAGTGCGAGGCGCTGCTCAAGAGACACGGCCGCGCACTGGACGCCTTCGAGGCCTACCTTTCCAAAGGGGGCGACGACGTGCCTCCGGATCGGCGCCAGGAGGTGCTCGCCGAGATAGATCGCCTGCGGCGCCTGGTGGGCGCCTTGGACGTCTCGGCGCCGGACGGAGGGCGGATTCTGGTGGACGGCGATCCGCGCGGCACGGCTCCGCTGCCGGGCCGCCTGCGGGTAGCCGCCGGTGTCGACCACGTGGTCGAGCTGGTGATCGACGGGGAGGCCGTCGACAGACGCGAGGTGCGGGTCGGCGGCCGGGAGAGGATCGAGGTCGTACTCGGCCCGGAAGCGGCCGAGCCCACCTCGGTGGACGCCGGACGAGGCGAGGTGGAGAGCGAGTCCGATCCGGAAGGCGGTGGTCCTGCCGATCGGTCGGACGACCTGCGCATCCTGGGTTGGGTGTCAATCGGCATGGGGAGCGCGCTGCTCGCCGGCGGAGCCGTGACCGGCGGTCTGGCGTTGAGCCTCGATTCCGATCTCGAGTCGGATTGCTCCGCCAACGGCTGCCCGCCCGACAGGCACGACGACCTCGACAGGCGCGACGCGCTGGCGCTGACCACCGACGTGCTGCTCGGGGTGGGAGCCGCGGCGGCCGTGACCGGGGTGCTGCTGCTGACCGTCTTTTCCGGCGGTGCGGAGACGCGGCCGGAGGCGGAGGGCTCCTTGGCCTTGACGCCGACGGTCCTCGAAACCGGCGGTGGGCTGAGCTTGCGAGGGAGGTTCTGATGAGTTGCCGCGAGTTCGTCGCGCCGTCTTTGTTCCTGGCCCTGCTCGGCGGTTGCAGCCTGGTGATGGAGGACTACGGCAAGAGCTCGGACGCGGGCGGAGACGCCGACGCGGACACGGATGCGGACAGCGACGCGGATGCAGACACGGACAGTGACGCCGACACCGACTGCGAGTGCACGAGCGCGGACGGCCCCTGCTGCGACGGATGTCATTTCTACTCCGCCGGCGACCAGTACGCATGTGAAAACATGGCCGAGTACGGCTGCTCGCAGGAGATGACCTGTGGAGCAGACGCGATGGTGCGCGGCGGTGTGCGCTACTGCACCGGCGGCACGGCCGCGTGCGAAGGGGAAGCCGTCTGGAACGAGTGGGTGACGGACCAGCAATGCGGCCAGGATTCTTATTGTCTGCTAGAGGAGCCCGGCCAGCCCGCTGACTGCATGCACTGCCCGCACGGGTGCGACGACGAGATCGACGGGTTGTGCTACCCCGAGTGCGATCCCCACGACGATCCCTGTTGCTCGGACACCGGCCTGTTGGGCGGATGGTACGACAGCGCCGAAGACATCTGCTGGGAGAACCCGGTGGGTTCCACGAGCTACACGTACGCGGATGCCGACCTCTATTGCGACAATCTCGAGATCAACGGTTTCGGGCTCTGGCGGCTGCCGACGATCGACGAGCTGCGCGGCCTGGTCGTCGGGTGCTCGGGAACGGCCACCGGTGGAGGCTGCGGAGTTACCGAGGTCGGAGACTGCCTCGACGAGAGCTGCGGTTCGTCGGCCGATTGCTTGGGTTGCAGCGAGGGAGAGGGCGGCGGGACTTCCGGCTGTTACTGGAGCGAGGAGCTGGAAGGCGTCGGCAGTTGCGGAACCTACTGGTCGTCGAGCCTGGTGTCCGGCAGCAGCGGGAGCGTCTGGTGCATCGATTTTCTGGATGCCCACGTCAGCAACTGGGCGACGGTCTACGAGTGCAACGTGCGCTGCGTGCGAGCTCCGTGATCGTTCATGGCTGGTACTCGTAGGCGCCCACGTCGCTCAGCGTGCCGGAGTCGCCGGTGCCGCTCACGTCGACGCGCGGCAGCCGTTCGAAATCGGTCTGCGGCGCATGAGTGTCGTCTCCCACGTCGATGCACGGCGAGCCGCCGCTGAGGTGAAAGTCGTGGATCTGGCAGGTCGAGCCCTGGGCCACGCCCTGCGCGGTGGCGTCTCCCAGCACCCTGAGGCTGGACTGCCAGTTGGAGAGAATCAAAAACCACAGCACCTGGCTGTCGGTCGTGACGACGCGCAGGAAGCGTCCCGCGTGCTCGTCCTCCTCCCACCCGGGCGAGCCGGAGATCGCGATCGAGGTGAGCGCCCAATCGTCCCAGGTGTCGGCCGATTCGATATCACCGGCGAACACCTGGCCGATCCAGTCGGGAGTTCCGGAAAAGACGTTCTGCGCAGTATCGGTAAGGCCGTCGATGTCGCTGTAGGAAGCGGAGACGCTGTCGGACGAGTAATTCAGCTCGCCTGGGTCGTCGTTCCACAGGATCGAGTTGACGACATCGATCTCGCCGCCGGTCGAGCGGACAAGGGCGCCGGGCGAGGATTCGGCCGAGTTGGCGGTCAGCGTGGAGTTGGTGACCAGAATGCTGGACTGGGACATTTCGTAGGGCTGAGCTCCGCCGACGGCGCCGGCTCCGTTTACGGCCCGGTTGCCGACCGCCAGCGAGCTCGTGATTTCACAAGAGCCCATCCAGCAGTCGACAGCGCCGGCGCTGCCAAACGAGACGTTGCCGGCGAAGATCGTGCGTTCCACTTGCGCGCCGTTGTCGAACGACACCGCGCCGCCCACCGAGGTTTGGTAGTTGTCGGAGCTGTTGGACTGGAACACGCAGTCGCGGATGACAGCCTCGGTGTTGTTGCCGAAGTAGGCGCCCCCTCCGAACTGCCCGACCGAGTTGTCTGCCAGCAGGCAGTCTTCCAGCGTCGCCGTTCCCTCGCCGAGGGCGGTGACCCCCCCGCCACCCGTGCTCGCGGCGTTTCCGGTGATGACGCAGTTGCGCACGGTGATCGAGCTGTTTTCCAGGTGGATGCCGCCGCCCATCTCTCCGACGTCGATCGCTCCTCCGCCCGAGATGTAGAAACCGTCCAGCACGACATCGGTCAGATTCGATCCCGAGACCACGGACGAAACGCTCTGGGCCGGCGATGCGGTTCCTTCTCGGCCCTCCAGGTGGGTGCGATACAGGCGGGGCCTGCGTGCTTGAACGCAGTTGCCGGTGTAGTCCGAGCCGCTGAAGCCGCCCAGCAGATCCACGTGGTCGGCGAGCTGAATCGTGTCGGTCGAATCTCCCTGGAAGGCGTAGTGTGTTCCGCCCGAGACCCAGACCTGGCAGTTGCCCAGCTCGCTCTGCTGTGCGTATGCGGCCGCCGCTGCATCGATGCCTTCTTGCAGATCTTCGAGGCCGTTCTCCCAGCTGAGGCCGTCGTGGGGCGTGGTTCCGCCTCCGGAGTTGATGACCATCCGCGCGCAGACCCGCGAGTCATGAGCGCCCATGTCGGTCACGACTCCGCTCTCGCCGCGCTCGAACAGGTCGACGCGCGTGTTGCCCCAGGCGTCGAGATCGGGGGCGCCCGCGTCCTCGCCGGTGTCGACGCAGGGAGAGGCGGGACCGATGCGCGGATCGTAGATCTCGCCGAACGGAACCTCCTCGTTGACCGCGTCCGAGGGGTCGCCGAGCACCCGGAGGCTTTCCTCGTCGTTGTCCACGATCATGAAGTGGCGCGGGTCGGACGACATCGAGTCCGGCCTCAGGTACGAGCCGATCAGCGCGTCCGGCTCGATTTTTTCGGCGGAAGAGAGCATCACCTCGCTGGCCAGCTGTTGCGGATCGTAGGTGATCGATTCGATCTCGGGTGAGAAGCCCGTCCCGCAGCGGAAGAAGCGCGGGTACTGTGAAATGTTGCCGGAGCTTCCGGAGTGGCCCCCGGTGCTGATCGCCGAGCTCGAGATGACGAACGACGCTCCGGCCCCGATCGACACGTCTTCGGGCTGCCAGGTGGAGAGGATCCGGTTGTTCCAGATGATGCTGGAGAAGACCTCCGCGCCGCCGGAGTCGATGCAGATACCTCCGCCGGAGGATGCCCCGTTTTCCAGCACGGTGCAGTTTCGCATCGTCAAGTCGCCGTTTCCCTCCATGTAGACGCCGCCGCCACAGTCCGTGCCCCTGTTGCCCTCGATCACGGTGTTGAGCAGCGTGGCGCCGCCCATGGTCACGTTGACCGCTCCGCCGTCGCCGTACGAGTCGTTGGCCGTAAAAAAGCTCGCCTCGATGCTCAGCAGCGAATCGTAGGAAAAGACGCCGCCTCCCTGCGGAGACTTGTTGGCGGTGAAACGGCAGCCGGAGATCGTGATTTCGGAGCCGAAGTCGGGCTGTAGGCCGCCACCGGTCTCCAGCGCTTCGTTGCTGTTGAACGTGCAGCCGGTCAGCTCGAGAGTGGAGCCGTTGGTGTAGACTGCGCCGCCCCAGTCGGCGCGATTGCCGGCGAAGACACAGCTTTTCACCTGCATCTGCGACGTCGCGGGGACGTAGAGCCCGCCGCCGGCATTGTGGTTGTCGTAGTCGCCGGTGGCGTCGCCGCCGGAGATCGTCAGGCCGTCGAGCTCGGCGCCGTTTGCGCCGGTGACAACGTGGTAGACGGCGGACTGGATTTCGTTTTCGACCCAGCCGCCGTGCAGCAGTGCGACGTGCTGCTCGATGTCGCGTTCGTCGAGATTCGACTCGTTGCCGGAGAATCCGCCGTAGACTGCCAGGTCGGGGCAAAGCGCGATCGTATCCTCCGGGGCTGTGGCGAAGACCTGGTACACGCCCTCGGCGATCCAGACTTCCGCCTCGGCGATGTCGGCCTCCTGGCCCTCGATCATCTGGCAGGCGGTTTCCACCCCTTCCACCGCGTCATAGAAGGCGGTTTCCCAGGAGTCGCCGTCCGGGTCGGACGCGGTGGAATCGATATCGACGTGAATGCGCAGCACGTCGCAGGCATCGCCGATCCACCCGGGCAGGCAGTCGGTGCAGTCGCCGGCGGGATCGAAATTGCCCAGGCACTCCTCGCAGCCGCTCTCCGGGTCCCACGGTTCGGGGCAGAGATCGCACTCGGGAGGCGAGGTCCAGTTGCCGGTGCACTGGCACTCGGCGTTCTCCTCGTCGATCTCCACGCACTCGGCGTTGGCGCCGCATTCCGACTCCATCTCCTCTTGCGTATCGCAAGAATCGAACCAGTAGACATCACCGTCGACGCAACCCGTATGATCGTGAGAAGCACAGGCGGTTCCGGTGTCGGTATCGGCGTCTGTGTCCGTATCGGCATCGGTGTCGGCGTCAGTGTCCGCGTCGATGTCCGCATCGGAATCGGCGTCGGAGTCCGCGTCTGTCGCGCCGTCGCCGTCGCTCTCGGGCACGATCAACGAACAGCCGGAGGCTGCCAGGAACAGGAACAACGAGATGCCGGTTGACCGCAATAGCATGTGACCTCCCAATCGAGCTGGATGTCATTTCAAAAATGAATACATGATCAGTCCCGAGACATGAAGACCATTCTAGTTGAAACGGCGATTGTCTTGGAACCATATTCTCAAAGGCTCGGGTAGAGCGGGAAGCGAATCAGGTGCTGGCGCCGCCTGCAAATGCGGCGGTCAGCTTGGCGAGCGCCTCGGTGGCCATCGCCGGGATTCCCTGGATCTCGGCCTGCACGTCCTGGATCTGGGCCTGGACGTCGCCCTTGACCTGGGCCAGCGAGTCCAGGTCGGCCTGGGCCTGGGCCTTGTTTTCGGCGCTGGCCAGCGGGTTGCCGAGCTTGGCCGTGGCCGTGGTCTGGATCTCGGTCGCCAGCACCGGCACCTTGGCTATGGCACCGGCGGCCTTGGTGCCCAGGAGCTTGACGCGCTCCGGTGTCGCCTCGAGTCCCTCGACGATCGCCTGGAGCTTGCCCAGGACCGCCTCGACCTCGGCGCGCGCCTCGGCCTCCAGGTCCATGTTCGCATCGATCGAAACGGTTCCGTTCTCGACCGTGGCCGAGGCCATCGACATCAACGACTCGGCGTCCAGGTTCAGCTTCTGGGGCAGGACCGTGATCTCGTCGACCACCGCCTGGCTGTCGTTGATCGGCTGCATCAGCTCGTCGATTCCGGCCTGCAGCTCTGTCGACAGACCCTTGAGTTCGTCCATGGCGCTGAGATCCACCTCCGCCTCGGCCGAGGTGTCGCCGCTTTTGCCCTTGCTTCCGCCGCAAGCGACGAGGGAGACTGCCAGGAGCAGGGTAGAGGCAACTGCGAAAGCTCGTTTCATTTCGTGCCTTCCTTTCTTTTGCTTCCAGACTGCAAAAGAACTCTGTGGGCGCTGGCAAGGCGCCGGTTTTTCTCTCGACGGCCCGTTGCGATTGAAAATTATCAGAAAAAAGCCGGAAAGAAATGCCAATTGAACACCTAGCGCTTTTTTCTCTTCTTGCGCCGCAGGGCCGGATCCAGCGCGGTGTCGGCGTTTGCGGGCTCGGAGGAGTTGCGAGCGAGCCTGTCCAATCTCTCGTGTGCCAAGCCGGCGAACCAGCAGAACTCGTCGCGGCCCTCGCGCTCGGCGCGGGAGTAGCTCTCGGCGGCTCCTTGGGGGTTGCCGCGGTGCTCGCGGACGAGGCCGCGCACGTAGTGGATCCACGTGCGGACAAAGCGCTGCTCGGAGTCCGCGTCCGGGGGCGGATCCGAGACGCGGCGTCCCGTGGCGATCTCGGCCTCGATTCGCGTCAGGGCCAGCATCAGTTCCACGTCCTTGTCCGGAGAGAGCGAGCCGGCCTCTTCGATCAGGGAGCGGGTCGTGTCGTCGATCTTGCCCAGCCCCACCCGCGAGCGCGCCACCACCGCGATCGGCTCGGGCAGGCGGGTGCCGCGGCGCAGCAGGTCTCGTCCCACCTTTTCGGCTCGCGCCGGATCGCCGGTGACGAACAGGGCCTTGGCCAGCGCGGCCTCCAGCGCGGGTCGTTCGCTGGCCGGAGCCGAGTCCAGCGCGTTCTCCAGGCTGGGAACAGCGCGCGCAAAGTCGCCGATCTGAGCGTAGGCCAGCCCCAGCTTGGCGTCGATCGGTCCGCTTCTGCCGAACAGCTGCAAAAGCAGGTTGCGCTTGGCCAGCGCCGGGACCTGCTCTGGCTTGCCGAAAGACAGCAGGCGGAGCGCCTCGCGATGAAAGAGGGCGGCTCTGCTTTTCACCAGCTTGGGTATCAGCGCGTAGTACAGGATCACGGCCAGGATCACGGGAATCGCGAGCCATTTCTGGCCGATACGCCAGAAGATGAAAAGCAGCGACAGGGTCAGGAGCGGCGCCACGATGCTGCCCGTGGACAGCCCGACCCGTCCGGTCGTGTCTTCGTCCGGCACGGTGGCAGTATGTCAGCTAGCGGGTCGTCGGTCCAGGGCAGGGAGGGATGAGCAATCCGCGCTGTCCAAAAATCGTTCCGGGCCGAGATTCCGGAGGGAGATGGTGGTTCGTGATACCGCGATTCGAAGCGGGTGAGCCGGTTTTTTCTGACACACTATCGGAGGAAACGTGGTAGCTTGATGTCGATATAGCACCAGAAAACTGGCAATTGACCCGAGGAGAGAGCGATGAGCACAAAGCACCTGGAAACGCTCGCCGCCGTGCTGCTGGCCGCCGGGCTGGCCCTCGGCTGCGACGGAGACGGCGGCCGAGGCGGATCGGACGCCGACGCCGATGCCGATGCGGATTCCGACGGCGACACCGACGGCGACGCGGACTCGGACGCGGACTCGGACGCGGACGCGGATGGGGACTCGGACACGGATTCGGACGCCGACTGTCCGGACTACCCTGCCGGTCCCTACAACTGGTTCGAGGGCGACGTGGTCAGCGCCGTCAGCTTCCCGGGGCGCTACGGGCCGGATGGCCCGGACGACGGGCTCCACATGTGCGACCTCCACGCCGAGAGCGGCACGGTCGAGTCGCTGGTGTTCGTAGTGGGAGCGTACGGGTGACCGTCCTGTCCTGCTCGGTTCGAGCAGTTGGGCACCCTGGAGACCGCGATCAACGACGCGCACGGCGAGTTGGTGGGAGTCTACTACTCCGACCTTGGTGGCGGCATCCCTTCCGTGGATTCCGTCAGCGACGAGCTGGACGGGTTCGGCTGGAGCGGCGGTTGGCGGATCACGGACAATGCGCAAAACACGCTCTGGCTGGCCCAGGACGGCCAGAACAACTGGCTGTTTCCCGGCACGCCCAGCGTGTGGGTGATCGACACCAGCAGCATGGTGATCACGGCCTCCGAGTGGGAGGGCACCTACCAGCTCGACGTGCTGGCCGAGGTGGAGGCGATCGACGTGGCGAATTGAGCCGCTCGCCGCTGGACGGCGGCTCGCGGGCGCGGTAGATTTTTCCAATGACGAATTCCAAGGAGTTAGGGGCGGTCCTGATCGATCTGGAGAACCTCTATCTGGCGATCCGCGACGAGCACAGGAACCCGGTCGAGACCACCGAGACGATTATCGAGAACCTCAAGGCCTTGCTCGAGGAGGAGCACGAGATTCACCCGGTCGTGATGAACGCCTACGCGCCGTTCGATTTCGAGACCACTCGCCAGTTGATCAACGGGCTCTCCCTCTTGGGCATCAAGCTCGAGCACGTGCTGTCCAAGCCGCAGAAGAACAGCGCGGATCTGCTTTTGGCGATCGACTGCACCGAGCTGCTCTACCGGCGCGACGACATCCGGCACTTCGTGATCGTGGGCGGTGACCGCGACTACATTCCGGTCGCGCAGCGGATCATGACCAACGCCAGGGAGGTGCTGATCGTCTGTCCGCGGCATGCCATGTCCGGCGATCTGCTGGCGATCGTCGGCCGCGAGCGCTACCTCGACACCTCCGAGCTGATACGCTCCGGACCGGAGCTGGAGACCGAGAGGCCGGAAGCTGCTCGGCGTCCCCCCGCGGGGGAGACCGCGGCGCGGCAACAGGATCGCTCTTCCCGGCAGTTCAGGCCCGACGTCCGGCCCGCCAGCGAGGCGCCGCGCGTGCGCCGCGCCGCGCCGCCGGCAACGCTGGAGGAGCTGCGCGAGAGGGTGGGGGACCAGATCGAGATGGAGAACCAGGAGCGGCTGATGCGGCTGATCCTGGAGTTCCGCGAGCGGATGGGTGTCCAGGAGATTTACCTGGCGCCGTTTTTCCGCGAGATGAACGAGGCGTTTCCCTACATGTCCAACTCCCAGCGCAAGGCGCTGCTCAACAGTCTTCAGCTGCACGGCGCGATCGACATCGTCGACCGCGAGCGCAACGACGGGGAAGGCACCTACGCCGTGATCGTGATCGACAACTGGACCCATCCCCTGGTGCTCGCCTGCGTGCCGGGTTAGCGACCAGTCTATCTCTCCCAATCGAGCCGGATTGGGCTATACTGCCCTGCATGAAACGCTCGCTGCCAGTCGTCGGCGCGGCGGTCGGCCTCGGGGCCGGAGTGTTGCTGCTGGCGCTTTCGCAGCCCGGGTGCGAGGAGGTGCTCGAGGTCTGCGCTCCGTGCGGGCTCGTTTCCGAAGGGGTGGTCGACATCTCCGGAGATCCGCGGATGGACTCCGCCTTCGAGGCGGTGTATCGGCTCGGCAGCGAGGCATTGGAGGCGGCCGAGGCTTTCGACAGGGGGATGGCGGAGCTGGCCGCGCAGGTGGGAGCGACCGCGCCCGAGGACGGGGAATTCGATGCGGCCGACGTGGCGCAGATCGTCGCGGCGATTCGCGCCGAGCTGGATGAGCCCGACGGCATCGACCTGCGCGTCGAGATCGAGCGGGGCGGCTGCTGGGTGGACTCCGAGCTGGCGTTGGAGCGCCAGCTGATCTGCGAGGAGGCGGCCGGCTGCTACGTCTCTCCCGAGTGCGCCGGCGAGATCGCCGGGTCTTGCACCGGCCTGTGCGCGGGCGACTGCGGCGCGTCCTGCGACGGGGACTGCTACCGCTCGGTGGAGTCGGGCGACGCCTTGGGCTGCCTGCTCGACTGCGTCGGATCCTGCGCCGGCATGGTCGCGGGGCTCTGCCCGGGACGCTGCGTCGGGCTCTGCGAGGGAACCTGCAGCGCCCACGATTCCGACGGGGACTGTAACGGTCGCTGCCGGGGAGACTGCACCGGAGTCTGCGAGCTGGGCACGCCCTTTTCCTGCCCCGGCACCTGCGCCGGTCTCTGCCGCATTCCGCACCAGTACGGCGAGCCGTGCCCGATCTGCCGCGGCGACTGCACGGACGGGAGCTGCGGCGGATCCTGCCGCGGTCAGTTCCGGCCGGCCGGTTGCGACATGCCGACTCGCTGCGAGGGAGTCTACGAGTGCCAGGAGGCCTCGCGCTGGCTGGCCTGGGCCTACCTGCGCTGCGATCCGGGCCGCGCCAGGGTCGCGGTCGAGATGGGCGCCCAGTACACGGGAGACCGGGCCCGGGCCGTGGGGACGGCGCGCCTGCTGGAGCGGATTGCGACCGATACGCTCTCTGGCCATGCCTGGGCTTCGCTTCTCGTGGACGGAATCGACGTCACCGGGGAGCTGGCATCGCCCGGCGGGATCGAAGAGGACCTGGCCGCCGGGGCCCAGGAGCGGCCCGAGCTGGCCGGCCTGGAGTACCTGAACGATCCCGTGACGCTCTGCGAGCTGGGGGTGGACGCCGAGCGCAGGCAGCTTCCGCTGTCCGGACTCAAGGCGCACCTGGGACACCTGGCCGGTGGCGTGGATGCCGGAGACTTCACCATCCCTGCCGGCGCGATGCCGTGCGTGCAGCCCGCGCTGGAGGACGCCGTGGAGCTGCTCGGGAAGCTGGTGCCGACCAGCGGCGGAGGAGATTGCTCGAATATCACCGGCGGCGGCGGGACGAGCGGAGGACCCGAGGCGGATCGCTCCGCCGGGCTCTACCGCCTCTTGGACGCCCAGAGCGCGCTGCTCGACGGGCTGGCGGGCGACGGCGGAGTCGACGGTGGCGGCTGAGCCGGCCCGCCGGAGCAATAGGCGCGCCGCCCTGGTGCTCGTCCTGCTGGGCGGGGCCGGGCTGGCGCTGTCGGGTTGGCTGGTCTACATTCACGTCAAGGTGCACAACGACCCGGGCTACGTCTCGATCTGCGCGGTCGGCGAGCGGGTCAACTGCGAGACCGTGGCCGCCTCGTCGTGGTCCGTGCTGGCCGGCGCGCCGCTGGCCGTCTGGGGGGCGATCGGGTTTTCGATCCTGCTGGCGTTGGGCGCGCGCGCCGCGCGGAGCGAGCCCGAAAGATCGATGAGCGGGGTGATCGCGCTGGTCTGCCTGGGATTCGCCGCGGTCTCGATCGCGCTGGGTTGGATATCGACCGCGATCATCGGCGCGCTGTGCCCGACCTGCACCGGCGTCTACCTGGTCAGCTTCGCGGCTGCGCTGGTCGCGTGGTGGATCAACCGCAGGCGCGGGGGAACGATCCGGGCGGTCGCCGCGGACCTGCGCGAGATTCGCCGGCGGCCCGCGCTGTGGGGATCGGCCGCGCTGTTGGCCGGCACCGCACTGGGGGTGGCGCCCGCGGCCGTGCCGAACTACTGGGAGCTGGCCTCCTGGAGGTTCGAGGCCGGCATCGCGCACGGCGTCGACGACGAGGGCCGTCCCTGGATCGGCTCGCGCTCGCCGAGCGTCGTGATCCACGAGTTCATCGACTACGAGTGCCCGCACTGCAACGTGGCCCACCGCCTGCTGCGCCGCAGGTTGGGAGGTCACTGGGACGAGGTGCGCCTGGTGCGCCACGACTACGCGCGCCGCCCCTGCGTGCCCAACGACGCACAGAAGAAGAAGTCGTCCTGCGAGCTGGCGCGGGCCGGTGTCTGCGCGGCCGAGCAGGGGAGGTTCTGGGAGTGGAACGACGCGGTGATGGCTCGGCCCAGGCCGCTGGGCGGCGTGGAGCGGCAAGGCTACGTGCGGGACATGTTCGAGCGGATCGGGCTCGATCTCGAGCGGCTCGACTCCTGCCTGTACGCGCCGGAGACGATCGAGCGCGCGCAGCAGTTCTTCCGCGAGGCGAGGCGCAACCGCGTGCGCGCCTCGCCGATGTACGTGCTGGACGGGGAGAAGCTGCAGCTGACCGAGTTGCTCGACGCGCTCGAGCGGCGCCTGTGATCCGGTGGCGATCGCGGCTCCGCCGGCGTAGAATCGATCAAAAGGAGACAAGGGGGTTCTGGATGGAACGTCTTTTGCGCGCGGCGCTGGCCGCGCTGGTCGTCGTCGCGCCGTGCGGCTGCTCTGACGACGACGCGGACCTCAACGAGAACGTGGACTACACGCCCTGGGACGACGAGATGCCGCCGGCCGGTAATCCGGACGGCGCCTGCCCGGTTCCGGACGAGGCGATGGAGGCGGCCAGCACCGACCCGGATTGGGTGATCGGCGGCGGCACCCCGGAGAGCTGCACCGGCGAGGCGGTGGTCGAGGCGATCGCCGAGGGCGGGGTCATCACCTTCGACTGCGGCCCGGATCCGGTCACGATCGAGCTGGAGGAGACGGCCCGGATCTACAACGACACCGGGCCCGAGATCGTGATCGACGGCGGCGGCAAGGTCGCGCTCAGCGGCGGGGGCCAGCGGCGCATCCTCTACATGAACACCTGCGACGAGAGCCTGGTCTGGACGACCTCGCACTGCCAGGACCAGGATCACCCGCGGCTGACCCTGCAGAACCTGACCTTCGTCGGCGGCGATTCCAGCGACGAGACCGAGCACGACGGCGGCGGCGCGGTCTGGGTGCGCGGCGGAAGGCTGAAGGTGATCAACTGCCGCTTCTTCTCCGGCGAGTGCGCGGCGACCGGACCGGATCTGGGCGGCGCCGGCCTGCGCGTTTTCGACCAGCACCAGGACCTTCCGGTCTACGTGGTGCACAGCACCTTCGGCGGCAGCGACGAGACCGGCAACGTCTGCTCCAACGGCGGGGGCCTGAGCAGCATCGGCGTCTCGTGGACGATCATCAACAGCCTCTTTTCGTGCAACCGCGCGATCGGGGAAGGCGGCAACCCGGCCGAGGACGGCACGCCGGGCGGCGGTAGCGGCGGCGCGATCTACAACGACGGCAACACGATGACGCTCGACCTGTGCGGGGTGCTGATCGAGCACAACGAGGTCAACGCCTACGGCGCGGCGATCTTCTTCGTCAGCAACAACCACGACGGCACGATTCGAATCGAGGACTCGGTGATCCGCGACAACGTCAACCACGGCGGCAGCAGCTGGCAGATCCTGCCCGGGATCGCCGCCCACGACGACACCGAGGTGATCGTGGACGACGATTCGATCATAGAGTAAACAACAAAAGACGAACATAAACCTCGAAAATTGGTTATTGACAACAGAATTTTCGAGTATTAAAATCATTGCATGATAAAAAGGCGGGTCAAGCTGAGCCTGCTGGCGAATGCTCTCGACCGCTCTTTGGTGGTGGCGTTGCTCGGACCCCGTCAGTGCGGCAAGACCACTTTGGCCGGGGAACTGGCCGAAAGTCGCGAGTGCGAGACATACGACCTCGAGAATCCGCGTGACGCCGCGCTGCTGTCCAATCCGCTGCTGGCTCTCGAAAAGCTCGGGGGAACGATCGTGCTGGACGAGATCCAGCGCGAGCCCGAGCTGTTCGAGATTATTCGGGTGTTGGTGGACAGGCCGGACAATCGCGCGCGTTTTCTCTTGCTGGGCAGTGCTTCTCCCGCTTTGGTCGCCGACGCGTCGGAGTCGCTCGCGGGAAGGGTCAGCTTCGTCGATTTGTCCGGATTCGATCTTTGCGAGGCGGGAGGCGAGCGCTTCGAGCGGCTCTGGCTCAGGGGCGGTTTTCCCTTGTCCTACTTGGCCGAGGACGCCAACGCCTCTTTTCTCTGGCGCGAGGATTTCGTGCGCACCTTTTTGGAGCGCGACGTTCCACAGCTCGGGATCGGCAGCATTCCGGCCAAGACTCTGAGGCGTTTTTGGACGATGATCGCCCACTATCACGGACAGGTGTGGAACGCCTCCGAGATCGCCCGTTCGCTCGGGACCGGCGAAGCCGCGGCGCGGAGATACATCGACGTGCTCGACGGCGCCTACATGGTGCGGCAGCTCCAGCCCTGGCACGCCAACGTGGGCAAGCGTCAAGTCAGGTCTCCCAAGGTGTATGTTCGCGACACCGGAATCCTGCATGCTCTGCTGACCCTCGAGACACGAGAACAGCTGCTCTCGCACCCCAAGTGCGGCGCCTCGTTCGAAGGGTTCGTGATCGAGCAGATCGCGGTGCTGAGCCGCAGTCGCAATCTCTACTTCTGGGCCACCCACGCCGGGGCGGAGCTGGATCTGCTGTTGTTCAGGGGAGGGCGGGCCGTCGGTTTCGAGGTCAAGACGACCGACGCGCCGACCACCACCAAATCGATGCGTGTCGCGTTGCGGGATCTCGATCTGGAGCACCTGTACGTGGTCTACCCCGGTGACCGAGCGTACGAGTTGGACGACCGGATTTCGGTCCTTCCGGTCACCCGCCTTCCGGATGTGCTCTGATCGATACGGCCTGTCCGAAGCAGACTCGTCCGCGCGTTTTCCGCGTGGCGGGCGGCGGATGGAGAGCTTACACTACAAAAAGAGACGCGCGCGGTGAACGGCGGGAGGTCGGGCAGTGGTCGAGACGGACAGGCGAGAGGATCTGGGGCGGCGGATGGAGCGGCTCGGGATCCGCGAGGCCGACTTGGACGAGAAGTTCGTGCTGGGCTCCGGTCCGGGCGGGCAGAAGATCAACAAGACCGCCTCGTGCGTCCAGCTAAGGCACCTCCCCAGCGGGCACGAGGTCAAGTGCCAGCGCGAACGCTCGCGGGAGGTCAACCGCCTCTTGGCCCGCGCCGAGCTGTGCGACCGCATCGAGGAGGAGATCCGCGAGCGGGAGCGGAGCCACCGAATGGAAGAGGAGCGAGAGCGCCGCCGCAAGCGCCGGCCGAGCAAGACCGCGCGCCGCAGGAACGTGGAGATCAAGCGCCGCCGGGGAAGGCTCAAGCGGCTGCGCAGGGACCCCGAGCCCGAGGAGTGACCCTCTCGGTCTCACCGGTCGTTTTGGTCGTCGGGACCGTTTTCACCGTGGAGTTGCCGAACAGGTGCGATCAGGGCGGAGGCGGAGGATTATCGCCAGGGAGGTCAGGCCCAGGATCGCGACCAGGCCCTCGACCAGCAGCATGCCGCCGGTCTGGCCGAAACTCTCGGTCAGCGCCTTTGCTCCACCGGCTCCGACCAGGTCCACCAGGGCGTGGTAGCCGATCGCGGCCCACAGCCAGCGCAACGACCCGCGGGTGAAGCACTGCAGCACGATCAGCGAGCACGAGAGATGGATCAGCATCGCCGGCACGCGCTCGAAGGCGCCGATCAGCGGCATCCAGCCGGGCATCTCTGCTATCTGGCGCTGGGCCTCGCGCAGCTGCTCGGCGTGCTGGCCGCTCAGGCCGAGCGACGCGGCGTCCATTCCGGGCAGCACCAGGGCGTTGACGAGCCCCATCGCGGCCATCCCGGCGACCAGCAGCGCGGACTCCAGCCCGCCGTGCCCGGCGCCGTACATCAGCGCGCCGTCGAAGCTCCGCGTTTTTCGCCGCAGCAGCACGCGCCAGCCCAGGTAGCGGCCCACCTCCTCGAACAGCCCGGCGCTCAGCGCAGCCGCGGACAGCCACAGCCAGGTCAACCCCTGGCTGGAGCGAAGATCGTCGGCGAGCAGGTACTGCCCGAGCTGCATCGCCGGGATGCGGGTCAGCAGCTGGAAGACGAGGAAGACCAGCGCGCCGGCGCCCAGGTAGCACCAGCCGACCCCGCTGCGGCGCCGCAGCCAGGCGACGAGAGCCACCGGCATCAGGATGTCGAACGCGATGGCGACCGAGTAGGAAACGATCAAGCCGCGACCTCCGCCGCCAGGATACCACCGAGCTCGCGATCCGAGTGCCGATTTCGAAAACCGACTCGTCGGAATCGTGGGACTTTTTCCGACGTCAGTAGTCGCGCGCCGGCCAGCCTGATGCCGCGGCGTACTCGTCGTAGGCCTCCAGCACGTGGTCGACGTATTCGGAATTGATCTCGGTGCAGCTCTGGGTGGTCTGGTAGGAGTTGTACTCTCCGATCGCCATCAGGGTGTACTGCTCCTCGCTGCAGCCCTCGAACTGCTCCTTCATCCGCTGGCGGTTGCGCGACACCGCCCGGATTCCCAGCTCGATGTTGATCTCGGGATTGAAGACCGAGGTCGCCCAGCCCGGCACGCTCGGCTCGTCGGTCAGGTTGGGGTGGCCGTTCGAGAGTCGGCCCAGGTCGACCGTAGTGCCGCCGCATGCGGGCACCACCTGCATCAGGCCGAAGCAGTGGCACTCGGGCTCGCTCCAGCCCCAGGGGATACCGCAGGGCAGGTTGGGGCAGCCGACGGCGTCGTGGTGGAAGCCGGACTCGACGCGGATGATCGCCTTGAAGATCATCGCGTCGGGCTCCTCGTATTTTTCGGTCAAGCGCAGGATCCGGCAGTCGTAGCGGTCGATCGGGATTCCGCTCCATTCGATCACGATCCCGGTCCGCAGCGGATCGTCGCAGGAGTTGTCCGGTACCTCGCAGCCGGCTAGGAGCAGAATCGAGAGACAGGCCGCGACCGGCGCCGGACGGAAAGCGGGGCTCGATGACAGTTGCTCGCTCACCTTTTCAGAGTGGCAAAGTGGCGCAAAACGCGCAACAGGCTCCGCCGCTCGACGTTCGGGTCAGAAGTGGTACGCCGCCCTGATCGAGAACGGGACGAAGAAGCCGAGCTGCATGTGCTCGTCGGGCGTTTCCCGGTCGGTTTCCTCCAGGTTGTTGATCGAGACCACGAAACCCGCCTCGGCGCCGATGCCGAAGCTGGCCGCGAGCAGGTACTCCACGCCCATCAGGAGCCCGATGTCGAAACGGTCCATGTACTCGCGGATCCGCTGCTCGTAGTACTCGTCGTCTTCACCGTCGGATTCGTACGAGCCGATTCCGACAACCGGGCTCGCGGCCAGCCCGGCGAAGAAGTAGGCGCCGCCGGGTCGCGGCTCGCCGATGATGAACCGCGCCCCCAACTCCGGCGCCAGCGCTCCGGCAGTGCTGATCGACTCGCGGTTGTCGTCCTCGAACGACTCGCGCCGGATGTCGAGGCCCAGCGAGAGGTAGACGTCGGCGATCCCGGCGATGATCACGCCGAATTCGAGCTCGGGGACGAGCACGGGCCGCTCGGCGATGAAGGCCTGGTGGACGGAGAGCCCCACGCCGGTGTGGAGGCCGGTGTCGATCGGCTCTTCGGCGGGCTCGGCCGCGGCGGGTCGCGCCACCAGGGTCAGGGCGAGCAGGGCCGGTATGGTCAGCGTCGCGCGTGCCGTGATCCTCATGGCAGTCAACCCCCGCGCCCGATGATCGCAGCCAGCTGGTCGAGATTCTGGTGCCGCCCGTAGAAACCCCAGCGCATTGCCGTCATACGAACCTCCGTCCATTTCTTCTCCAGGCACCCAAGGAACAAACAGCCCCAGACCGAAATGTCAAAGCGCCCCGATCGCGAACGGCCCGGCCGCGGGCTCACTGAATGTGAGCGAGGCGCCGTGTCCGCGCAAGGGGCGATGTCCCTTGCGGCTTCGAATGAACTCCATCCAGGCGATACCGCTGCCGGGTCTCCGCCGATCACGCGCTTGTGGAGCCCCGTCAGCTTGCGGTGGATCTTCTCGCCGAACGGCACGGTGTCGGTGACGCGCGGCAGCACTGTGGTGTGGATGGCGTACTCGGCCGCCGCAAAACGCGACTCGAGCGCCCGGCGCCGCAGTCTCGGCCGGGGCCTGAGCGCGCTCGCTTTCTTCGGATGAAGCGGTCCACATGGCTCAAGGACGAGAGAGCGATCGGAAGCGGCGTTGACCCGAGGTCCGGCGGTCGGATAATGGAGACGTGATGTCTAGATGTGCTTCCCAGGCGCCGCCGTTCTTCTTTTCAGGTGCGAGCCTCGCGATGCTCGCTGCCGGGCTGATCGCCGCGGCCGGCTGCGGTGATCGCGGACCTGCGGGGGAAAGGGGGGCGGATCGGCGGCAGGCGGTCGAGCAAGGCTCGCGGCCGGCGGCGGACGCGGCCGGTGCGGGCGGGGGCGCCAGGATCGACGCGGGCGAGCCCGAGCCCGAGCCCGAGCCGGACCCGCGCCTCGAGCAGCTTCGGAGCCTTTGGGAGCGCCACCGCGACGTTTTGATCGAGCACTTTGCCGCCGGGCTGAGCGAGGACGAGCGGCTGATGCTGCTCGAGCTGGAGCGCGCCGCGGAGATAGTGGAGGAGATCTACATCTTGCAGCTCGACGCTCGGGGCCTGGAGCGGCGCGAGCAGGTGGCCGAGCGCGGTGTCGAGATCGAGCGGCGGCTCTTCGAGCGCTACCGCTCCGCGAGCTGCGGGCTGGAGGAGCGGCGCTGCGACCTGCTGCCCGACACGCAGCCTTCCGAAACGAGCGGTGTGCTGTGGCCCGATGATATCTCGAAAAAGGAGATCGAGAGCCTGCGCAGCCAGATCAACGGCCGCGAGCTGCTCAGCCCGTTCACCGCGGTGCGGCGGGCAAGGCGAGGACGGCTGCGCGCCGTTCCCTACGCGCGGGTCGACGAGCTCGGCGAGCCGCTGCAGCGTCTGGCCGGGGCGCTCAGGCGGGCCGCCGAGCACGCGCCCCACGCCTCGCTCGGGAAGTTTTTACGATCTCGAGCCGCGGCTCTCACCGTTAGCGATCCATTTCCCTACGACGAGAGCGACAGGCTCTGGATCGCGGTCGAGGGCGACTGGGAGGTGACGGTCGGCCCCTACGAGACCTACCGCGATCCGCACGGGATCAAGGCCATCTTCGAGATGGTGGTGGGCCGCCGGGACGCCGAGCTGACAGCCGAGATAGAGAGCGCGGCCGAAGAGCTGGAGGAGGCGGAGCGGGCGCTGCTGGGCTCGATTGAAGGAGACGCCGGCCCGAGGATCGGCCGGGGGGCGAAGCGGCCCGCGATCCGCGCGATCGAGGTCTGGCTGGCCTCCGGCGACGCGCGGCGCCCGTCCGGGGCGATGCTGGCCTACCACCTGCCCAACCGGGGGGCCGCCGCGCGGGACGGGCTGTCCAAGAAGGTGCTGCTGGCCAACCACGCGCGGGCCTTCGACGAAGCGATGCAGAGGCGGGCGAGGCTGTTGATCGCTTCCGAGCAGGTCGGACACGTCGACGCCCGAGCGCGGGTCGCCTGCGTGGCGTTCCACGAGCTGGCCCACGGCCTCGGCGCCGGGAGTGAGACGGAGATCGAGGTCGACGGCAAGCGCACGACCGCGGGCGAGGCTCTCCCGGGCCACTTCCAGCTGATCGAGGAGATCAAGGCGGACGCGGTCGGCCTGTGGCTGTCGTACAGAGAGGCGGGAGAGGGGGAGGGCGGCTCCGAAGCCTTCGAGCGTCGCGCGCTGTCCTGGCTGGCGCAGCTGCTGGGACTGCTGGTCGGGCCGCTGGAGGGAACCCACGCCCGGGCCGCGGCGGTCGAGCTGGGTCGCTATTTCGACGCCGGCGCTCTCGTCTGGGAGGAGGGCGAGGGGCGGCTGCGCGTCGACTTCGAGAAGCTGCCGGCCGCGGTGGAGGCGCTGGCGCAGGAGGCCGTCTCGATCCAGCTCGCCGGAGATCGGTCCCGGGCAGAGAAGCTGGTCGAAAGGTACTTGGAGGAGCGGGACGGAAAAATCTTCCTGCGCGGACGCCCGGCCGAGGTGCGGCGGGCCGCGGTCGAGAAGCTGGGGGCTGCCGGCATTCGTCCGCCCTCGCTACGCTACGAGGTCAGCGGTCTTCGAGACAGTTGAAGCTCGCCGGCAGCGTACTATCATCCAAGGGGTGAATCACTGGAAAGGGGACGAGAGATGATGCGTTTTTGGATTGTGCTTGCAATGACGATGGCGCTGGCGGCCGGCGGATGCGGGTCGAGCGACGACTCCGAGCCCGGCGACGGCGGCACGGACGGGGACACGGACGCCGACACCGACGGGGACACGGACGCGGACACCGATAACGACGCGGACACGGACACGGACACCCACACCGACACGGACACGGACGCGGACCCGGCCACCGACACGGACACCGACACGGACACCGACACCGGCACGGGGACGGGCTACGATGAATGGGGCGAGTGCGACGACAGCTCGGACTGCCCTGACGGAGACTGCGTGCGGGTCCCGGACGAGCCGGGCGGCTGGTGGACCTGCGTCTCGGCGCCGCCGGATCCGGTCGAGGGGCCGAGCCCCAACCCGGAATCGGACCTGTGCTCGGACGAGACCGACTGTGCGGAAGGCTGCGACTGCTACCGCGTGCAGGAGATGTACGCCGGCTTCATTCACCCGCACAACGAGTGCTTCTGCGACGAGTGCGACCAGGCCGCGGACTGCGAGGACCCCGAACAGCAGATCTGCGCACCGGCCGGGGCCTGGGGGTTTCCCGAAGATCACTGCGTGTACACCGGCTGCAAGGTGGACGCCGATTGCGACATCGTTTCGGGCGGTCACTGCATTCCCTATCTGGACGCATGCAGCGC
Source organism: Polyangia bacterium (assembly GCA_046484285.1). Classification (GTDB taxonomy): domain Bacteria; phylum Myxococcota_A; class Polyangia; order JAAYKL01; family JAAYKL01; genus CAZHCG01. The sequence goes on from JAWOBP010000117.1 coordinate 68,006, forward strand.
CCTGGAGCCCGGCCCGTTCGCGGGCAAGCACTGCTGGTACCCGGGCGACTGCGCCGGCCACGACGACTGCACCCAGGAGTACCAGGCCTGCCTGCCCGACTTCGGGGACGAGACCGGCTTTTCGTGCCAGGACCTGATGTGCCCCGGGAAATGAGATCGAGATAGCCGAAAAGAGAGAAAAAGAGCCGCGCACAAAACAGATCGGGCTAAAGTTGACAAAAAAGTAATATTTGCTAGACAGGCGTTCGCCGGGTCGCGGAATCGATTCGGCTCAAAGGAGGATTGCGCAGATGGGAGGTCTCAATTCGAGTGACGCCCCCGGGCTGGAGCAGGTCTCGCGGATCGTCGCGGTGTCGAGCTGCAAGGGCGGAGTGGGCAAGTCGACCGTGGCGGTCAACACGGCTTTCGCGATGGCCGCTTCGGGCCTGAAGGTCGGTCTGTTCGATGCGGATATCTACGGACCGAGCCTGACGACCCTGGTGAACGTGGAGGACACCACGCTGCGTGTCGCAGACGATCTGGTGATTCCGCTCGAGCGAGACGGCGTGCGGATGATGTCGTTCGGCTGGGCCACGCAGCGCAAGGACGAGGCCGCGATCATGCGAGGGCCGATGGTCTCCGGTGTCATCCGCCAGCTGCTGGCCACCACGCGCTGGGGAGAGCTGGACTACCTGGTGCTGGATCTGCCTCCGGGGACCGGCGACATTCAGCTGACGCTGACGCAGATCGTGCCGATCAGGGGCGCGGTGATCGTCACCACTCCCCAGGATCTGAGCTTTGTCGACGTGGTCAAGGGCATTCGCATGTTCCAAAGGCTGAAGGTGCCCACGCTGGGGGTCGTGGAGAACATGAGCTACTTCGTCTGCGACAACTGCGGGGCCAGGTCTCATCCGTTCGGAAGCGGAGCGCGCAAGAAGCTGATCGAGCAGTTCGGCATCGAGTCGGCTTTCGAGTTGCCGATCGACCCGATGGTCTCGCGGATGGGAGATCGGGGCACTCCGGTCGTGGTCAGCGAGCCCGACAGCGAGCTGAGCGGTTCCTTCCGCCGGATAGCCGAGGCGGTGGCCGCGGAGGTGGATCGGCTGGAGAAGGGCGCGGTCGCCCCGCCCGAGGTCGAGTACGACGAGAGCGAGAACCGCATCGCGGTTTCTTGGGAGGAGGAGTCGTTCTCGATCGAGCCCAGAGATCTGAGGCGGCGCTGCCCCTGCGCTCTGTGCCAGGACGAGCACAGCGGGAAACCGAAGATGGGGATCGACGACATTCCGGAGGATCTCCATCCCACCTCGATCAGCCCGATGGGCAACTACGCCGTGGCGATCGACTGGTCGGACGGCCACAACTCGATCTATCCCCACGAGAAGCTGCGCGATTGACCCCTCTCGATCCGGAGCGATACCGCGGCTTTTCGTGGTACTCTTGCGTGTGAAAGAGGAACGGACGAAGCTTTTCACACGAGGAGGGAGTTGCGAGATGAGCGCGAGAGCCTGGATTGTCTTTTTTCTCGTCGCGGTGTCGCTCGGCGCGTGGGGATGCGACGGCGGCGGGGGCGGGGGCGGTGATGCCGACGCCGACGCGGACACGGATGCGGACGGCGACACGGATGCGGACGGCGACACGGATGCGGACACGGACGCGGACAGCGACGCGGACACGGACGCGGACAGCGACGCGGACACGGACAGCGACAGCGATACGGACGCCGACGGCGACAGCGACGCCACCGCCTGCCACGAGTCGGCGGAGGACTGGCCCGACGCCTGGGCCCAGATCGAGCAGGAGGTGTTGGTCCTGGTCAACCAGGAGCGCGCCGCCGGGGCCGACTGCGGATCCGAGGGCTCTTTCGGACCGGCCGATCCGCTGGTCATGGAGGGGCACCTGCAGTGCGCGGCCCGCGTGCACAGCCTCGACATGGGTACCAACGACTACTTCTCGCACGACAGCCCCGGCGGACCGCTGGGCGACGACCCCTGGCAGCGAATTGCCAACGCCGGCTATCCGGGCAACCCGGTGGCCGAGAACATCGGCGCGGGCTACGCGAGCGCCGCGGCCGCGGTGGCGGGCTGGATGGGCTCAGACGGTCACTGCGCCAACATCATGAGCGCCTCGTCCACCGACCTGGGCGTGGGATACGCCCAGGTACAGGGCAGCGAGTGGACCCACTACTGGACGATGAACTTCGGAGCTCAGTGAGCTTCTTCTTCGATGAAGGCGGCGGGCTCTCTTGTTATACTCCGCCCGCTTTCACCGGAGGTTTTCCATGAGGCGTCTCGTCTTGCCCGCTGTCTTTTTGCTCTCGCTCGCGTCTGCCTGTGGCGGCGGTCAGCCGGCGCTGGAGGCGGACGTGGGGCTGGCTCCCGAGCAGCGCATCCGCCGGGGGCTGGAGCTGGCCGAGCAGCGCGACTACGAGGGGGCGCTGGCCGAGTTTCGGGCCGCGCAGCGCGAGCAGCCCACCGCCGCGGGAAGCTTGCGGATCGCCAACGCCAACTTCAAGCTGGGACACTACGAGTCGGCGCTGGTCGGCTACCGGGCCTACCTGGAGAAGAGGCCCGAGATGCCGGTGGACGAGCGACAGGCCGTGCTGTGGGAGATCGAGCGCACGGAAAAGGCGCTGCAAAAAGACGAGGAGCCCGGCGGGCGCAGCCTGGCCGGCCAGTGGTTCCGCGGAGAGCTGGCGAGGCTGCGCGCCGGGGAGGCGCTGGCCGAAGAACGCTGGGCGGACGCGCGACGGGAGTACGACCAGGCCTACCAGTACCTGGGATACGCCGAGCTCCTCTTCGAGTCGGCGCTGGCCGCGACCAGGGAGGGAGACCTGCGCGCGGCGCTCGGCAAGTACGAGGAGTACCTGGCCAACGCCATGGGCGGCGTGGCTCCGCAGCGCGAGTACGCGGTCGGGGCGGAGATAGACCGCTTGCAGGCGATCCTCGACGGCGAGCAGCCAGTCACCGAGGAGAGCCTGGCGGATCGGGTTTACGCCGAGCGTTCCGGGGTCGAGGAGCCCGAGGGGCCGCCGCCCTCGGTGGAGCTCGGGGCCGGCGCGGGGCCGGTCGAGCCCGAGCCCGAGCCCGAGCCCGAGGCCGAGGTCGAGGTCGAGGCCGAACCGGAGCCGGATCCGGATCCGGAGCCGAGACCCGCGGCCGACATCAAGGAGAGCCCGTACGGGGTCGCCTCTCCGCCGAAGCCGAGACCGGAGCCGGAGCCCGAGCCGGAGGTCGCACAGACCGAAAAGGAGGAGAAGGCGGGCTATCGACGGCTCTCCCCGGAGAAGACGCCGAGCGAGCGGCGCAAGGAGCCCGTGAGAGTCGAGCGCGAGCCTGCCACTATCGAGGATCTCCTGTTCTACGCGGGGTCGCGGAGCAGCTCGGTCCGCTACCGCGCGGTGCGCGACCTGATCCCGATTCCCGGCGAGCGCGCTCGGCGCGCACTGGTCGAGCGCATGACCGAGGACACCAACCTCCAGGTTCGGATCGCGGCTATCCGCGGCCTGGCCGCGCGCAGGTCGAGCCGCTCGATTCCGGCGATGCGCCGCGCGCTGATCACCGCGGCGACCTCCCAGGAGAGGGCCGTGCTCAAAGACGCGATCTCCGAGATACAGGAGTCGTTCAAGTAGCCGGTCGGACCGATTTGGTCACCCACGCTTTCATAATCGACCTTTTTTCTGCTATATTGCTCTCGGCAAAGGAGTCTTCCGAGACGGAAGAAGCCGCAGAAAAGGGGTTTTTCAACGACGAGGAGTCGAGCCATGAAGACGGACAAGCTGGTCCGGTTGCTCGGGGCGGCGCTGGTCGTCTCGCTGATCGCGGCGCCGGGAAGCGTCGCCGCGGACGACGGGGAGCTGGAGAGAATCAAAGAGGCGATCGAAGAGGAGGGCCTCGAGTGGACGGCCGCAGAGACGTCGGTCTCCAGGCTGTCGGACGAGGAGTTTCGCTCGATGCTGATCCCGCCGGGCAGCCAGGCGACGATGGAGAGCATCTTCGACGAGACGCCCGTGCAGGGATTCGAGCCCCATCCGATTCCGGACTGGGTGCCCAAACCCGCTCCGGAAGACCCGGTCTTCGACTGGGCCGACGTCGACGGCGAGAACTGGACCACTCCGGTCCGCAACCAGGGAATGTGCGGCGCGTGCACGATCTTCGCGGCCGTGGGAGCGATCGAAGGGGCGGCCAACGTGAGCGCCGGCGCTCCCGATCTCGACCTGGATCTGTCCGAGCAGAACCTGCTGTCGTGCACGTCGGTGAGCTGCGGCGGCGGCGGGTTGTCTCCGGTCCAGGGTTTCAACAGGGCACAGAACTACGGCGTCCCCGACGAGGCCTGCCACCCGTACGACGCCAACGACGGCGACTGCGGAGATGCCTGCGCCGACTTCGAACAGCGCAAGCTGCACGTCACCGAGTGGGGCTGGGTCGCCGGCGGGATGTTCCAGACGCCGACCGACCAGGAGATCAAGGAGGCGCTCTCCTACGGTCCGGTCGCGACGACTATCGAGGTCATGTCCGATTTCGAGACCTACTCCGAAGGGGTCTACGAGCCGACCCAGGGCGCGACCCAGGTGGGCGGTCATGCGCTGATCATCACCGGCTGGAACGACGAGCACGATAGCTGGTACGGAAAGAACAGCTGGGGCCCGTACTGGGGGCAGGACGGCTACTTCGAGATCAAGCGCGGCGTGTGCGGGTTCGGCGGCTCCTTCACCGCCTGGGTGACCGTTGACACCTCTCAGATCTCGGGAGCCTTCGAGCTGAGCGAGGATTGGCTGGCCCAGACCCTGGAAAAGGATTCGGGCGACACCGGAGTGCGGGAGACCTCGTTGACGCGGACCTTCGGCGAAGGGGACATTCCGTTCAAGGTGGAGCTCTCCGAGGACGTGCCGTGGGTTACGATCGACCCCGAGGAGGGTGCGATCGTGGGAGAGGATCCCGCGGTGGTCAGCTTCACCTTCGACGAGGCCGCCTGGGACGAGCCGGAGATCACCGCCAAGACCATCCAGGCGTTCTTCATCGGGCCGGCCGGGTTCAGCCGCACCGCCGACGTCCGCATCTCCATCTACGATCCCTCCGGCAGCGACGCCGACGCGGATGCGGACGCCGATGCCGACGCGGACGGCGATACGGACACCGACACGGCGGCCGACGCCGGCACGGGCGGCGGCGACGACAGCGGCTGCGGCTGCCGCGCGGCCGGAAGCTCTCGGACGGGCGGAGCGCTCGCCTCTTTGCTCTTTTTGATCTGACCCCTTTTCTACGTCTTCGAAGATCTTCTCGGCGCTCGAGATCTCTCGATCAGGTACAGCGTGCAGGGGAAGAAGATCGTCGCCGAGGCGAAGGTGCTGCCGATTCCCAGGATCGCAACCAGGCCGAGAGTCTGCAGGCCGATGTGGTGCGATATCAGGCTGGAACCGAATCCGATCGAGGTGGTCAGCGAGGCCAAAAAGGCCGCGACACCGGTCCGCCTCACGACCAGATCAAGCGAGCCGGGCCCCTCGACGCGGTAGCGGTGATAGATGTGGACGGCGTTGTCGATCCCGATTCCGATCACGCTCGGCACCACGACCAGGTTGAACATGTTCAGCTCGATGTCGAGCAGGCGCAACAGCGCGACGAAGATCAGCATCCCCACGACCAGCGGGAAAAAGACCAGGGCGGCGTGGCGAATGCTGCGAAAATCGAGGATCAGAAGAACGACGACGACCGCCACCGCCAGCGCGAGCAGCGGAACGCTGTCCTCCAGGATCAGGCGGTAGATCCAGGCCACGATCAGCGTCTCGTCGGCCAGCAAGTGCTCGATTCCGGCCGTGTCGATCTTTCGGGATATCTCGCCGAGGCGCTTCTCCCAGGCGGCTGCCTGGTAGTCGGCGTCGTTGCGCTGGGCAGGCCAGATGTAGACGATCACCTGCTCGTCGTCCAGCGTCGTGAAGCGCCGCCGGATCGGCGAGGGAAGCTCGTCGATCGACCACGGCTCGGTACGCACCATCTCGCGAGCCTCGCGAAGCTGCTCGGCGCGCTCGCCTTGCTCGTCCGCGGCCTTGTCCAGCTTGGGATCGAGCAGCAGGACGCGCAGCTTTTCGATCCGCTCGACTCGCTCTTTAGAGGTGTCGGGTAAAAGATCGCTGATCGAGACGACTTTTCCGATCGCGCCGCCGGCGCCTTTCTCCGGCTCTTCGACGCGGGATTCCTCGACGATCCGCTCGACGCGCTCGGCGGCCTCGGCGTCGCCGACCAGCACCACGGCGGGGTTGAAGCCGACTCCCAGGTTCTCGTCGACGTACTCGAAGAACTCGGTGGCCGGCGACTCGCCGCGCAGCAGCTTGAAGTTGTTGCGAAACGGAATCCGGTGGGCGTTGGCAGCGCCGAAGGCGGCCAGCGCCAGGCAGGCGGCGACCATCGCCGCGGCCAGGGGGGGGCGCACCGGCCGCGCCGGGGCGGACGAGGAGCGGATTGCGGGCTGAGCGCTCTTTCTGCGATCGGTACAGAGCAGCAAAGGAGGCAGCACCAGGAAGCTGGAGGCGATCGTGCACAGCACGCCGATTCCGGCGATCAGCCCGAACTCGGAGAACCCGCGGAAGTCGGCGACGGTGAAGGAGAAGAAGGTCCCGGCGGTGGTCAGCGCGCCGATCAGCGCCGGGGGCAAGGTGCCTCTCAGGGCCGCGACCAGCGCCTCGGGCTTGTCCAGCTCGGAGTGGCGCCGTTCCTGCTCGTAGCGCATGTAGACGTGGATGCCGAAATCGATGCCCAGGCCGAACAGCACGGCGACCAGAAAGCCGGTGATGATGTTGACGTCGCTGATGTGCGCCCGGGCCAGCGCGAAGGTCCAGGTGACGCCGGCGACCAGCGAGGCGCCCACCACCAGCGGCGCGGTGAGGCGGCGGGTCACGCCGGCGACGACCAGCACGCTGCACAGCAGCGCCAGCAGCGAGGCGTTGCGCAGATCGTCGAGCATCGTTCGGTGCTGCTCCTGCATCACCGCCAGATTGCCGGCCAGGCGCATCTCGATGCCCGTCGATTCGATCCCCAGCCGCGAGGCCCGCCGCTCGATCTCGTCCAGCAGATCGGCACCGACCTCCATGTCGGAGAACTGGATCGAGGGCACGACCAAGAGAAAGGTGTAGCGCCCGTCTTCGCTGGTCATCACGCTTTGGAAGGGCAGATCGTCGAGCCCCTCGTCCTCGAGGACGGCGTCGACCTTGCTCCAGGCCGCCTCGAGATCCTTCCTTTCCTGCTCCTCGTCGAGGTGCAGCGCGAACGGGCTGGCCTGCGCCTTGGCCACGTGGATCGCATCCTCGAGCGCCGGGATCAGCCGCTCCAGGGTCTCGTCCTCCATCAGCCACAGCGCTCGATCGCGGAAGAAGCCCACCGGGAACTCGAGGTCGGCGCAGCGCACGTTCTCGATCTCCTCGATCGATTTTTCGAGCTTGCGTCCGAACTCGAGGCGGGCCTCGGGGCTCGCTCCGCCCAGCGCGACGACCAGCTGGCGCGTGCCGCCGGTGCGCTCCCGCACGCGGTCCGCGTTGGCCACCTCGGCGGAGTTTCTGGGCAGCAGGGCCTCGTACGAGGAGTCGAAGCCGAGCCCGGAGGCCGCCCAGCCCGCAAGCGCCGTGACCACGATCGCCGCGACCAGGCAGATAACGGGGTGAGCAACCTGCCAGCGGGCGATCTTCTCGGCGGCGAGCCTGGCGATATCCAAGTCGGTCTCCTCGGTGCGCAGAACTTAGCTCAAGCACCCGAAAATGCAAAGAGAGAGGCGGGTTGGCCTCGGGCCCGCGGGTGCTCTATCATCGAAACCATGGGTAGAGAGCGGATGATTTCCGAGTCGAGCAAAGACGACCCGGGAGCTCGAACGCGGCAAAGGGAGCCTTCCGTTGATCTCGATTTTCATCCTGTCGATCGCGCGATTCTCTCGGGCCGGGTCCTGCTGGCGGCGCTCCTGCTGGCCTGCTGCGCGGAGAGCGGCTCGTCGGGCGGGGAGAGCGCCGGCCCGGACGCGGACGTCGACTCGGATACCGATTCGGACGCGGACATCGACGCGGACACGGACTCGGATTCCGGCGCAGATAGCGACAGCGAGACCGCTTCGGACACGGGCAGCGGCGAGGAGCAGTGCACCGACACCCACGATCCCCATCCGGCCTTCGTCGAGGCGCAGCAGTACCAGCAGGACTGGTGTCGCATCGCGCAGCGCATCCTGGCCCAGCTCGACGAAGCGGATCTGCCGCTCGAGGCGGTCGAGGGTGTCGATCACGGAGGCTTGTCGGCCTTTGCCTGGAGCAAGCCGGAGCTGCATCTACCGTCAGCGCCGGACGGCGGGGTCGACGGCGGAGTCGACGGTGGAGTCGACGGTGGAGTCGACGGTGGAGTCGACGGCGGAGTCGACGGCGGAGTCGACGGCGGCGTGGATCCCGAGCCTTTGGAGTACCCGCTGGTCACGGTCCAGCGCTACGGGGTCGAGGGCGAGCTGCCCTGCGCGACCAGCACGCCGCAGATCTTCGAGCAGGAGATCTGGTGCAAGATGAAGACCCAGGACGCCTTCGAGCAGGGGTTCGGCTTCGATCCACAAGGCGCCGAGCTCGGCTGCGCGGCGATCAACGCGGCGGCCCTGGCATGGGCGGTCGACAGGCTCGACGACCAGGAGCTGGAGTCCTGGCTGGTCGACGGACCGACGCTGGTCTTCGCTCCCGGCCAGTCCTACGTCAACGGAAACGCGTGGCTCAACGAGGGCGGCATCGAGCTGGCTCAAAGCGGAGACGGAGAGTGGACGCTCTTTTCGCCGTATCTGCGGCTGGGCAGCCAGTTCTGGGTGCCGGAGGACCTGCGCGAGGTCTACTACTGCAAGCTGTGGTCGCCGGCGCGGGCGTTCGCTTTCGTGCTCGATTTTCAATGAGAGACAAATTCGGGGAATCCATTGTAGAATGGTCCGAGAAATGAACCGTCAAGCGCCTTGCGGGGACCAATACCTCGAAAGTCGCCGAAGAGAAGCCTGGAAAGGGTTTGGGGAATGTTCACGAAATCATATTTTAGACCGAATCGAATCGGACTGGCGGCGGTGCTCGTCGTCTCGCTCGCGGCGTTGGGCGCGGCTTCGTGTCACAACGCCCCACCGGAGTACGATCCTGGCGGCACGGACGCCGACACGGACTCGGATTCGGATTCCGATACAGACGCCGACAGCGACACGGATACCGACACCGACACCGATACCGACGCCGACACGGACACCGACGCGGACACGGACACGGACACCGACGCGGACACGGACACGGACACCGACGCGGACACGGACACGGACACGGACACCGACGCGGACACGGACACGGACACGGACACCGACGCGGACACGGACACGGACACCGACGCGGACACGGACACGGACACGGACACCGACGCGGACGCGGACACG